>JALGTU010000082.1 GCA_029821195.1 Candidatus Zipacnadia bacterium
TCTCTCATTGTATCGAATGCGGCGAGGCTCTGCCGGGTCTGGGGGAGTTGCTCGAACCGTTTCGGGGGCGCAAGGGCGTCTCGATCCTGCTGTGGACAGCCGGAGTATCAATGGCGCTGGGCCTGGGGATTGCCCTCCTGCACACTCTAAGCGAGCGCTTCGCCCCGCTATTGGCGTACATCTTTGCACCGTTCATGCTCCTCATCGCCATTACTGCACTCTTCGTTTACCTGTTGGTGCGGGCGAGGGAGTAACCAGTAGCAGTTGCATCAAACTTGACACTGCAAGGGAGCCAGGCTATGAACGTCATACTGATAATCTCCGACACGCTGCGCCGCGACCACGTCGGCGCGTACGGTAACCAGTGGATTCACACGCCCAACCTTGACCGCTTGGCTGGTCAGTCCTTCGTTTTCGAGGAGGCCCGCGCGGCCTCGTTCCCCACCGTGCCCAATCGCTGCGACGTAATGACGGGCCGGTACAGCTTCATCGAGTTCGACTGGGGGCCGCTGCCGGACGATTCGACAGTGATCAGCGAGGTAATCAGCGAGGCGGGCTTCACGACCATGGCGATTGCCGATACGCCCCACCCGTTCCGCAAAGGCTACAATTTCCAGCGGGGCTTTGGCGGCTATCATTTCATCCGCGGGCAGGAGAATGACCTGTGGCGCACCGCGCCCGCTGATCCGCCGCTGCCCTGCTCACCCGACAAGTTGCGTGCCCCCGAGCGGACAGTGAAACAGTACCTGCGCAACGTCGCGCATCGCCAGGGCGAAGAGGATTATTTCGTCGCGCAGACGATGCGCGCCGCTGGGGAATGGCTGGAGGAGAACCGCGATCAGGATTTCTTTCTGTACGTGGATACCTTCGATCCGCACGAGCCGTGGGACCCGCCGCAGTGGTATGTGGACCTGTACGACCCCGACTACGACGGCGAGGAGGTCATCTACCCGCGCTACGACTATACCGACTACCTGACCGCGCAGGAGCTTAAGCACTGCCGCGCGTTGTATGCCGGCGAGGTGAGCCTAGTGGACACCTGGGTCGGTCATCTACTCGAGCGTGTCGAAGACCTGGGACTGGCCGAGGATACCGCGATCATCTTCACCACCGATCACGGCTTCCTGCATGGCGAGCATGGGATTATCGGCAAGTCGCTGATCGGTGAGTATTTCTCTTACGTTCCCCTGTGGGAGGAGATTGCCCGCCTTCCTCTGATGATCCAACTACCCGGACAGACCGAGTCACAGCGGCTCTCGGCCCTGGCCCAGCCGCCGGATCTGGCGCCGACTATTCTCGACTTGCTGGGGGTTGACGACCCCGGCACCATGCATGGACATAGCTTGGTTGGGCTAATGGAACGCGGGGAGAGGCATCCCCGCAATGTAGCCATCTGCACGCCTCCGCTGAATTATGCCAGCGCTGGGGTCGCGTCAACGATTAGCGATGGAGAGTGGGCGCTTATCTATTACGGCTCGCCGGGCTCGGAGGTGGCTGATAGAGGAACACGTGCTGTGGACAGTGTGCCTCGCGAGACAGGAGTAGACAAGGAGGTTCCCCAACCGCGATTGTACCACCTCGCCAGCGATCCAGGCCAGGAACATGATGTCTTCGAGCAGCACCAAGACCTCGCCCAGCAGCTTCACGCTGAGCATTTGGCCGTGCTCGAGGAGATCGGAATGCGTGGGGAGTATCTCGAATATCGCCGCGAACTGTGGAGCTGAACACTGGCAGCAACGACGGCGGATGAGCGTGGGGATTGCTCCGTCGCGTTGACAGTGTCGTTGGCCTGGTGCTATACTACCTGGCGTCTGAGGATAGTGATAACAAGACGTCTGCGGAAGTTGACTGCAAATGAAACTCGGTCCAGTTCAGGAAGAAAAATGGTTGGCCCTGCGACACCGCCTGAGCTATATCTGGGTGGTCTGGGGCCTGTTTCCGTTGGGTATTATGTTCGTGCTGATGTTGGTCGTGGCCAGTCCGGAGGCCAATGCCGACGCCGGTACTGTCAAGCAGCAGGAGAAACTGGTGACGGAACGACGGGCCCAGGCGGTCCTGGCCGTATCGGCTCTTCTGTTTTTCATCGGTTTTTCGCTGGATGGGCGATGGACCGACGCCGAGCGAGTGGGGCGGCGGATCTTGCGAGCCGCGGGCGGCGATGAGTTCAAACCGACCCGCACACAACTGGGGGCGCATGCCGATCTGGCCTTCGGGGCAGTGCACCGCGCGGTAATACTGCTCACTGTCGTCGGTCTGGTGATGTCGGTCCTGGCGCTGGTCGCCGTGTTCGCCAGACTCCCGCTGGTCAACGGACTGCACCTGCTGGCGCTGGCGGGAGTATTCCAGGTGTTCGTGGTCTCGCGCCACCCGTATTACGGCGAGTTGGCCGAAGCTGCGCTGGGAGGCGAGCTGGTGGAGCCCGACGACGAAGACGACAAGAAAAAGAAGAAGTAGCCGGCCCGGGTAGCCCTGGCGAGTTGCTGCCCGCGCTCAGGTCGCGGGCGGTTTGCTATACAAGGTGGATTTCACTGATGCTCTACCGCAGACCACGTGGTGTGAATGATATTCTGCCCAGCGAAGTGGGTCGCTGGCAGCAGGCGGAAGCAACCTTCCGCGAGCTGTGTCGGCTGTACCGCTACGAGGAGATTCGCACGCCGATGTTCGAGGAGACCGACCTGTTCGTCCGGGCGGTTGGTGAAGAGACCGATATCGTTAGCAAGGAAATGTACAGCTTCACTGACCGCGGCGGGCGCAGCCTGACGCTGCGTGCGGAGGGAACTGCGCCAGTCATCCGCGCCTACCTCGAGAACAACCTCCAGGGCCAGGACCCCCAGCGAATCACTAAGCTTTACTACATCGCGCCGGTCTTCCGCTATGACCGCCCCCAGGCGGGGCGCTACCGCCAGCATCACCAGTGCGGCGCGGAGGCGATTGGTTCCCTGGAGCCGGCGGTGGATGTTGAGATCATCCAGCTCTCGCTGCGCTTTTTCGCCAAGCTGGGTATCAAAGAGGTCACGCTGCTGCTTAATTCAGTGGGCTGTCCGGTGTGTCGCCCTGAGTATGTCAAGGCGCTCAAGAACCAGATTGCGCCGCAGCTCGGACAGCTCTGCCGCGAATGCCAGCGCCGCTACGAGACCAATCCGCTGCGGCTGCTGGACTGCAAGAATGAAACGTGCCAGGCAATAATGCAGAGTGCACCGGTGCTGCGGGATATGCTCTGCCCGGATTGTGCCGAGCACTTCGCTCAGCTTCAGCACACGCTAGATGCTCTGGACGTTCCCTACACGCTGGACCCGACCATCGTCCGCGGGCTGGACTATTACACGAAGACGGCCTTTGAGTTCGTGGCGCCCGGGCTGGGCGCACAGGACTCGATCGGCGGCGGTGGTCGCTACGACAAGCTGATCGAGCAGTGCGGCGGCCCGCCTACGCCGGCGGTCGGTGTGGGCATCGGCCTGGAGCGGGTACTCATCGCCCAGGAGGTGGCGAATGCAAACTGAGGATGGTACTGGCCGCGAGGGCTATTACGTCATCACGCTGGGCGACGAGGCCTGGTTGGTGGGGCTGAAGCTGTTGGCCGAACTCCGAGAAGCGGGAATCGTCGCGGAGATAGACTATCGCCGGCGCAGTATGAGAGCACAGATGCGCACTGCTGACAACGAAGGCTACCGCTATGCCGTAATCATCGGTGAGGATGAGGTCCAGCAGGGGACAGCTACTCTGCGCGATATGGACAGCGGCGAGCAGGAGATGATTCCGCGGTCTGAGCTGATATCGCGGCTGAGTGCGGAGGACGAGGAAGCATGAGATGCCCGGCGTGTAGCCAGAGGATGCAGCCCGACTCCAGCGGAGAGTGCCCAGTCTGTCGCTTCCCAGCGGCTGAAGTAGACCTAAACGTAAGGCGTATCTACCAGGTGACCGGGGCGATATTTCTCAGTACGCTGGCCTACGCGCTTGTTGTGTACTTTGTGAGCACGACCACGGATATCCGGGCCGTTGTCTGGGGAGATATGATATTCTACGCACTGGCAGCTGCTTGTGTGCCCGTGGCCATCGGGATGTTCGCGGTCAAGAATGTCATCGTCAAGGCTGCCTTCTGCGAGGTCCCGGCGATCTTTGGCCTGTTCGCTTTTCTCATTTCCGGCAATATTGCCAGGTTTGTGGCCCTGCTGGGCGTTGCCTTGGTGCTCTTCGCGATTATGGCCCCGCAGGTAGTCAGCCACGTCAACGAAATACGCGCCGAGGCGGTAGAGCAGTGGCGCAGCCGAGAACAGAAGCGGGCTTTCTAACGTCGGTAGTGCCGCTGCTGCCGCTAACTATTGAAGTTTTTGCCGGAGGTGCGCGATGAACCGGCTTTTTTCAAAAAGCCGGTTCCTCGCATCAGCCGTTATCACAGAGAGGATTTGACTGAATGTCGGAGATGGCGAGTTTTATGAAACGCACTGCCCACTGTGGCGAGCTGCGCCAGCAGCATATCGGCGAAGAGGTGACCCTGAACGGATGGGTCAACCGCCGCCGCGACCACGGTGGGCTGATATTCGTGGACCTGCGCGACCGCGCCGGGATAGTACAGGTGGTATTTGACCCGGAGATATCGGCGGAGGCTCATAAGCTGGCTGCGGATGTCCGCCCGGAGTACGTCATCGCGGTGCGCGGGAAGGTGCGCCGTCGTCCGGAAGGTACTGAGAATCCGCAACTGCCTACGGGTGATGTGGACGTCGTGGCCGAGGCTGCTGAGGTGCTCAATCCGGCGAAGACGCCGCCGTTTTCGTTCGTAGATGAGACCGATACCGAAGAGCTGGTGCGGCTGAAGTACCGCTACATTGACCTGCGCAGCCCGCGGATGCAGCGCAATCTGCGGATTCGCCACGAGGCCGCTCAGGCGACGCGGGCGTTTTTGAACGCGGAGGGCTTCTGGGAGGTGGAGACGCCGATTCTCTTCAAGGCTACGCCGGAGGGCGCCCGCGACTACCTGGTGCCCAGCCGCGTCAGCCCGGGCAACTTCTACGCGCTGCCCCAGTCGCCGCAGATTCTCAAGCAGCTTCTGATGGTTTCAGGCGTCGAGAAGTACTACCAGCTCGCGCGCTGCCTGCGCGACGAGGACCTGCGCGCCGACCGCCAGCCCGAGCACACCCAGATTGACATCGAGATGTCGTTCGTCGAGCAGGATGACATTTTCGAACTGACCGAGCGGCTGTTCGCGCACATATTCCGGGAATGCATCGGCGTGGAGCTTCCGGTGCCTTTCCCCCGCATCACTTACGCGCAGGCAATGGCCCGCTTCGGCACGGACAAGCCTGATCTGCGCTTCGGTATGGAATTCGTGGACATCTCGGACCTGGCTCGCGAAGTGGAGTTCAAGGTCTTCAGCAAGACCGTCGCAGGTGGGGGAGAGGTCAAGGGGATCAACGCGCAGGGCTGCGGGGAGTACCCCCGCGCGCAGCTCGACCAGCTCACCGATTTCGCCAGGGACCACAAGGCGCAGGGGCTGGTCTGGATGCGTGTGACCGCCGACGGGATAGACTCGCCGGTGGCCAAGTTTTTCAGCGCAGAGGAGCTTCAGAGTATCGCTGAGCGCTTCGAGGCCGTGACCGGCGACCTGCTGCTCCTCGTCGCGGATAAGCCGGAGATAGTCGCCGAAAGCCTGGACTGGCTGCGCCGGGAGATGGCCCGGCGCGAGGGGCTGCTGGATAACTTGGTCTTCAAGCCGCTGTTTGTCACCGAATTCCCGATGTTCGCCTGGAATGAGGAGGAGGGGCGCTGGGAGGCCGAGCATCACCCCTTCTGCATGCCTCATCCCGACGATCTTGATCTGCTCGCCACCGACCCGGGCAACGTCCGCGCGCAATCCTACGACGCGGTCATCAACGGGGTGGAACTGGCCAGTGGGAGCATCCGAATTCACCGGCGAGAGATCCAGCAGAAGATCTTCGACGTGCTCGGCATCAGCCCGGAGGAGGCCGAGCAGCGCTTCGGCTTCCTGTTGCGGGCGTTCGAGTATGGTACGCCGCCGCACGGTGGTATCGCGCCGGGCTTTGACCGGCTGGTGATGATGATGTGCGGAGAAAGCTCAATCCGCGACGTCATCGCCTTCCCCAAGACCCAGCGCGCGCAGGACCTGATGAGCGGCGCACCCTCGCCGGCATCACCCGAGGCGCTCCGCGACCTGCACATCAAGCTCGACCTGCCACCGACGGAGTAGAAACTGTTTGAACGGCTTATGCGGAGACCCCGCTTTTTGGGAAAAAGTCGGTTCTCCGCACCTCTCCGGCAAAAACTTTGAATATTACAGGGTAAGCGGGGTGCGTGGGGCGGGGGTTGCTCTATGCGTCGGAGATCATCGCTGGTCAGAGAGGAATTGTGATATGCCTTCACGCCGACCGCATGAACCGGAGTTTGAAGTCGAAGAGTTGACTCGCATCCGCCAGGCTATCGGCGAGCGCACGGGCACTAGTTTCCGCGATATCCCCCAGTTCTGGCTGCAGGTGCTGGCTGATACCGAGGCGCTGGTCGCCGCCCGCAATGAGCGCAAGGAGCAGGGCGGTGTGGTGCCGACCTACAACGACTACTTCATCAAGATAGTCGCGTCCACCATCGGCAAATACCCCGCGATGAACGCCTGGTGCGAGGATAATCAGGTCAAGCTGCTCAAGCCGATTAACCTGGGCTTTGCCTGCGCCACGGAGGACGGCGTGCTGCTGCCGACGGTCTTTGACGCAGACGAAAAGAGCCTCGACGAGATCGCCGAGGACACTCGCGAACTCATCGAGCTGGCGCGCGGCGGGCGGCTGCGGGCGTCGTTACAGATGGGGGCGGGCTTTACGGTCAGCAATATCGGGCCGACGGTGGTGGATATGTTCAACGCGATCATCAGCCCGCCGCAGACGGCGATACTGGCCGTCGGCGCGATAAAGCAGCGGCCGATGGTCGTTGACGGGCAGATTGTGCCGCGATTGAGCGCATACCTGACGCTGACCGCAGACCACCGCGCGCTGGACGCCACGCAGGCGGCACCGTTCCTGAACGACCTGGTCGAGCGCCTGGCCGACAGTGACTGGCTGATGCGACTCTGACAAGTGCATTCCATAGCTCTTCCCCTCTCCCGCAGGGAGAGGGGTTAGGGGTGAGGCCCAATGAAGATCTATGTAATGACCGACCTCGAAGGCGCGGCGATGATCAGCACCTGGGCCCAGACGCGCGATGTGACCCCGGAGGAAAAGATGCGGTCCGAGTATTTCCTGACGGGCGAAGTAAATGCCTGCGTTGACGGCATCCTCGACTTTGACCCTGATGCCGAGGTTATTGTCTGTGATGGGCACGGCTCGGGTGGCGTTGACGAGATGTTGTTCCATCCGCAGGCGAAACTGATTGCCGGGCGGGGGCTGCCCCCACGCTTCGGTATTGACGAAAGCTACGACGCGCTGATGTACGTCGGCCAGCATGCGCGAGCCGGTCAGGACAGCACGCTGTGCCACACCCAGTCGTCCGCATCGGTGGAATACCACAAGATCAACGGTATCGAATTGGGAGAGTTCGGCTCCTTTGCGTTGTGGGCTGGCGTACTGGGCGTGCCCACGATATTCATCGCGGGCGACGATGTGGCTGTTGCTGAAGCGCGCGAGCTTATTCCTGAAATCGTAGGCGCACCGGTAAAACAGTCGCTGGGACGCGAGCTGGCAACGCACCTCTCGCACGAAGCCGCTTGCCGGCTCATCCGGGGGAAGGCCCGTGAAGCCTGCGACAAGCGGGATGATATCGAGCCGTTCTTCATGCCCGGTCCCTACACCAAGGAGATCCGCCTCAACGAAGGTCACAGCCTTCAGCGCTATCTGAGGCCAGGCGTTGAGATTGTTGACGAGCGCACCGTCCGCATGACCAGTGACGATGTCTTTGAGTTGTGGCCGTAGCTACCGAGACCAGAGCTAAGGAAGGCGAACTGATGAAGGTCTATATCCTCACTGACCTCGAAGGTCCCGCGATGATCACCACCTGGGCCCAGACGCGCGACGTCACTCCCGAAGAGAAGATGCGCTCCGAGTATTTCCTGACGGGCGAAGTCAATGCCTGCGTGGACGGTATCCTGGACTTCGACCCGGGTGCAGAGGTCATCGTCTGGGATGGGCACGGCGGGGGCGGCATTGATGAGAAGCTGTTTCACCCGAAAGCGAAGCTGATCGCCGGGCGGGGCCTCCGCGCGCCGTATGCGCTTGACGAAAGCTTCGACGCGCTGATGTTCGTCGGCCAGCACGCCAGGATGGGCGACCGGGGAAATCTCTGCCATACCTATTCGAGCCAGACCGTGGAGTATTACAAGATAAACGATATCGAGCTGGGCGAGTTTGGCTGCCGGGCGTTGATGGCCGGGACGATAGGCGTGCCGACGGTATTGGTGACCGGCGACGATGTGACCCTGGAGGAGGCCCGGGAGCTGGTGCCAAATATTGTCGGCGCGGTGGTGAAGTGGGCGCTGGGCAGAGAGCTGGCGATGAGCCGGTCGCACGAGGCATCCTGCGCGTTGATCCGGGAGAAAGCTCGTGAAGCGTGCGAAAAGATTGGTGAGATCGCGCCGTATTTCTTCCCGGGACCGTACACTTTCGAAGCCCGAATGCAGGAAGGGTGCAGTGTGCAGGGGTACTTGCGCCCCGGCGCGGAGGTAATTGACGAACGCACGGTGCGAATTACCGAGGAGGATATCTGCAAACTGCCGATCTGAATACCGAAATGCGGCTGATTACTGACCGGGGCGCACCGGGTAGTCCCCGCGTGCTTTACATTCCGCCCGATATATGATATACTTCTAACATCGTTGCACTCCTCGCACTGGGATTTTCGCCCTTCCGCCGGGAACCTCGGTCTGAGGCTGATTCTCTTGTGTAACGGCGACTGCCGCTCGTTCCCACCGAGCGCGGTTGTAAGGAAACGAGGTGGGCGAATTGGCTCTAACTGTGCAGGACAAGCAAGAGATCGTTGATAAATTCAAGCGGCACGAGTCGGATACCGGCTCTCCTGAGGTCCAGATAGCATTGCTGACCGCGCGGATTGAGTACCTCACCGGGCATCTGCAAGAGCATCGCAAAGACCACCACTCCCGCCGCGGGCTGCTCAAAATGGTCGGCCAGCGGCGTAGGTTGCTCAATTATCTGCAAAACACCGATATTGATCGCTACCGAGAGCTCTTGGGGAAATTGGGGCTGCGCCGCTAGGCCAAGTAGCGCCGGCACACGGTGCCAGCGCGAACCAATCTGTTGGGGAAACGTCTGATAGCTGGACGTTCTCAGATAGACGTACATACAGACGTACACAATTGAGAAGCGTCAGAACTGGAAGTGGCCGAGAGTACGTAGAGGAAACAGGGAAAGCAGAGCCGCGCGGACCTAGGTGGCCTGCTTATGCCCCAGGCGGTCTGTTTTCCCTGTCTCCTCGAAGTCTCCTGGGTTTTCCTCCGGTTCTGGCGGAGGAGGACGTAAATGTTACATGAAGTGAGCTGTGACTGTGCGGGACGCCCGCTGACCATCGAAACCGGGCGCATGGCCCGCCAGGCTGATGCTGCCGTACTGGTGACCTACGGCGAAACGATGATTCTGGTCACCGCAACCGTATCCCCGCAGCCGATGGACCTGCCGTTTTTACCCTTGCGTGCAGATTTCGAGGAGAAGATGTATGCCGTAGGGCAGATCCCGGGTGGTTTCTTCAAGCGTGAAGGGCGCCCCGGCGAGGGCGCGATCCTGAGCTGCCGGCGAATTGATCGGCCCATTCGGCCGCTGCTGCCCAGCGGCCTGCGCAATGATGTTCAGGTCATTGCGACTCCGCTGTCGGCGGACAACGAGAGTTCCGTGGATGTCGTGGCAATGATCGGCGCGTCCGCGGCGATGCACCTGTCCAGTCTGCCTTTCGCGGGACCCTTTGGGGTTGTCCAGGTGGGGATGCAGGACGGGGAGTTCATCCTTAACCCCTCGTTCGAGCAGGTTGAGGCAGGGGACCTGAACGTACTGATGGCTGCTACCGCCGAGGGCGTCGTGATGGCCGAGATGCAGGGCCGCCAGATTCCCGAGGATAAGCTGGTTGAGGCCTTCCAACTGGCCGAAGAGGCCTGTCAGCCGGTGGTCGCGGCCATCGAGGACCTGCGCCAGCAGGCCGGCAAGCCCAAGCGCGAGTATCCTCTGTGGGAACCGCGGGCCGAGATTGTCGAGCTTGTGGCCAACGAGTACAGTGAACCACTATCCGCCGCCTTTGATGTGCCCAACAAGCAGGAGCGTCAGGATCAAGTCGCGGCTGTGAAGGACGAGATCATCGCGCGGGTTGCCGAGAACTATGAGGATCCCGAGCAAGACATCGAGGCGGCAGTTGACGAGCTCACCAAGCGCCTGCTGAAGCAGGCTGTGCTCCACGAACAGCGGCGGCTGGACGGCCGCAGCTTTGCTGAAGTCCGCCCCATTAGTTGCGAGGTGGGCATCGCCCCGCGGGCGCACGGTTCGGGCCTGTTTACCCGCGGTGAGACCCAGGTGCTGACGTTGACCACGCTGGGGGCGGTGCGCGATCAGCAGATGGTGCGCAGTCTGGCGGAAGAAGAATACCACCGGTTTATGCACCACTACAACTTTCCGCCGTTCTCGGTGGGCGAGGTGCGACCACTGCGCGGTCCCGCTCGGCGGGAGATCGGTCATGGCGCGCTCGCTCACCGAGCGCTGGAGAATATGCTGCCGCCGGAGGAGGAGTGTCCCTACACCATCCGCCTGGTCTCCGAGGTGCTGGAGAGCAACGGTTCGTCGTCAATGGCTGCCGTATGCGGTTCAACCTTAGCTCTGATGGACGCCGGCATACAGATAACTGCGCCGGTGGCGGGCATCGCCATCGGCTTGGTATACGAGTCCGAGCAAAACTACGCGGTGCTCACCGATATTCAAGGGCTTGAAGATCATGCTGGCTCGATGGATCTCAAGGTCGCTGGCACCCGCGCCGGCGTGAATGCTCTGCAGCTGGACATGAAGGTGCCCGGGCTGCCCACGCATATTCTTACCGAAGGTCTGCAGCAAGCCCGGGAGGCCCGCCTGCATATTCTGGACATCATGGGCCAGACAATCGCCTATCCGCGTGTTGAACTCTCCAAGTACGCGCCCCGCATGTTCGCGGTCAAGATCAAGGTGGATCAGATCGGTATGATCATCGGTCCCGGTGGCAAGAATATCCGCAAGATGGAAGAGGAGTACGAGGTTGATATTGACATTGACGATGACGGTACCGTCCTTGTCTTTGGCGAGAATAGCGAGAAAGCGGAGCAGGCGCGTGATCAGATTCGGGAGATGACTCGCGAAATCGAGGTGGGCGAGATTATCACCGGCAAGGTCGTCTCCACTCCGGAGTTTGGGGCCTTCGTCGAGCTGTCTCCGGGCCGTGACGGTTTGCTGCATATCTCCGAAATGGCTCACGAGCACGTCCGCAGCGTTGGCGATGTGGTCAAGGTCGGCGACGAGGTCAAGGTCAAGGTGATCGGGATTGACCCCGAGGGCAAGATTCGCCTCAGCCGCAAAGCCTTGCTCCCGGCCCCGGCAGGCGGCCGGCCTAGCAGTTCACCCGGCGGCGGTCGAAGCAATGACAGTCGGCGCAGCAATGACCGCTCCGGCGGCCG
>JALGTU010000231.1 GCA_029821195.1 Candidatus Zipacnadia bacterium
CTTCGACCACGTGCGCGGGAAAGGGCTGCTGCGGGCGATGCAGTTGACCGAGCAGGCATCCGCCAAGGATATCGAGCGGCGCTGCCTGGAGGCAGGGCTGGTGGTCAACGCCATCGGTGAGGACAAGGTGCGCCTGGCCCCACCGCTGGTGGTCAGCGAAGCAGACTGCCGACAGGCCACTGACATACTCAGCGCTGCCCTTCACTAACCACTCGCACGGTGGCTCCTCTACAGGGAGGAATTCCTGTCCCCATCCGCCAGTACCATATGTGGCCGCACGCCCCAGGGACAACGTCGGCGTTATCTGACTACCCCCTGATGGGGCCTGACCTCCTCACATTTGCCGAAACACTTGAAAGGCACGAATAGATGCAGCGAAGCGCTACAGACCTGGGCATTCAGCCGCTCGGCCGGCTTCTGGTAAAGCTCAGCATCCCCGGGATGCTCGGGATGCTCGTCATGGCGCTCTATAACATCGTGGACACCTTCTGGGTGGCACGACTCGGTGGCACAGCCATCGCTGCACTCACCGTCAATTTCCCCTTGCAGATGATCGCCGGGGCCGTGGGAATCGGTACGGGCGTGGGGGTAGCTTCACTGGTCGCCCGCCGCCTGGGGCAAGCTCGCGGCCAGGAGGTCAACGACATCGGCGGTCAGGTGATCATCGTACCGCTTAGCAGCGGCGTTGTCATTGCCCTCGTCTCCCTGCTCATTCCCCGACAGCTTCTGCATCTGTTCGGGGCAACCGAGGAGATCGCTGAGCTGGCCCGGGCTTACCTGACCGCCGTTGCCTTCGGTTTCCCTTTTCTGCTGTTCACAATGACTGCCAACGGTCTCTACCGCGGGCTGGGCAACACACTTACCCCTATGGTCATCATGGCGACCTCCTCAGGGATCAACTTGTTCCTGGACCCGCTACTGATATTCGGCATCGGCCCCTTTCCCGCCCTCGGGGTGCAGGGCGCCGGCCTGGCCACAGCCATCTCCCAATTCGCTGCCAGCCTCCTATCCGTCTCATACCTATTCAGCGCCCGCAGCGGCTACCGGATCCGCCTGCCTAACTTGCGCGTGCGCTATGCCATCCTTGTGGACATAGCACAGGTAGGCGGGCCGACCGCTCTTATGCATATCGGACAGAGCCTGGTACTCTCGATATTCAACTGGGTCCTGGGGGGCTTCGGAGCCGTCGCCATCGCTGCATACGGCCTGACGTTCCGCGTCACGATGCTCATCTTCCCCATTGTGGCCGGCGTAAACCAGGGACTGCTGCCGATCGTTGGCTTCAACTTCGGCGCCAAGCAATACCGCCGGATGTGGCATGCTCTGAAGCTGGCTGCGGCTGCTACGAGTCTCATCGGACTTGGCATTGGCGTCCTTATCTGGATCGCCGCGACACCTATCGTCCAAGTCTTTACCCGTGAGCCTGAGCTGGTGGAGCTTACCGTGATAGCTGTCCGCCTGGTCGTGCTTGCTCTGTGGCTGGTGGGTCCTCAGATAATGGCGGTCTCTACCCTCCAGGGGATGGGCCGAGGCACCGAGGCGATGCTACTCAATTTCGCCCGCCAGATCATCTTCGTTATTCCCGGTCTGCTGATTCTCTCCCACACATTCGGTGTCGTCGGTGCCTTCGCAGCCCGGCCGGTGGCTGATCTACTGGGTTTCCTGGCTACTGCAATCTACATCCGGATGGTCTATTGCCGCCATCGCCCTGAGTTGGACGTGGCCACTGCTGCTCACCCCCAGCCCGCAGAAGTCTCAGAATAGCTGCGATGCACACCAAGTAGTCGCCTCGATTGCGCCGAGGCGCCTCGTCACTTCATAACTCGCGCTCGGGACGCACCATCGCGACCAAGAGATGCCAGAGCGTAGCGCCGATACGAACACAGGAGAATAGGCTGATGAACCAGACCGGCTTTGTTGTGTGGTTTACCGGAGTTCCTGCCGCGGGAAAGTCCACGCTTGCCGGTGCAGTAGAGCAAGAGCTGCGCAAGCGCGGGCTGGCGGTGGAGAACCTGGACTCCGAACAGGTACGGGCCAACCTCAGCCCTAACCTGGGCTTTACCCCCGAAGCGCGCGACGAGAATACCCGCCGGCTGGCG
>JALGTU010000006.1 GCA_029821195.1 Candidatus Zipacnadia bacterium
CTGGACCTGGCTGCTCGCTCCGTTGAAGACGATGCCGCCGTTGGGGGCGAACATGACGCCATTGCTCTGTTGGTTGGACCCGTTAAAGGTAAGGGCGGTGCCGCTGGTAGACTGGTATGATACGAGCGCCACCCCCTCGACGAAGGGAGTTATCGTTTGGGTGCAGCCGTTGAAGGTAATATTGCCCTGCGCGACGATCGTCACGTTGTTGAGTATGTGGCCGGTGCCGTTGAACCTGACATCGCCCTCCACTTTATACAATGAATTCTCGGCCAAGCTCCCGGAGCCGTTGACGGTAAGATCGCCCAGGACATGAATCCTGCCACTGGGCAGGGTCGCCCCGGAGTCGTTGAGCGTAATGCTGTCGAGGGTGCTATCGGTCTCGAAGTCATCCCATTGGTAATCTACGGGATAGGGCAGTACGGTGGACTCAATGATGCCGCCCTGGATGTCAATGTTCGGGCCGTTTATCCTGTAGCTATTGACGTATTCTAAGGCTCCCGTTATTGTATCGTTACCTCCGTTGATAACCACCTTACTGTTGGCGTGAATCGAGCCGTCCACATACAGGCCGCTCCCGTTATCCCGGAAGACTGTATCGGTGGGGCTATCGTCCCCGGCGAAGATAGCGTAGGGGCTGCTGCTGGCGGCCTGGCGGAGCGCCACTGCCGACTTGGTGACGGTGGTCGTATCGAGCCCCAGCACGCGCCCGAAGATGTAGTTCACCTGGATCTGTGTATTGACCTCGAGAGCATGCGTATCTGCGGGCAAGTCGCCATAGCCGGGCACCGTCTCGCCCGGCCCGTAGTAAGTACACCCCTCGCCGGGTTTCAGCGCCACCTGAAAGCCACCGGTCCCCTCGTTGTTGGCCTCTATGTACTGTGCAGCCTCGCCAGTCGCGTCACTAACGCTGGGCAACTCGCTGGCACCGGCCAGGGCGGCGGCATCCGCCGCGATCTGGGCTTGCTGGGCCGCGATGGCCAGCCGTCCCACGTCCACGGTCAACGTGACTATGCCCAGCAAAGCCACCAGCGCCACCGCTACTATGACGAGAGTCGCGCCGCGTTGCCGACACTTAGGGTGTCCAGTCTTTTCCATAGCCTCAACCCCTCTGCCGCCAGTACTGCCTGGCTTTGTCCGCCCGTGTATCCAGTCTCAATATCGGCCTAACCGGTATCGCTCTTTACCGTAGAGGCCCGAAGCCTGTACAGTTTGGTGTGGCGAGGGTCAGCAGAAGCTCAACAACCACTCGCCGGCTGATTGCGGCCCGGTGCAGCAATGGCCTCACTCTGCCAGTTTTTCCTCGATGGAGTCTACCTTTGCCTGCATTGAGATGTCTTTGTCGCGGCGATCATCAATCTTGATGGTTGTGACTACGCGCGGATAGCCCAGCGTGAAGCAGACCTCGTGCATCTCCCGCGCGACCGCCAGCAGCGTGTCCAGGTCCCCTTCCAGCGTTGTGCCCATCGGGCTGAGTTCGTACTTTACTCCGCGGTCCTGGACAACCTTCAATACCTCGGCCAAAGGCGCCGATAGACTGCCGCCGACCTTGCCAATCGGAATGATATTTACCTCTAACAAGACTGGCATAGTGCCACCTGTCTTTCTCACTGCTCGAATCCGGCTTAGATTAGTGGTTCCCTAGATTAGATTCGCAACATTCTCTCACGTTCCTTCTCCCGAGCTTGTGGGAGGACTGTGCCCCGCGCGCAGAGAAGCAATAACCTCGCAGGCGCTGCAACTAATCTGCCCAAAAGCCCTCAAAATAGATGGAGGTGAGCGCTCTCCCTTTCCTCCGTCTTCATAAGCAATAGGACCTCAGGAGGTGGCACTATGAGTTTTCGGCGCTTCATACCAGCTCGCTTCATAATTATTGGCGTGTGCATAATCAGTTCGGCCTTGGTGGTCACGGCTCTAACCGGCTGCGCAGGCTACCGGGATCGGGTTATCGGCGAGGGCGAACATGAGATGGTTTTTAGCAACGATGGTAATATTGCCGTGCCGGTTACCGTGCGCTGGGTGTCCGGGCAGCAGCACATCAAGACCGAGACCTTTACCGTCTATACCACGGGCACGGTGACGTTGTTGACTATCCCGCGCCTGAGTTATGAAATCGAGTTGGACCCGGATTGCGAGTCGGAGTCCAGTGCAGCACCGGCCTCGGTCCCCGAGAATCAGGTCATAGACCTGCGCCAGCGGTGAGACATGCCCCCCTGACCTACGGGTCTGCGCGCAAGCGCGCACACAGAAGGGCTCATCATCCGGTAGGGGCGGCAGGCTGACATGGCGTAGGTCAGGTATGGCGCAGCGGCGCTCCCTTCTGAGCTGGCAAAAGGTGTTCTAGCTGCCGGTGGCGAATCCTCATCGAGATATTCCGCGCCGTTCCACAACGGGGGGAACTTGATTGTGAAGGGCACTATTATCGAGAAGATACTTCGCGAGCACCTGGTGAGCGGCGAGCTACGGCCGGGCCAGGAGATCGCCATTCGCATAGACCAAACGCTGACCCAGGACGCCACCGGGACGATGGCCTACCTCCAGTTCGAAGCGCTCGGCCTGGAGCGTGTGCGTACTGAGCTGGCGGTAAGCTACGTGGACCACAACACGCTCCAGAGCGGCTTCGAGAACGCCGACGATCACCGCTTCCTCCAGAGCGTCGCCGCGCGGCGCGGGATTTACTTCTCGCGGCCCGGTAACGGCATCTGCCATCAGGTGCACCTGGAGCGCTTCGGACAACCGGGCAAAACGCTGCTGGGCGCGGACAGCCACACGCCCACCGGTGGCGGGTTGGGGATGGTGGCTATCGGCGCGGGCGGGCTGGATGTGGCGCTGGCGATGGCCCGGAGGCCCTTCTACCTGCGTACGCCGCAGGTGCTGGGAGTAGAGCTGGTTGGCGAGCTGTGTGACTGGGTCGCCGCCCAGGACGTCATCCTCTATCTGCTCGAGCAGCTCTCGGTCAGTGGGGGAGTGGGCAAGGCCCTCGAGTACCACGGGCCGGGCGTGGCCACGCTCAATGTGCCCCAGCGGGCGACAATAGCCAATATGGGTACTGAGCTGGGCGCGACGACGTCGGTTTTCCCGTCGGATGAGGTTACGCGTGGGTTCCTGCGTGCGCAACAGCGCGAGGAGCATTGGGTAGCGCTCAGTGCTGAGGACGGCGCGGAGTATGAAGAAGAGATGACAGTTAACCTGGACGAACTGGAGCCGATGATCGCCCAGCCCCACAGTCCCGACAACGTCGTCGCCGTCCGCGAGCTGGTCGGCATGCCCGTTGACCAGGTCTGCATCGGGAGCTGCACCAGCTCCTCGTTGCAGGAGATGATGACCGTCGCGGCGATGCTGCGCGGCCGGAAGATCGCCGGCAATCTCAGCCTGACCATCTCGCCCGGCTCCCGGCAGGTTCTGACGATGCTGGCACAAAACGGGGCGCTGGCGGATATGGTCGCGGCGGGTGCCCGCATCCTGGAGTGCGCCTGTGGCCCGTGCATCGGTATGGGCCAGGCCCCGCCCACCGACGCGGTCTCGGTGCGCTCATTTAACCGCAATTTTCCGGGTCGCAGCGGTACCGCCTCTGCCGGAATCTTTCTGGCGAGCCCCGCCGTGTGTGCGGCGACTGCTCTGGCCGGTGAGCTAACCGATCCGCGGACGCTCGGGCAGCCGCCCGCGATTGAGATACCTGAGCGCTTTGTCACCGACGACAGCATGATAATTCCGCCAGCGAGTGACCCGGACAAAATCGAGATCGCCTACGGACCCAATATCAAGCCGGTGCCGGAGCAACAGCCGCTCGCAGATGTGATTGAAGGCGAGGTCCTGCTGAAGGTCGGCGGCAATATCAGTACTGACGACATAATGCCCGCCGGGGCGAAGATCCTGCCGCTGCGCAGCAATATCCCCGCGATCAGCCGGCACGTTTTCGCGCGAATTGACGAGGGCTTCGCAGCGCGCGCGCAGGCGCGGGACGGCGGGATAATTCTGGGGGGGCGCAACTACGGGCAGGGCTCCAGCCGCGAGCATGCTGCGCTGGCTCCTGCGTACCTGGGCGTGAGGGCGGTCCTGGCCGTCTCCTTCGCGCGCATCCACTGGGCCAACCTCATCAACTTCGGCATCCTGCCGCTCGAGGTCTCTGCGGAGGATTATGCCAAGTGTGAGCAGGGCGACGATATCTGCATCTATGATGTCCGCACCAGCATCGAGGCAGGCCGCCCGCTGGCCGTGAGGAACCTTACCAAAGGCTTTGACTTCACTGGTAGTTGCACGTTGGCCGACCGCGAGGCGGAGGTAATACTGGCCGGCGGGGCCCTGAACTGGGCCAGGCAGAAGCTGGACGAGCGCTCAAACTGAGCACACCCGAACATCTCCCTCGGCCCGACTCTCATTACTGCTGCCACCCGGGGCAGCAGGTAGAAAGGCTTACTCTCCCAGCAACTGATCAACCAGCGAGGTGAAATGGCTCTCGCTTTGGACGCCGATTACACGTTCGGCGACTTGACCATCCTTGAAGATGAAGACTGCGGGAATGGCGCGGATACCATACCGCACCGCGAGTTGTGGGTACTCATCCAGATTCACTTTCCCCAGTTTGATCTTGCCGGCATATTTCTCGGCTAGGTTTTCGAGCACGGGTGAGATCATGTGACATGGCCCGCACCAGGGCGCCCAGAAGTCCACCATTACCGGTACGTCGGCCTCGAGCGCTTCGCTCTCGAAACTATCCGCGGTTATTTCTATCGCGTGAGACACTTGTTCTTCCTCCTGACGATTCTGTTCAACGGATTGAGCCTCGTTAATGCTGGCAGAATTATTATACCAGTACAGCAATATTGTCAAGGCGATGACAATCCCCAGGCAGTTGGCGACGACGTCCATCCATTCAAAATCCCGCCCGGGCACTGAAATCTGGTAGAACTCCAGCAGTAGACCGTACACCGCAGCTCCAGTCGCAATCCCCCAAACGTAGCGTCCGAGGCGGTAGCCGTGCGCACTCCCGTTCAAGGAGCGATAGACCAGGGCTGCCAGAAGCGCATACGCCAGGAAATGCTTGATCTTGTCCACCCCGCCCTGGCCCGGGGTGCGACCTATGCTTGGTGAGGTGCTGACGACAAAGATCGCCACCATCCACAACCCGGTGGGCAACCAGCGTAGCAGCCACCGGCCGCTCCCGGCGCCGGTAGCTGCTTTCTCCGGGCTCTCATCTTGCTGCCTCATTCGGCTACCTGGAGATCGGTCAAAGGAAGATTGAGGGTAGCCTGCTGGGCCACCAGCACCATTCCGTCGGCATCGTGAACTTCGGCGCTAATCGCATAAGCACCGGCTGCCAGGTTGCCCGTGTTGAGCAGGCACCGGCCGTTGCGTTCGTTGGTCAGCGCCTTGGTAGTGCCGTTGAGCTTGATCATGACGAACCCAAAGTCCCCGCTTCCCTCAACCTGGGTGCGCACCAGCACTTGTGGACCGTCGGCACCGCTGTATGGCTCCAGGCCCAGGCTGAGGCGCAGCGGGGTCTCCAAGGGGGGAGATGATGTGACAGCCTCGGCGGGGGCCGCGGGTCGGTCAAGCTCGGGGACGGCGGCTTGCAGGGCGGACGACTGCTGGCGGCCCAGGTAGTTGATTATCCCCAGGATGGCGAGAACGTGGAAACCCGCGCGCTGCCCCAGACTACGCCCCCGGCCGGTCTTGGTCTCGCACAGGAAGGCCAGCCGGCCCTCGCTCAGTCCCCAGTAGCGGTGGCACATTCGCAGAGACTCACCCGGGTAATCGTAGTAAACATTCAGGGGATAACTGTACTTGCTCATCCAGTACGAGATGTTGTGTGAGGCGGCTACAGTATTGTCACACAGGATTGCGGGCAGGCTGCCGTGGGCTCCGATGGTCTCGATGAAGTTCTCCTGGTAAGAGCGCTTGCTGCTGTGGGCCGGTAGCTCGTGCAGGTCTACGACGGCATGCGCCATCCGGCGATGGACCGCCGCCCTGATCGCCTTTGTCTCGGGCTGGGTGAACTTACCCCAGTCGCGGTTGAGGTCCACGTTGTGGCCGTTGGCGCGGCGCCCGGACACGGCCCCGTCCGGATTAGCTATGGGCACCACGCTTATCTGAAACTGGGCGAGCAGCGCCCGCTCGGCGGGTGAGGTCGCCCTGACCAGATGCGCCAGCAGACCCAGCGCAGCGGTAGTTCCGGCGGGCTCGTTGCCGTGCTGGCGAGCAATAATAAACAGACGAATCTTGTCTTGCGATGGATAGTCAGGGTCGGTTACGGTCGCCAGCCAGATATCGCGGCCCCCGTGGGACTGGCCGATGGATTGCACGGTGAGCAGAGGACTTGTTTCACCAAGCTCACGCAGCAGCGCGCTGGCCTGCACGTAGCTGCGGGGGGTGGCGGGGAACAGGTGGGCAATGTCGGTAAGAACATCGGCTCGGGCTTGGCCTGCGATCACGCCGACACCCAACAGCATACAGGCCATCAGCATCGGCCACAGCATCCGGTTGCGGGGGAGTGGGTCAGACATAGCGCTCTGGTTGTTGCCCATCGAGCTAAGCGGGTGGTATTGCGCAGATGATAGCAGAAAACGCTGGCAAAGTAAAGTAACCGGGGGCGCAGTGCCTGCGCCTCTTTGCCTCTGCTATGCTGTTCTGGTATAATGACCTGCAAAGCATAGGGCTTTACTTGTCAGCCTAAGGACCGAAATGACCACTCTGGGAATTATTGCCTCTGTCATTTTCGTGCTTACCTACATCCTCATCGCTACCGAGCGTGTGCATCGCACCAAAGCGGCGCTGCTCGGCGCGGTGCTGATGTTGCTTCTGCGCCTCGTTGACCAGCATAGCGCCTTCCACGGCACGCCCGAAGTACTGGGCATAGACTGGAATACCGTCTTCCTGCTCATCGGGATGATGACCATCGCCAGCACCACCGGCCGCACCGGCGCCTTTCAGTGGATCGCAATAAAGGCCGCTAAGCTGGCGCGCGGTCACCCCTTCTGGATCATTGTCCTGTTATCAACCGGCACCGCGGTGCTTTCAGCGGGCCTGGACAATGCGACCACAGTGGTGCTGATGGCGCCGGTGACTATCCTCATCTGCGAGGCGCTGGAGGTTGACCCGGTTCCGTACCTGATTTTCGTCGTATTATCGTCGAATATTGGGGGCACCGCCACGCTGATTGGCGACCCGCCCAACATCATGATCGCCTCGCAGGCTCACCTGACCTTCCTTGACTTCCTGAAGATTGACGCGCCCATCGCCTTTGTGGCGCTGCTGAGCCTCTTTGGGCTGGCCTGGCTGTTCGTCCACCGGTTCGTGCGGGTCTCGCTGCGCCAGCGGGCGAGGCTGCGTCGCTTCGATGAGAGTCTGGCCATCACCAACCCTCGCCTGCTCCGCAAGTGCGTAGTCGTCGGACTGGCCACGCTGGGGGTATTCTGCATCCACGATGTGATTCACCTCGAGCCGGCGACCATCGCCCTGGCCGGCGCGACGCTGCTCCTGCTCATGCAAAAAGGTGATGTGGAAGAGGCCTTTCGCGGCGTCGAATGGGGCACTATTTTCTTCATCATCGGCCTGTTCATTATGGTCGCGGCGCTCGTGGCTACCGGCGTGATTGGGCTGTTCAGCGGCTACTTGCTCGCGCTCACCAAGGAGAATGTGCTGCTCCTGACGATGGGCGTGCTGGTCATCTCGGCGATTGTCTCTGGGCTTATTGGCAATATCGCCTATGTCGCCGCGATGAATGCGGTGTTGATCACGCTTGCCGGAACAAAGCATCCGGAGCTGGGCGAGATCGCCCGGCTCCACACCCCTGACATGATCCCGGTATGGTGGGCGCTTTCGATCGGCGCGTGCTTCGGCGGCAACTCTACGCTCCTGGGCACCGCAGCTAATGTGGCTGTGGCCGGAATCTCGGAAAGATCTGGATATCCGATGAGTTTTGGCCGATTCCTTAAGTACGGAATCCCGATAACCGCGGTAACTATCGTCCTGGGTGCAATATACTTGTGGATTCTGTTCTTCTGAGAGCAGGCAAGATGACGCTGACCGCAGGAGTTGATATCGGGAGCCTCACCGCCAAGGCGGTAATTCTAAGCGCTGAGGATAGCCGGGTTCTGGGCAGTATCGTTGCGCCGACCGGGTGGCAGTCGGCGCAGGCTGGCGCGGACGTCCTGGCGCGGGCCTTACAGCAGGCCAGTATTGAGCGAACGGACATTGATAGAGTCGTTGCGACCGGATATGGCCGCGTCTCACTGGAAGACGCCGACGAGCGGCTCACCGAGATCTCTTGCCTGGCGCGCGGGATTCATCACCTGCTGCCCGAGGTGCGCACCGCCATTGACATCGGCGGTCAGGATAGCAAGGTGATCACCTTGGATGAGACGGGCAACGCCGGGGATTTCGCCCTCAATGACCGCTGTGCCGCCGGTACGGGCCGATTTCTGGAAGTGCTAGCCCGGGTGCTGGGAGTAGAGGTATCAGATTTGGGTAAACTATCGCTAAAGGCGGACCGACCCGCCCAGTTTAGCAGTGTCTGTACGGTATTTGCCGAGTCCGAGTTGGTAGGGATGCTGTCGGCGGGCGAGTCGCGCGAGAATATTGCTGCCGGCTTGAGCCGGATCATCGCTCATCAGGTAGGCACTTTGCTGGGCCAGGTACGCTACCAGCCGCCCGTGGCGCTGGTCGGCGGAGTAGCGCAGAACGAGGGCGTCGGCACTGCTCTCGAGGAGCTGCTGGGCGTGACCGTGGATGTCCCCGAGCAGCCCCAGACGGTATGCGCGCTGGGTGCTGCGCTGTGGGCAATAATGATGTAAGCGGGCAATAATGGATAGGCAATCTGGTAGTCTCAAACTGGGCTTGATAGCGGGGCTGACGCTGCTGGTAGCTGCGTCCTGTGCTGCTGCGCCCGCCCTGAGCGATGTCGTCCACGCCTGCGTGCTCGTCGAGGAGGGCAAGGCGGCCTTCGCCCAGCAGCAGCCTTATCGGGCCATTAAGTGTCTTGAGGAAGCGGCGCGGCTGCGGCCGGGATGGCTGCCCCCGCCGCAGTGGCTGGCACTGGCCTACCAGGTATCAGGCAACAAGGATATGGCGCTGGAGTCTTACCGCGCCGTCCAGCGGGAATCGCTGGCGACCGCCCAGTTCCGCCGCAGCAACCCCCCTGACCAGCTCGAGGCGGTAGTTGAGTGCGAGGCGCTGGCCGCCTGGCTGATCAACAAGACCCGCTACGAGTCCGGACTGATCTGTCTCCTCCCGGAGCCTAAGCTGGCTCAGATGGCGCGCCAGCACAGCCTGGAGATGCGCGACCTGGGCTATTTCAGCCACCAGTCGCCCGTCCCGGGACGGACCACCTCAATGGAGCGATTCGCTGCCCTATTCGGCTTTCGGCCCCAGTGGATAGCAGAGAACGTCGCCCGCCGCTGGGGCACGGCGTATTTGCTGACTCCGGAGAAAATAGCCGAGACTCACCGCAACTTCCTGAAGAAGCCCCATCATCGTGCTAACCTGCTCTTAGATAAGGTGGAGCGGATGGGCGTGGGCCTGGCAGTCAACGAGAACGGCGACTACTGGCTGACCCAGGTCCTGGCCAAGTACCAGGGCGAGTGAGCGATGCAGGAGAGAATTGCCGAGATACTAAGAGATAGCGTCCGCGTCCACGAACAGGCGGCTGCCACTGTGTGCGAGAAGATCGAGCAGGCGGCCCGGCTGATTATCGAGGCTTTTGGGCAGGGCGGCAAGGTGGCCTTTTGTGGCAACGGTGGCAGCGCTGCGGACGCTCAGCACCTCGCCAGCGAGCTGGTCGGCCGATTCCAGATTGACGAGCGTCGCCCCCTACCAGCGCTGGCTCTGACCACCGATACCTCGATATTGACCTCCCTGAGCAACGATTTCGGGTATCTGCACGTCTTCAGCAAGCAGGTCGAGGCGCTGCTTCAGCCCGGTGATGTGCTAGTTGCTTTGACCACCAGCGGCAACTCGCCCAACTGTCTGGAGGCGGTGAAGATGGCGCGTGAGCGGGACGTGTGCACGATTGCGATGACTGGGGCTGGCGGCGGTGCCATTGCCGATATGGTTGACCTGTGCGTCGCCGTACCCGCCGAGGAGACCGCCCGCATCCAGGAAACCCACATCACCATCGGCCACATCCTCTGCGAGCTCATAGAAGAGGCACTGTGCGGCAGCACCTAGCCCAACGTGCAACAAGCCTTGACAATCGCCGCCCGGTTTGGTACATTTAGTGTCTCAATTGACTGCCATAAAAGGGGGCCACCGGGTGTCCGATAGGGTTCGAGGCGAGGCGCTTTCTTTTGATGATGTCCTGCTGATTCCGGCCAGGTCCGATCTCCTGCCCGCGCAGGTGGACGTGGCCACGCGATTCTCCCGCCGTATTCCCCTGAATATTCCTCTGGTCAGCGCGGCGATGGATATGGTCACCGAATCCCGCTTGGCTATTGCCATGGCTCGCGAGGGTGGCATCGGTGTCATCCACAAGAACATGTCCATCGAGCAGCAGGCCGTGGAGGTTGATAGGGTCAAGCGGTCGGAAAGCGGGATGATAATTGACCCGGTCACGCTGGGCCCCGATGAGCTGGTGGGACATGCGCCGGATTTGATGAGCCACTATCACATCTCGGGTCTGCCTGTCGTCGAGAATGGCAAGCTGGTGGGGATCCTCACCAACCGCGATCTGCGTTTCGAGACTAATATGAGCAAGCGCGTCCGGGACGCGATGACCCACGAGAAGCTGGTGACTACCGGCCCCGGGACCACTCTGGAGCAGGCCAAGCAGATTCTCCACGAGCACCGCATTGAGAAACTGCCGGTTGTAGATGAGCAGATGATTCTGCTCGGGTTGATTACCATCAAGGATATCGAGAAGCTTGAGCAGTTTCCCCATGCCTGCAAAGATGATCTAGGGCGGCTGCGCGTCGCTGCGGCTGTCGGGGTGGGCACCGATGTCTCGGAACGGGCTGAGGCGCTCGTCGAGCGCGGTGTAGATGCCCTGGTCGTGGACAGCGCGCACGGACATTCGCAGAGGGTGCTCAGCACAGTCGAGAAGCTCAAAGGGCAGTGGCCGGACGTGGATATAGTCGCTGGTAACGTCGGGACGGGCGAAGGCTGTGCGGACATGATCGAAGCCGGCGCCGACGCCGTCAAGGTCGGTATGGGGCCCGGCTCGATCTGCACGACCCGCGTGGTGAGCGGCGCGGGGGTACCGCAGATAACGGCCATAATGCAGGCCGCCGGGGTGGCGGCTGAAGCCGATGTGCCGATCATTGCGGACGGCGGTGTGAAGTTCTCCGGGGACATTACCAAGGCCCTGGCGGCGGGCGCGGACTCGGTGATGCTCGGCGCGCTGCTTGCCGGCACCGAGGAAAGCCCTGGCGAGACGGTCTTATATCGGGGCCGGACGTACAAGGAGTATCGGGGTATGGGCTCGCTGGCCGCGATGGCCCTGAGCCGCAGCGGCCGCGACCGCTACGCGCAGGAGGACGTCGAGTCGGAGAAGCTTGTCCCCGAAGGCCTGGAGGGCCGCGTCCCGTTCAAAGGGCCGCTGTCCGGTGTGGTTCATCAGCACATCGGTGGCTTGCGCGCTGGCATGGGCTACTGCGGCGTTCGCAGTATCGAGGAACTGCGGACCAAGACCTCCTTCTATCACATCAGCGCCGCCGGCCTGCGCGAAAGCCATCCTCACGATATCACCATCACTGAAGAAGCGCCCAATTACCAGGTCATGGACTGACCCGCCCAGCGCCCGAGTCGTGTGGTGTGGTGGCGGCTGGGGGAGGGGGCTATCTCCTATGGCTGACGTCAAGATCGCTGGGCTGACCAAGTATTTCGGTGACACGCTCGGCGTTGAGGATGTCAATCTGACTATCCACGACGGAGAGCTGTTCGTTCTGGCCGGGCCCAGTGGCGCGGGCAAAAGTATTCTGGTGCGCTTGCTGGCCGGGCTTGAGGAACCCACCGAAGGCGACATCTGGATCGGCGGGCGGCCGGTCAAGGGTATCCCTGCCAAAGACCGGGATGTCGCGCTGTTGTTTCAGAACTACGCGCTTACGCCGGATGCGACTGTCTTTGATAATGTCGCCATCACGCTCAAATTGCAGCGCGTGCCCCCTGAAGAGGCCGATCGGCGGGTCGAAGCCGTTGCCGAGCTGTTGGGGATCAGCGCGCTGTTGGCACGAGAGACGGCCAGGCTGTCGGTTATGAACTCGTATCTAGTTGCCCTGGCGCGTGCATTTGTGAGTGAGCCGCAGGTGCTGCTGATGGACGGGCCGCTAGCAAACCTCGAGCCGCAGCAGCGCCCCAGCGCCTTGGAGCAGTTGACCCAGTGGCAGCGCGAACTGGGTACTACCCTCGTTTATACCACTCAGGACCAGGCCGAAGCGATGCGGATCGCCGATCGCCTGGCGGTCCTACGGGCGGGCCACATTCAGCAGGTCGGCACCCCGCAGGAGTTGTACGACCGGCCGGTGAACTGTTTCGTCGCCACCTTCATTGGTCGCCCGCAGATGAACCTGCTGGAGGCGACCGTAGGGGAGCAGGATGACAAGCTGTACCTGGACATCGGGACGGCCAATCTGGAGGTGGGCGACGAACATGCTGCGGTCCTGGCCGCGTATGAAGGACAGCCCGTGGTACTGGGCATACGCCCTCAAGACATATTTGACCAGCGGGCCGCGCCCCCCAAGCCTAGTATCTCGCGCAGCAGCCTGAGAGTTCGGGTCGAAGAGGTGGCCGAGCTTCAAGACCGGCATGTGCTGACGCTGAGTACCGGTCAGGACACCTTCACGGCGCTTGCCTCGCCCAGTTCCGTGCCGACTCAGGGAGTAACCCTTGACGTGGTATTTGACCTCGCCAGGATTCACCTGTTTGATCATGATACGCGGGCAACGATAGTATAGCCGGGACCGTCCCTGGCCGGTTGGTGGGGCGGCAGGCAGGTCAATAATGGAGCTTTCCCCAAAGCCCAGGCTGTTGCTGCATGTCTGCTGCGGCCCGTGCGCCACTGCCGTAATTGAGCGGCTGCGCGAGCGCGTGGCGCTGCAGTGCTTCTGGTACAATCCTAACATCCAGCCCGCGGCCGAGTACCAGCGCCGCCTGGCGAGCATGCGCATTGTTGCCCAGGCGATGGATGTGCCGCTGATCGAAGGTCCCGAGGATACCGCCGGTTGGTACGAGGCGGTTGCGGGCTGGGAGGGTGAGCCCGAAGGAGGCCAGCGCTGCCGACTTTGCTTCGAGTACCGGCTGCGCGGGGCAGTGGAGTACGCGCGGCAGCACGGGCTAGACCAGGTGGCGACGACGCTGAGTATCAGCCCGCATAAGAATCTGGAACTGATCAATTCGCTGGGAGAACAGCTCACCACGGCGACGGGAATCGAGTTCCTGGCGGAGAACTGGCGCAAGCAGGGCGGTTTTCCGCGCAGCGTCGCGCTCAGCCGGCAACTGGGCTTGTACCGGCAGGATTACTGTGGTTGTATCTTCAGTTTGCACCCCCGCCAGGTGGCCTCGTCTACCGCTCCGGATAGTAAATAGTCGGGGGAAAGCCCCGATTCGAGGAACCTTCTGTAAGCTCGACGGCGTTGAAAGTATTGATGGCGGATCTAACTTCGACCCGGAGGAACTGGAACTTGAAAACACTTAAACTTGGAGTAGCTGTGGTGCTGGGCCTCGTGTTAGTAGGCTGGCTGGCTACGGGCTGCAAGGAAGCCGTGGCGCCGATCACGCCCAAGCACGTTCACGACCACGGCGACGCCGACGACGAAGAGGACAAACTGCCTAAGGATGTGACGGCCGAGGACATCAAGGAGGCGCTGATACCCAAGCCCCCGCCCCCGGAGCCGTTGCCCGACTTCCAGCAGGCAGTCGCCGAGGCGCGAAGCTCCGACGAGGGCAAGGAGCGCTCCGGCGTACGCAAGCTGGGGCGGTTCCTCGCCGAAGGCAGCGCCGCGCAGCGGCAGACGGCCAAACAGATCCTGCGCGACAAAGCCCTGAACGGCAAGGACTACGACCGGCGCAACCGGGCTGCTTGGGCGCTGGGGCGGGGCATGGAGGAAACCTATCCGATCCTGCTCCAACTCCTCGACGACGAAGATGCTAAGCTGGTGAGTGTGGTAATTGACGTTCTCAAGTCGCGCCCGGGTTACCCAGCGGTGACTGAGCGGATTCGAGGCCTGCTGGCTCACCCCGATGAGCGGGTACGCAACACTGCCGGCCCGGCCCTGATCGAGATCTATGCCAAGACGGGGAATTTCGATGGATTGGCCAGCCTCCTGGGCATTTATGACACCGACCTCTCCGCCAAAGCAGCCATCGAGTTGACCCTGATGGGGCGCAAGATCATTCCCGACCTGATCCGGGTGCTGAAGACCAGCCCCGATCCCGATCAACGCCACGGCGCAGCTCTGGTGCTGGCGATGGTCGCCGCGGGCACCAGTCCCAAGCAGGAGAAGTTCGCTAAGTTGGCTATGACCAAGGTCTATGTTGCCCCCGACCCGGGCGGGGAGCCTCAGCCCGCTGACCGCCGCGCTGTCAAGCCGCTCGTGGATGCGCTGCGCAACGACGAATCCGCCAAGGTCAGGGAAATGGCCGCCCAGGGGCTGGGCTATCTGGGCGATGCTCGGTCTGCGGCGGCCCTGGGCTATGCGGTGGCCAATGATCCGGCCGCGCCGGTGCGCCGGCGCGCCGCTGCCGCCCTGATACTTATTCCGTCCACCAGCGCGCAGGCCAACCTGGAGGAGGCGCTGCGCACCGATGAGTCTGAACACGTGCGCCGCTACGCGGCCGAAGCCCTGGGGTGGATTGGCAGCAGCAGTGTTGTCCCGGCTCTGGTAGATGCTTGTGAAGACCCCGCGGCGGAAGTGCGGCGCTATGCCGCGATTCAGTTAGGTAACATCGTTGAAGAAGAAGAAGAAGAACTCCCCGAGCGGTTGCGCAGTCGCCTGCGGGTGGCGCTGGCCAGATTGTTCAGCGATGATGACCCTGACGTGCGCTGGGCGGCCGTGATGGCGATGGGCAAGCTGTGCGACGAGGCCGCCGCCGGGCAACTGACCAAGGCGCTCGATGATCCGGTGAGCATGGTCTCTCACGCCGCGGAACGCGGTCTCCAGAAGCTCGGCATTGCTATGCGCAAAGCTGAAGAATTCAAGGATTCCGACAGGTAGGCGGATAGTTGGTAATCAGCGACTACCTGGCCAGATGAGTCCCGTGACGCCACCGGCAATAGTCTGTTGGTGGCGTTGTCGTATCCTCAGGCAGGAGTCAGCCGCCTCGGGGACGAATATCTGTGCGGATAGACAACGCTGATGAGGTGCGCTGATGGCTACGGTCCTGACCATACTCACGTCTCTGGGCGTGGCCTTATTCGTAATTGTCCTATTCATCGGGGTTCTGGCTACGTTGGTCGGCCTGCCCGGCACGGTACTTATCCTGGTGGATGCGGTCATCTTCTCGGCCTGCCACGGCTTTGCCAGGCCGCCGTGGTGGCTGTTGCTCATCCTGTTGGTGATGTCCGTAGTCGCCGAACTCCTCGACAACGTGCTCAGCGCCCTGGGCGTTAAGGCAACTGGCGGCACCACCAAGACCAGCCTGTGGGCGCTCGCGGGGGGGGTGGCGGGGGCGATCCTCGGCGCTAATTTCTCACCCATTCTGGGGGTGTTGGGTTTGGCCGGTGGGGTAGCCGGCGTGGTATTCGGTTCGTTGCTGCCGCCGATTCTGTTGGCTCTGGTTGGCGGCTTTGCCGCCGCCTACTTCTACGAGCTGCGCACCGGCCAGACGCCGGAGCAAGCCCGGAAAGCCGGCTTCGGTGCGCTCAGCGGACGGCTAGCTGGCGTTCTTGCCAAGGCGGTACTGGCCTCGATGATGGTGGCCATAATCCTCTCCTCTGTCTTCTGAGCTCGCCCGGCGCATTCCTGTCCGTACCCTAATCGGGCTTTTTCCACCGAACCTTTCTCTGCCTGAGGTGTCTAACTACTCGAATTGGTGATAACTGCGATAACTACACTAAGTATGTGAGCTGCTGGGCTTGGTAGACAGGTGGTGGCTATGACGTTCGCAAAACGCCGTTCTGGGGCTATTTCGGCTATCGTGGTGGCTTTGGTTGCCGTCACTGCAATGCTGGCTTATGCCACTATAACCGTTGAAGGCGTCCGCAACCGGATTTCCCAGAAGATTCGCGGCAAGTATAAGGTCGAGAACCTGGTCATTAAGGTGGTTCCGTTTGAGTCTGACTCTCTTACCCAGCAGGGCCGCTTCCAGTCCATTGTCTTCTCGGCGGATAAGATCGAGCGCAAAGGTATCGCCCTGCGCAAGATCCATATCAAGGGGTTCGATGTTACGCTGGATATCGCTCAGCTCTACGCCGGCGGCGACGTAGCGACCAAGTCGTGCAAGAAGACGATCTTCTCGGGACGTGTTTACAAGACTGACCTTAACAGGCTGCTGGCGCTCAAAGAGACCCCCATCGAGAACCTGAGAGTTGAATTCGAGAATAAGAAGCTGGTATTTACTGGTAGGTATAACCTGGGCTTTGGCCACAATCTGCGCATGGTGGGCGAGCTGAAGGTCGAGAAGCGCCACAAGATCAACTTCATTCCCACAGCCGCCTCGGTAAACGGCATACCCTTGCCCGCCGGGCCGCTGCGCACGGTGACCAACAAGCTCAACCCCTTGATTGACTTCGACAAGATCCCCTTGAAGCCCAGGGTTGACCAGATCAAGATCGAGAACGACTACGTCCTGATCAAGAGCAAATAGCTGGCCACAAACCCACCGGGGACTTGCACACAGAAGGATATCCTGGTTCCAAGAGTGAAATATAGCCCGGTATGGCTTCGATCCGTACCGGGTTTTCTTATTGAACTGGCTGTTTGATTTCTGGTAGCCGCGGTGCGCTATGATCGAATCGGCTTCCTCCAATCCGCGGGCCGGCGGTGTCATCCTGAGCTTTATGACCAGACGCCAGGAGGTCTGGCTGATTATCCTGCTGGCGCTGGCTGTACGCCTGGTTGCTATCAACGCGCCCTACACCAGCGTGCATTGGATCAAGCAGCTTCAGATCGCGCCCATCGCCCAGAACTTCTACGAACACGGCTACAACATCCTGTGGCCCGAGACTGACTACAGCGCCGACCGGCCCGGCTACATTGAGATTGAGTTCCAGCTCGTCACCTTCCTGACCGCCCTGCTCTACCCGGTATTCGGTGTGCACGAGTGGGTCGGCCGCGCGGTGACCATCGCCTTTAGCCTCGGGTCAATGATCCTGCTCTATGCGCTGTTGCGCCGCTACCTGGGCGACCGCCCGGCGGCTTTTGGCCTGCTCTTTTTCGCTTTTGCGCCGTCCAACTGGTACTTCAGCCGTGTGCTGATGAGCGAGCCGCTGATGATCTTCTTTTCCGTAGCTCTGGTCTACTACTTCTCCTTATGGCTTGGTGTCCCCGATGACCGGGTCTCGCCCAATTCGGGCCGGTATTTCGTGCTGGCCGTGTTGTGCGGCGCGCTGGCCTTTTTGGTCAAGCTGCCGACCTTGATGCTGCTTGTCCCGCTGCTGTTTATCGCACACCAGCGCCATGGTTGGGGGCTGTTCAAGCAGCCGTTGCTTTATCTGTTCGTGTTGCTGACGGTCTTGCCCGCGGCGGCTTACTACTACCACGCCAGGGTCAACATCGGCGCGCACTATTTCACCGTGGGCGTCGGCTTTGGGGGAGGAATGTGGGCCTCGCTGGGTGACTTTCTGCGGCCCGGCGGCTACTCGCTGATGCTCAATCGCCTGCTCAAGGACCACCTCACCGCGGTGGGGCTCGTGCTGCTGCCGCTGGGATTCCTGGCGTATGATCGCGGCCGGTTCCGTTGGAACCTGTTCCATCTGTGGCTGGGCGCGGTGTTGCTGTATTTTGTCGCAGTCTCGGGCGGCAATCTCCGGCAAACCTATTACCAGCTTCCCTTGCTCATCCCGGCGGCGGGCCTGATTGGGCTGGGCTGGGACCGTATCAGCCGGATGCCGGGCATCTCGGGGTGGGCCGCCGCGGTATTGGCCGGCCTCTTCCTGATTCTCGCTGTGTGGGGTGTCCAGCCCTTTTACGAACAGCGCGAGCCGATTATCGAAGCGGCTGCCCAGCTTAATGCGATTGATCCGGACAAGCGGCGAGTCATAATCTTTCCGCCCGGCTACGGCTGCCTCTACTACTTCCAGCGCCCCGGCTGGGTGGGACGTGAGGGCTTTGGCAAGCCGCCGAGTCAGGTAGCGCCTGAGGACGTTCCCGGGCCGCAGTACATTGCGAATCGGATTAGTCGGGGGGCGCGCTGGGCGGTCTACTTCGACGCGACGGGCCCGGGCACTCGGCCCGATCTGCAACGGTACCTGGCCCAGAACTACCAGCTAGCTGTTGCCGGACCCGGCTACGTGATCTACGACCTGGCCAAGCCCTGGTGAGTGAGCCGGCGGGGAAACACTTTGTCCAATGATAAGGTCGTAATAATCGGCGGTGGCATATCGGGGCTGACGGCCGCCTGGGAGCTGACCAGGGGGGGCCGCGAGGTGGTCTTGCTGGAGCGGCGCAACGTTCTGGGTGGGCTGGCCCGCTCCACGCAGCTCAACGACAAGCCTATCGAGGTCTATTACCACTTCATCTGCGGCGGCGACCGGCATCTGGTTGAACTAGTGGACGAACTCGGGCTGGCGAACGATCTGCATTGGCGGCCGGGCCGGACCAGTTACTTCGTCGGCGACCGGCTCTATCCGTTCTCGACGCCTGGCGACATCCTGCGGTTCTCTCCCACGGGTCTGCTCAGTCGCCTGCGCTTTGGGCTGCACGCGCTGCGTTGTCGGCGGATGGCCAACTGGCAGCAGATCGAGCATCTCACCGCCAAAGACTGGCTGATTGCCAGCGTCGGCAGCGAGGCATACGAGGTCATCTGGCAGCCGCTGCTGGAGATCAAATTCGGCCGGTACTACGATCGGGTTTCCGCCCTCTGGATCTGGCATCGCCTTCACCGCCTCTCGCAGTCCCGACGCAGCGTGCTGCGCCCCGACCAGCTCGGCTATCTGACCGGAGGCAGCCAGACGTTGCTCGCCGCGCTGGCTGCTGAGATTACTGCTGCCGGCGGTGTCATCCGCACCGGCGTGGCCGCGACCGGCCTGGCCTGTGCCGGAGATAAGGTCGTCGGGGTCGAAAGCAGCGCCGGGTATTATGAGGCCGACGCGATTGTCTCGGCGGTGCCGCTGCCGGAGTTGCTGGCGTTGCTGCCCGGAGACAGTTCCTACGCGCGAGGGTTAGCGGCAACCGACTTTGCTCACGTCGCCTGCATTCGGCTGGCGCTGCGCCGCAGTCTGACCGGCAGCTTCTGGGTTAATGTCAACTCCCCGCAGGTCCCGTTCAATGGCTTTGTCGAGTATTCCAACCTCAATCCGTGGCGGCAATACGGTGGCGCCGAGGTTCTCTACGTGCCGTTCTATCTGAATGCCGGTGAAGAGCGCTGGCAGTGGTCGGACGATCGGTTGATCGAGGTGAGTCTGGCGGGGCTGAGCGTGGTTCAGCCGGAGTTTGACGGGTCGTGGGTAGCCGAGGCAACCGTCAGCCGGGACGCGTACGCTCAGGCCATCTGCCCGCCGGGTTTCAGTGCCCAGGTGCCAGCGCTCCGCGCGCCGGTGGAGGGGCTGTTCGTGCTAGACTCAACCCAGCTTTACCCGGCAGACCGCAACTTGAGCGGGATGATCGGCCTGGCCCGGTCCGTGGCCTGCATGATCGCGGAACGCTAGCAACGACGGATACGGGCAGGTAACGATACCCGAACGGTAGGAGCGACATTCTTGTCGCGACGCTCGATGCAGCCCCTGCGACTTGTGGCTTCTACGTGCGAGGTGGGCCGGCCTCACTACGCTCGACGCGGCCCCTCCCACAGGCTAGCATAGTGTACACGATAGGATTCCCGGAGGGGCCTGTCGAACTCTTGTCGGTGGCACAGGCTTCCAAGGCTGTGGCGTGTTGGCGTTGCCTTCTGTAGGGGCGAAGAATGGCTATTCTTCGGCTGGGCCCTCGCACAGCGGCAGGGTGAACGTGAAGGTGCTGCCCTCGCCGGCCTGGCTTTCCACAGTCAATTCGCCCCCGTGCAATTCAACCAGATTACGGCTCAAGGGCAGGCCCAGCCCACCGGAGCTGTGCAGGCGCGGAGTGCCGCTCTCGAACTGAGTGAACTCTTCGAAGATGCTGTCGAGGTTCTCCGGCGCGATGCCGGGACCATAGTCGGTGACCGAGATGGTTGCATGCCCCTCGGCCTGGCGCGCCTCGACGACGACCTCTTGGCCGTCGGTGCTGACGTGGATCGCATTGGACAGCAGGTTATAGAGAATCTGCTTGACGCGCAGCTCGTCCGCGTGCACCATAATATGCTCCGGCTCGGTGGAGATACGGATGGCTACTCCCTTCTCCCAGGCCAGGCCGCGGATGACGCGGTGGGTGGCGTCTATCACCTGCTCCAGGGCGACCGGGCTGATACTTAGTTCCAGCTTATCCGCCTCCGCCTTGCAGATGTCAATGACATCGTTGAGCAGCTTCATCAAGTCATCCGCCGCCCGCCGGATATCCTGCACGGCACCGTGCTGCTTCTCGCTCAGTGTTCCCAGAATCTCCATGTCCAAGAGATCGGCAAAGCCAATGATGGCATTCATCGGCGTACGGATCTCGTGGCTCATATTGGCCAGGAACATAATCTTGGCTTCGTTGCCCGCGGCCAGCCGCTCGTTGGCTCGCTCTAGTTCTATCGTCTGCTTGCGCAGCTCATCCTCCAGCAGTCGCTGCTCAGTGAGGTCGTGCAGGAACATTATCGCTTCAGTTGCATCACCCGCCCCCAGCTTGGCCGCGGTATCAATCCACAGAATGGAGCCGTCGGCGCGCGACCACGCCCCTTCGTGCTCATGACCAGTGCCTTCGGACACGATATTCTGCAGCAGCCGAGTCAGTCTCGGCTCGGCCCACCCCGGGCGCAGTTCCTGCAGCCGCCGGCCGACCAGTGCGGAGGCGGCGTACCCCAGCAAACTGCCCGCCTCGTTGGTGGCCTGGGCAATGATCCCCTCGGGGAGCGTGACGACCAGGGCCGGTTCCAGTCCCTCAGCCTTAAGCACGCTCCAGCGGGCGCGGAGAGCCTCCCGTTCTCTTGCTAGCTCTTCCTGGAGATGGTGCCAGAATAGGAACAGGCCCAGACCCAGCACCAGCGGCATCCCCACCAGGATGAAGATCAGGTGCCAGTCCAGCACCGGCGGGAACCGCTCCTGAACCCACTCGTAGTCAGTTACCGCAACCGCCAGCAGCGGTGCGCCGCTGACCGGTGCTGCAGAGATGACGTAGCGATGGTCCCAGGCAGTCCCATCGGTGATACCACGTACCTGCCGGCCCTCACTGACGGCCTGGCCGAGCGTGATATCCGCCTCACCCCCGAAGCGCGCGGCGCGGGTCTGCGCCACCGAGGCCCCTTGTGCCGTGGGAAATTTGGCGGTAGCCGCCAGCACTGTGCCGTTCTCCGCCACCAGCGCTGCGCCGATCGGCCATGCGCCGATCACCTGCTCGTGCATGCGCGCGACTATCTCAGGACCGGGTACGGCTGGTAGCGTCTGAGCTGCAGCCCAGGCCAGGTTGCTCGCGATCCCATCCAGCCGGCTCACGATCTGTTCGGTGATGGTGCGGCGGACTTCCTGCTTGGCCCCCAGGTTCAGGTGGACCATTCCCCCCAGAAGGATACCCGCCAGGAGTATGATCGGGATCAGACGCAGCCACTGGCCCGCCCGCTGATTGTGCTGCTCGATAGGGGTCTCGGCAGTGAATTCGGTCCTATCGGGCTCTGGCTTAGTCATCGCTATCCCATCTGGCTCTTGCAGGTTAAGGTGGTGTTATGGCCCACTAGCTGGCCGCAGCCAGGCGCAACCCCCGCAGGATATCCCAGTATGCTCCTCGGGCGCCGGCGGCAATAGTCTCTACCAGCGCCGCGTTGTCGTCGTAGTCATAGTCTTTGTCTTCATCGCCGCCGCCCAGGAAAAAGCGCTCGTCGCCGGCGGTCAGTTCGCTGAGGTAATCCGTCGCATCGGTCATCGTCCCCAGTTCGGCAGACAGGTAGAAGACCGGATCTACAAAGTCGGGGTTGTGCTCCACGGCCCCGTATAGATTCGGGTTTTGCCGATGCAGACCTTCGCGGGCAACCAGGGCAGCCAGCGCGGTGTTGGCGTAGATGCGTACCCCCAGGGCTACGCCCACGCACGAGGGCTCAACCCGTTGGGCGAATTCAATGGTTCTGCGCAATGACTGGCGAGTCTCGCCGGGCGCCCCGACCAGCAGGTCCAGCATGAAGGTGATGCCCGCCTGGCGGCAGGCCCGGGCAGTCTCCGCCGCCTGCTCGCTGGTGAAGTCGCGTCCCAGGCTGGCGAGCATCCGGTCATCGCCGCTGTCGAGTCCGAAGTCAATTCCCACACAGCCGGCCCGCTTCATCAGCCCGGCCAGTCGGTCGGAAAACGGCTGCGGACTCAGGTAGGCGTACCAGTGGAGTTGGCTGCCCAGACCGCGCCGGATAATCTCTTGGCAGACCGCCTCGGCATGCTCGGGCGGCAGGTTGAACTCGCTGTCACAGAGGTGGAGCCAATCAATGCCCTGGGCCAGGAGCCGTTCCAGTTCATCCGCGACCACCCGGGGCGAGCGCAGCCGATAGCAGCGCCCCTTGCTATGGGGGTCGGCACAGTAGATACAGCGCGCGGGGCAGCCCCGCTTGGTCTCGATGTTCCCCTGGCCGCCCTCCCGGAAGTAGCGGGGGTAGTCCACTGTCTGACGCGGCAGCGAGCTGTCGGCATGAGGCGAAAGCCAGGCCGGCGCATTGACCGTCACCTCCGGCCCGTGGCGGCGCACCAGACCGGGGAAGTTACCGACTTCACCCTCTGCCAGGCCCGCCAGCAGTTGGACAATCGGCTCCTCGCCGTCACCGGCCACGCCGTAGTCAGCGTCCAGGCGGATCAGTATCTGGGCGGGCGCGACCGAATACCCCGCTCCGCCGATCACGACGGGGGCGTCGGTGATCTCGCGGAGTTGGGCGATGACCTGTGCGGTGGCCGGCAGATACGATTGGCTGCTGAGCAGGTAACAGTTATCGGTATTGCGCAGGGAGAGGCCAACGAGCATGGCGGAATGCTCGGCGAAGAAGTCACCCAGCGTGGTCTGCGGATCTGGCGCAAAGCACAGGTCCAGGAGCGCCACAGAAAAGCCGGCAGCGCGAGTCGCTTCTGCTACGTATTCCAGCCCCAGCGGAGCCACGGCGGGCTTCACTGTGTTGGGGTTGATTAGTATCAAGTCACAGTGCATGGGCGAGAGTGGGGGGCGGCCCAGTCAAGTTAACGACTTATCTGGTGCTTATTATACATCATTTGTCAAGGCTTGGCAACAGGCAGACACATATTCGCCACAGAAACCAAACTTTCCTGCTCGCCAGAAACAATTTTGCCAGGAGATACTCGCCAGGCTTAGCCCACACCGTAGCCCCCCCGTAATTACCAGTTATTTCTGTCGTTGCCTGTTGTTGTCTGTCGGTATCTGTCGTTGAATGAGTGGGTTCCCACAAGCCGTTGATGAATAATCCGGGCTAGTGATGAGGGCGACGGAGTAACAGCAGTCCTAGCGCGATCATGCCCAGCGAGATGAGCACGGGCACCCAGACCGGCGCATACCACGGCTGCGGAATGAGGAATAGGCAATCTCGCGTGGCCAGCGACGCCGGCCAGTCAATAAGGGCCTTCAAGCTGACGTAGTAGACGATGTCCCAGACGCCGAAGGCGAACAGGAAGGTGCCCAGCTTGCGCATGGCAGTGCGGCCTACCAGGCAGGCCAGCGCTACGAGCATGATAATCGTGGCGGCCTCACGCGATTGTTCGGTAGACATCAGCCAGTTGGGGAATTGCTCGAGCGTTTGCGTGGTCAGGTCCTCGGGGGTCGGCACGATGTCCAGGATCTTGCGGATGTAGACTACCACCACTGCCTCGAGATAGCCCATAGCGATAGCGAAGGCGCTCAGCAGCACCACCAGGTTCGGGTCCCACGTCATGATCCGCTTGCGGAACATGCTTGCGAATACCCCCCAATCTTTGTGGGTTTGGGGTGTTGCGGGTCGCTCACCGCGATATGCTGCTCAGCCGCTTGACCTGGGCGCGCAGCTTCTCCAGGTCCTGGTCAAACCCGGCCAGCTTCGCGCGCTCCTTGTTGACCACCGCTGCCGGCGCCCTGTTGAGGAAGTCCGGGTTCTGCAGCTTGTCCTTGCTGCGCAGGCGATCCTGTTCTATCTCAGCGATTTCCTTCTGAATCCGCGCGGCCTCCTTCTCGACATCAATTGCCCCCGCCAGATGCAGGTAGACCTGCACACCCCCGGTTACCGCCGAGATCGCGTCACTGGGCGCATCGGCGGGAGCCGTCGCCACATCTAACTGCTCCACCGCCGCCAGGGAACAGACGGCCTGGCGCTGGCTAGCCACCAGCGACGTGGCGGCTTCGTCGGGGGCGATGATGCTGACGGTCACCGGCTGGCCCGGGTTGATCTTCAGTTCCGCGCGCAGCGTGCGAATCTCGGTGGTGACGGCCTGAAGCAAGCCCATCTGCGCCTCCACCTCCTCGTCGCGCCACGTCTCTTCGGCCTGCGGATACTGCTGGCGGCTGATGCTACCCTCATCGGGCGCGAAGCGCTGCCAGATATCCTCCGTAATGAACGGCATAAACGGATGTATCGCACGCAGTATCTCGCTGAGCAGCTTGCGCAGGATGGTCTGCACCGTGGCCTTGCGGGCGGCATCGTCGCCGTACAGATCAGTCTTGGCGACCTCGACATACCAGTCGCAGAACTCGCTCCAGACGTATTCGTAGATCGCGTCGGCTGCCTGCGCCAGATTATAGCCGGCAAGCTGGCGGTCAACCTGGGCGAGCATCCGACTGTGCCGGGAGAGTATCCACCGGTCGGCCAGCGAAAGCTCGACCGTATCCAGGTCCACAGGTGCAGCGTCAGTCAGGTTCATAATCACAAACCGGGAGGCGTTCCACAGCTTGTTGCCGAAGTTGCGCGCGCCCACCAGGCGGTCGGGAGCGTAGGTGACATCCTGTCCGTGGGTGATAAGCTGGGCTAGGGCGAAGCGCATCGCGTCGGCGCCGTATTCGTCCATCAGCCCGATTGGGTCAACTGCATTGCCCCGGCTCTTGCTCATCTTTTGGCCGTGTTCGTCGCGGACCAGCCCGTGCAGGAAGACCTCGCCGAAAGGCTCGCGGCCCACCAGGTGCATGCCCATCATTATCATCCGCGCCACCCAGAAGTAGATGATGTCGTAACCGGTCACCAGCACCGAGGTGGGGTAGAAGTAGTCCAGTTCCGCTGTCTCGTCAGGCCAACCCAGTGTCGAGAACGGCCACAGCGCTGAGCTGAACCAGGTATCGAGCACATCCGGGTCCTGGCGAATCTTCTCACTCCCGCAGTGCGCGCACCGGGTCGGGTCGCTGCGGGCGCAGGTCTGCTCGCCGCAGTCGTCGCAGTACCAGACCGGAATCGAGTGCCCCCACCAGAGCTGCCGCGAGATGCACCAGTCCTCGATGCTCTCCAGCCAGTCGCGGTATACTTTGGTCCAGCGCTCGGGGATGAAGCTGACCTTCCTGCTGTCTACCGCCGCCAGACCCTTTGCGGCCAGCGGCGCCATCTTCACGAACCACTGCGTGGACACCAGCGGCTCGACCACCGTATCGCAGCGCTGGCACTGGCCGGGGGTATGCACGTAGTCCTCGATGCGCTCGAGCAGCCCGAGTTGCGCGAGGTCAGCCACGACCTTCTCCCGGCAGTCGTAGCGGTCCAGCCCGGCATACGGGCCGGTCTCCTCGGTCATCTTGCCCGTCAGGCCAATAACCAGAATGGAGGGTAAGTCGTGGCGCTGGGCGATCTCCAGGTCGTTGGGGTCGTGCGCCGGTGTCACCTTCAGCGCCCCGGTGCCGAACTCCATATCAATGTAATCGTCGGGCACAATCGGAATCTCCCGCTCCATCAGCGGCAGGATCACTGTCTTGCCGATCATATCCGCGTAGCGCTCGTCGTGGGGATGAACAGCTACAGCGGTATCGCCCAGCATCGTCTCGGGGCGCGTGGTGGCGACCACGACGCCCGGGCCACCGTCAGGCTCGGGGTAGCGGATGTACCACAGATGCCCCTGGGTCTCTTCGCGTTGCACTTCCAGGTCGGACAGCCCGGTGCCGCAGCGTGGGCACCAGTTAATCATCCGTGCGCCCCGGTAGATCAGCCCCTGCTCGTAGAGCGTGACGAACGCCTCCCGGACCGCCCGCGAGAGGCCTTCGTCGAGCGTGAAGCGTTCGCGGCGCCAGTCCACCGATACGCCTATGCGCTGGAGCTGGGCAGTGATAGTACCGTGGTGCTCTTCCTTGACCTCCCAGACTCGGGCCACGAAGTTCTCGCGGCCCAGATCATCCCGCGTCAGGCCCTCCTCGGCGAGCTGCGCTTCGACCACATTCTGCGTGGCAATGCCGGCGTGGTCGGTGCCTGGCACCCACAACGCCTCGAAGCCGCGCATCCGGTACCAGCGGATCAGTAGGTCCTGGATCGTCTCGTCCAGGGCGTGGCCCATGTGGAGGACGCCGGTGACGTTCGGCGGCGGAATGACGATGCAGTAGGGCTGCTTGTCCGGATTGATCTCAGCGTCAAAGACGCCGCTGTCCAGCCAGTATTGATAGATCTTCCCCTCTACTTTCTGGGGATCGTAAGCTTTTTCCATCTCCGTTGCCTCAGACATTCTTACACCTCTGTGCTGCGTTTACCTCGTGGTAGGAGCGACATTCCTGTCACGACTGCGGTGAATGCAGCTTGCTCGGCATTGCCAGCCGTTTTCGCAAAGCAAAAAACCTCTCATCCCCATTGGGACGAGAGGCTCGTGATATGTTGCTCCCGCGGTACCACCCAAGTTCCGCCGGATATCCGACGGCGCTCTGGCGCGCTTTAACGGGCGCATCCCGGTGCCGCCTACTTGATTTCAACGGCCCGACTCAGGGGCGACGTTCCGCGGACTGAAGGCGCCGGCACTTTCACCTTGTCGCCGGTTCGCTGTAGCCTCCGCTTCCCGCGTACTCCTCCCCGTCACAGTCTGTTGCAGTTGATTTGCCCAGAGTATACCCCAACCCGCCTAGCATGTCAACTCTGGGCAGCCTGGAACCCCACCACAAATGGTAGGACAGGCGTCTCGCCTGTCCCCGAAAAGCGACGGGCAAGGTGCGCATCGTACCAAGGCGATCTACGCCGTCTTCTGCTGGTCGCTCCTGGTTATCAGCTCCGGCTTCTTGCCCGAGGTGATTGTCTCGGCGGTGATAACGCACTGGGCGATATCGGCCAGCGAGGGGATGTCGAACATCACATCGAGCATGACTTCCTCGAGGATCGTGCGCAGCGCGCGCGCGCCGGTATTGCGGTCCAGAGCGGCTTCGGCTATCGTCTCGAGCGCATCTTCTTCCACCACAAGCTCGACATTGTCCAGTAGCCGCAGCAGCTTCTGGTACTGGCGGAGCAGCGCGTTTTTCGGCTCCAGCAGTATGCGGCGCAGCGCCTGCTTGTCCAGCGAGTGCAGCGAGGCGATGGTGGGCAGGCGCCCGACGAATTCGGGAATGAGGCCGTAGTTGACCAGGTCCTCGGGCGTGACCTGGGCGATCAGTTCATCGTCGGTCATATCCACAGCGCCGGAGGCAACAGCACCAAAACCCATGGCCCGTTTGCTGGTGCGTGCGCGGATGATATCAGTTAGCCCGCTGAAGATGCCGCCGCAGATGAATAGAATGTTGGTGGTGTCAATGGGAATATACTCCTGCTGGGGGTGCTTGCGCCCGCCCTGCGGCGGCACGTTGGCGACGGTGCCTTCGAGTATCTTGAGCAGGGCCTGCTGGACGCCTTCGCCCGAGACGTCGCGAGTGATGGAGGGGCCCTCTTCCTTGCGCCCGATCTTGTCAATCTCGTCAATGTAGATAATGCCGTGTTGGGCGCGCTCGATGTCACCGTCGGCGGCGATGATGAGCTTGAGCAGGATATTCTCCACGTCCTCACCGACGTACCCGGCCTCGGTCAGCGAGGTAGCATCAGCAATAGCGAAGGGCGCATCCAACATCTGGGCCAGCGTCCGGCACAGCAGGGTCTTGCCGCAGCCGGTCGGCCCGATCATCAGGATGTTGCTCTTCTCCAGCTCTACCTCGTCGTCGGTCGCTCCGATCCGCACGCGTTTGTAATGGTTGTAGACCGCCACCGACAGGATTCGCTTGGCCCGGTCCTGGCCGATTACGTATTGGTCCAGGTAGTCGAAGGTCTCCTGGGGCGTGGGGATCGGTGTGCTCTCGCGCAAGGCTCCCTGTTCGTGGCGGCTGCGCAGAATCTCGTTGCACAGGTCCACGCACTGCGGGCAGATGTAGACGCCCGGGCCCGCGATCAGCTCGCGAACCTGGTTGGGGCGCTCGCCCTTCTCCCGACCGCAGAAACTGCACGTTAGTTTCCGTCCGTCCACTGTGGAATCGGTTGGTTCCATTGGTAGAGTTGCTCCTGGCCGGGGGGCCCCCGCTGACTGCTTACGCCCCCGCTTCTATTCGATTTCCTCCTCGGGTTGCTTGACGGCTATCGAGTCCACGATGCCATATTGCTGGGCCTCTTCGGCATCCATGTAATAGTCACGCTCGGTGTCCTGTTGGATCTTGTCCAGCGGCTGCCCGGTGACTTCGGCCAGAATCTGGTTGACCCAGCCGCGTAGCCGCAGGATCTCCTCGGCCTGGATTTGAATATCAGTGGCCTGTCCGGCCATCTGTCCCCACGGCTGATGTATCAGCACCCGGGAATAGGGCAGAGCGTAGCGGTGCCCGGGCTCGCCGGCGGCCAGGAGGACTGCAGCCATGCTGGCCGCCTGGCCGATGCACCAGGTGTGCACCTCGGGGCGGATGTAGTGCAGTGTGTCGTAGACGGCTAGCCCCGCGGTAACCGAGCCGCCCGGCGAGTTGATGTACATCGAGATCGGCTCCAGCGGGTCTTCGCCCTGCAAGTACAAGAGCTGGGCGATTATCAGGCTGGCGAGGTTGTCATCAATGGCCATGCCGATGAATACTATGCGCTCGCGCAGCAGCCGCGAATAGATGTCGTAGGACCTCTCGCCTCGGGGTGTCTGCTCCACTACCATAGGTATCAACATTGTTGTTTAATCCTCCTCGGATTCCTGACTGGCTTCGGCTTCCGGTGGGGCGCTCGGCACGGTATCAGGCGGCGCGACTGGCCCGGTCTGAGCCGCCTCGGTCGCTTCTGTTGCCTCGCCTTCAACCAACCGTTCACCACTCGCCGCGGCGCCTTCGGGCGCTTGTAAGTATTGCTCCATATGCCGCCGTACGCGTAGAGGATAAGCCTCCCAGTCTACCTCTTCTATCTCGGCACCATCTATCAGAATCTGTATTATCTTCTCGTGCCGGGCGAAATTGCGCAGCCGGTTCTCCATCTCCTCGTGGATATGGACGGCATCTCGGACCATCTGCTCGTCCAGGTTGTTATCCTCAGCATATTGGGGGATCGCCGCCTCGACATCTTCATCGGTAATCTCGATATCCTCTGCTTCGGCGATGGCCTCGAAGATGTAGTGCAGCCTCAGCCCAGCCAGCACGTCGCTGACTACAGAATCCTGTTCGCCCTTCAAGCTGGCGACCGAGTCCTCCAGGCTCAGGCCCTGTCCCTGGAGATGCCGCAGATAAGTCTCGACCTGCGAGGCGGTCACATTGTCAATCAGCTCCGTGGGGATGTCAATCTCGGTCATCGTCGTTAGCACCGTTACAGCCATGTTGCGTAGAGCCCGCTCGGCCGCCCGGGCCTTGCCGGTCTGGAGTTGGTCGCGGATCCGCTCTCGCAGCGCATCCAGGCTCTCGAGCTCCTCGTCTACCTCCCGGGCAAAGTCATCGTCCAGTGCAGGAAGCTGGCGCTCCTTGATGCTCTCAATGGTCGCCTCAATACTGACCTGCTGCCCGGCCAGCTCCGGGTTCTCGAACTCGTCTGAGATGGTCATCTCGTCCGTGACCGTCTGGCCGATTATGTGGCCGGCAAGCTTGCGGGCCACCGGCTGGTCATCCTCGCGGTTCGCGATGAACTCCGCCGCGCTTTCCTCAAGGACCTCGCCGTCGGGCGACAGGACCTTCATCGCCACGCTCACCAGATCACCCTCGGCCACCGCGTCGCGGTCCACGTCCACCTCGTCGGCGTAGGCCCCGCGCAACTGCTCGAGCTGCCCCTCAATCTCCTCATCACTGACCTCGGGACGAGCTTTGAGCAGATGTAGCGACTTGTAGTCCGGCAACTTGGGCTGGGGATGGACCGTGACAACAGTCTCGATCTGCACCGTCTCGCCCTCGGCGAAACTCTCTACGTTCGCTAGCTCCGGAATCTCGGGCGGGAAGGCCAGGCGCAGGTCGCTCTCTTCCAGAGCGGGCAAGTATAGGTCTTCCAGAAACGCGCTCCAGGCCATCTCCTGGATAAGCTGCGCGCCGAAGTGGCGCTTGATGATCGTGGTGGGCGCCTTGCCCGGCCGGAACCCGGGAATCCGCCCCTGCTGGCGGATCTGGTCGTAGGTCTTGGCAAAGACCTTATCCACGTCAGGGGCTTCCGCGGTCAAGACGACTTTAACTTTGCTGCCCGGCAGAACTTCCGTATCCAGCTTCACTAACATCGCTTCCTAACTACTTTGCAAGATTGCATCGCCCATGGAGAAAAGCGGCGACGCACCACTTTACTGTCTCGATAGGAGTCGCGTGTCGGGGCAAGAAGGCCCCTCCTACCGGTTTCGCAGTGGTGGGCGCGGGGAGATTCGAACTCCCATGGGTTGCCCCACATGATCCTAAATCATGCATGTCTACCAATTCCATCACGCGCCCTGGACTTTCGCCAGCAGCTCGACGAGTTGGCGGGCGCCCTCGAGCATCAGCCAGCGCGAGCCCCAGTGCTCGACGCTCGCGGCGCCGTCGTAGCCGTCGGCAATTAGCGTCTGCAAGACCTCTTCGTAGCTCACGTCCTCCCAGTCGCCGACGGTCGCGACGTTCATGTACCGGTTGGGCTTAACGTGGAAGTGGCGCACGCGGCCCCGGATCTTCGGGTAGCCCTCCCGCAGCGGGTGCTCGCCCCGCGAAGAGGCATTGCGTACATCCCAGGCCACGGCCAGGTGCTCGCTGTCGCTGGTGGCCTCAATGATCCGTGCGATCTCCTCGCACGACCCCGAACAGGTCGAGACCTCCGATTCTATACAGTAGTACACGTCTTGTTCTTCGGCGCGGCGCACCAGCGGCGCCAGTTTCTCGGCAATCAGCGGCAAGATGCGTTCCCAATTCGGCCGGGGGACATCTTCGTTGTACCGGTCGCTGGGCTTACCCTCCGGATTCCAGAAGGGGAAAGCCCGGATTATCTTGATCTCGAAGATGTGCGCCAATTCGCACATCCGGTCGAACCAGCGCAGGTGCTGCTGGTACTCGTCTTCGTCGTACAGGTCGCATTTCCCCACGGGCGAGCCGATGCAACTCACGTGCGCGCCGTAGCGAGCCATAACCTCCTGGACGCGCGCGATGTCATCGTCGGTAGCGTCCTGTACCTGCTTGCCCCAGATGCCGCCGCGCAGCTCGATGCCGTGCACGCCGGCACGGGTACTGAGGTCCACGGCTTCTTCAAAATCGTTGGACACCTCGTCAAGAAACATACAGGCATCAATCATAAATCGTGACTCCTGATAGTTGGGCGGGCCGCACGGAGGATCTTGGTCGTTGTGTTATTCCCTGTCCTAAGTCGTTTGCCGTCCACTATCCACTGATTTGTCGCGACAAGAATGTCGTTCCTAGCAGTTTTGTGCTAACCGCTATCCGTTTGGTGGGCCGTGCAGGATTCGAACCTGCGACCTGAGGATTAAGAGTCCCCTGCTCTACCAACTGATCTAACGACCCACCCAAGCCGTTAGGTTGTTGTTTCTGTCGTTCTGCTGCTTGTTGTGCTGCTGTTGTGCTGCCGTTGTGCTGGTGTCAAATGGCGCGCCTGGAGGGATTCGAACCCCCGACACCCGGATCCGAAGTCCGGTGCTCTCATCCACTGAGCTACAGGCGCGCTCTGGCTCATCGCTTTTGCTTATGGGTGATGGGGTGGACGATGGGATTCGAACCCACAACCACCTGAGCCACAGTCAGGTGCTCTACCTTTGAGCTACGCCCACCACCAAGATAAAATGTGGCGCGCCCGGCCCGATTCGAACGGGCGACCGGCGGCTTAGAAGGCCGCTGCTCTATCCTCTGAGCTACGGGCGCAATCCTGCCACACGAACAGCCCGGCCAGCCCGGCTGTTCCCGCCGGCTACCTCAAGCTAAAAATCAATTGGAGCGGGAGACGAGACTCGAACTCGCGACATTCAGCTTGGAAGGCTGATGCTCTACCAACTGAGCTACTCCCGCTCGGATACGCTATTGTGGTCGGGGCGGCCGGATTCGAACCGGCGACCTTCGGCTCCCAAAGCCGACGCGCTAGCCAAGCTGCGCCACGCCCCGTAACCATTGTTAGTATACCCAATACCGTCCTCGCAGTCAACCTTCGGGCGCTCGCCGACCCTCGCGCCCGGTGCTGCAAGCAGCGGTGTTGACAAAGGGCAGTCGCTGGTATACCCTTTAGGGGTAATGGCTCGGCTCCGGTCGGCAATTGCTGCCGTGAAACTGCCGCGCAGTGCCCTGATTCTGGGGCTTATCGTCGTGGCCGCGTTGCTCTGGCAGCAGGTTTTCACGATGACCGGTGTCGCCCGATGGTCTGAGCCGCCCGCGGTTGAACGCCCGGCTCCCCCAGAGCCCGTTGCTCTCCAGCCCCTGGCGGCTGGTTGGGTCAATCTAGAAGCCTACCAGCGGACTCATCCGGCCTGGGACCCGTAACCTGCCCCGATTCTTACCTTATGAACCGCTCTTCTGTACCACAAGTGACAGTGATCGGTGGGGGCGTCGCCGGGGCAGAAGCAGCCTGGCAGTCGGCGCAGGCCGGTGCGCAGGTGGCCCTCTATGAGATGCGTCCTGGCGCGGCTACCCCGGTACATCGCACCGAACTGCTCGGCGAACTGGTCGGCGCGAACTCGCTGGGCGCAACCACCACTCACAAAGCCGCCGGGCTCCTGAAGCAGGAGCTGCGCCAACTGAAGTCGCTGGTCATACGCGCCGCTGATGAGAGCGCGCTTTCCCGCGAGCGCGAACTGCTAGTAGACCGCACAACTATGGCGGGCACGATAACCGAGCTTATCGCTACTCATCCGCGAATTGAGCTGCGCCGCGAAGAAGTAGCCGAACTGTCTGCGATCGAGCCGCTGATCATCGCTACCGGCCCGCTGACCTCCCAGCCGCTGGCCCGCTCTCTTTACCGGTGCATCCGTCACGCTTACCGCTTCTTCTACCAGGCCAGTGCGCCGATCGTCACGCTCCCCAACATATATGACCGCGGGCTGCTGCCCGGTTGCCCGTATGACCCGGAAGATGATAGCGGATTGAACTGTCCGCTGGACGAGAATGCTTTCGAGCAGTTCTGCGCTGCTCTGAGCACGGCGCAGACAGGTCTGCCTGACGAATATGACGGTAGGGAGATGCTCGAGGGCTATCTGCCGGTGGAAATAATGGCCCGGCGCGACCCGCATCTGCTGCGGCGCGGCCCGATGAGTCCCGGGCGGCTGGTAGACCCGGACAGCGGCGAACGGCCGCCGGCAATCGTGCGGCTGATGGCCGAGGATACCGAGGGGCAGTTGTGGCGGCTGCTCGGCATGGGCACGGGCTTGCTGCCCGAGGAGCAGGCGCGAGTGCTGCGGATGATCCCGGGCCTGGAGGACCTGGAAATAGTGCGGCCCGGCCAGGCGGCGCGCAGCGTTTTTCTCTGTGCCCCGGCCCTCCTGGCTCGGACCGGCCGCGTGCGTGATGGCGAGGGCCTCTTCCTGGCCGGACAACTGATCGGCACGGCTGACTACGTCGAGGCAGCGGCCACCGGCTGGCTGGCGGGAGTCAATGCCGCCCGCTGGGCCCAGAGCGAGACGCCGCTCCTATTCCCCCCAGAAACAATGCTCGCAGCGCTGATGCATCGCCTCACCCAGAGCAATCCTGACACGTTCGCCCCCCAGTCGGTGAACTTTGGTATGCTCCTGCCAGTGCCGGGCGACAGGAACCTGCCCAAGGATGAACGGCGCGAGGCGCAGGTGGCGCGCTCCCAGGCCGCCCTGACGGAGTTCGTCACCGAGCAGATGCCGGAGCCGCGTGAATAGCGCCGTCTAGCCGTATGCGCGCCAGTCGCCAGCGTTGGCGGCGTTGCGCATTTTGGCGGTTACATTGCCGTCGTAGTAAGTGGCGACGGCCACCCCGGGCGGCGCGATCTCGTCAATCTGCGCCAGCTCTTCCTCGGTGAACTCTATTTCACATGCCTGCGCGGACGAGCGCACGTGCTCCACTGTCCGGCAGCCTGATATCGGGGCGGTAATGAACGGCCGGTTCATCACCCAGGCCAGCGCGTACTCAGCCAGCGTGCAGCCCTTGGCTTCGGCCAGGGGGCGCAACCGCTCGGCGACCGCTAGCGCTTCATTGGTAAAGCGCTTCTTGCCCAATTCTGCGCTCTGGAAACGACTGCCCTGGGGCCGGATGTCGCCCTTGCCGTATTGGCCGGTGAGCAAACCGCCGGCAATCGGCGCCCACGAAGCGATGCCGATGCCGTGGCGCAGGCAGGTCCAAGCCACCTCGTTCTCCAGCAGGCGGTCCACGAGGTTGTAGGGCGGCTGTTCGGCGACCAGGCGCGGCCAGCCCCAGCGCTCGCTGGCACAGATCATCTCGGTAATGAGCGTCGCCGGGAACTTGGAGGTGCCGATGTAGAGGATCTTGCCCTGGCGAACCAGCGTCTCCAGAGTCTGCAGGATCTCGTCAATGGGCGTGGTAATGTCCACGAGATGCAGGTAAAACAGATCAATACGGTCGGTCTGCAGCCGGCGCAGGCTGGCCTCGACCGCCCGAACCAGGTGATAGCAACTGGCGCCACGGTCGTTCGGCCCGTCGCCCATTTTCCCCACCGCCTTGGTGGCCAGGAACGTCTCATCGCGCCGTCCGCTTTGGGCGAGGGCCTTGCCGATATATTCTTCAGCCAGTCCGCCCCCGTAGACGTCGGCGGTGTCAATAAAGTTGATGCCCAGGTCGAGCGCCTCGTTGACCATCTGGATGGCGGTCGGCTCATCGGTCCGTGCCCCAAAGCTCATCGTTCCCAGACACAGCGACGAGACGCGCACGCCACTGCGGCCAAGCTGTCGGTATTCCATTGTATTTCCTCCCAGGTGCGGCAACTTTGCGACTATGCAGGGGTTGATTTCGTCGTGGCGGCCAGAGTTCCTTCTATCCCGGGGCTGGCGAGCTGGGCTTTATCACGCCGTATTCGATCCGGCTGTTGCCGCCGGCCACAATCTCCACCGCGAAGGGCAGCCCCTGCCAGTAGTTGCTGCCCCGGCGCTGCTTGACGACCACAGCGCGGCGGGCCACCCGCCGGGCCTGCTCGAGCGCCCCCACATCTACCGGCTGGTCATCAGCCAGCGCGCGCAGTGGCACCATCGCCGGGGAAGCCTCGAGCGGCTGCGCGAAGATTGGGTCGAAATAGACCACGTCGAAGCTGCCATCGGCGGATTCGGACAGAACGTCATGATAATCGGCGCGGTGAACCTCGATGCGGCGCATAGCGGCGGCGACGTCGTGCGGACGGATTTCGTACGTCGCCAGGCCGTGAGCAGCCAGCGCGGCCAGGACCACCACGCGCTCGGTCCCGACGACTTGACCCGCCTCGCCTACAATCCAACTGGCCACGATGGCATCGCTGCCCCGCCCCAGCGTGCAGTCCAGAACATCGTCTCCGGGGCCTAACTTCATCGCGGTAACCATCGGATCGCCGCGCCCCACCGTCAGGTTATGGATGCGGGTCTTGGCCATGCTGGGGTGGAAGGAGTATTCTACACCCCGGGCCGGCTCGTAGTAGACCGGTTGCTGCTGCCGGGCAATCACCAGGACACCGCCGACCTGCTCGTCGGCTGCCAGCGTGGCGAGACTGCGGTCGCGGCGCGGTACGGCGCGGGTCCCCAGACGCTCAGCCCACGCTGGCGCGTCGGTGCGCCAGTGGGCATCCGGGTTGCGGGAGCTGGTCACCACCAGACTGCTCATCGTACCACCCTCAGGTGGCCTGGCCTGCATTATTCAGGAAGATAAAAGGGGTGAACCTTCGAAAGATGTGTAGGTGCCCCTCAAAAGCTATGGACGGTAGTTCACAGTTCGTTGTGAGCAGCGACACGATGCAACTATCAACTGCGTTACTCAACTTTCAGAGTTTTTGCCGGAAGAGTGGGGGAAACCGGCTTTTTTTGCCTAAAAAGCGGGTTTCCCACAAGCCGTTCATGAATAATCCGGGCTAGTCACCCGGGTGGCGGGTCAGGCCGTAGATGATGCTGTCCACCAGCGCCCGCCAACTGGCCTCGATGATATTCTCGTGCGCGCCCACCGTTGTCCAGGTCCGCTCGCCGTCGGTGGCCTCGATCAGCACCCGTACACTCGTGGCCGTCCCCCGCGTGGCATCAAGCACGCGGACCTTGTAGTCAGTCAGGTGGATCCTGGCCAACTCGGGATATTTTTCAGTCAGCGCCTTGCGCAGGGCGATGTCGAGGGCATTAACCGGGCCGTCGCCCTCGGCTGCGGTATGGAACGGGTGGCCGTTGACGTCAATCCTTATGGTTGCCTCGGCGTACGGCTCGGCGTCGTGCTCGAGCTTCTCGACGATAACGCGGAAGCCGTGAAGCTCGAATAGCTTGGGCACCTCCCCGCGCAGCCGCTGGGCCAGCAGCTCCAGCGAGGCCTCCGCTGCCTCAAACTGGTAGCCCTCATACTCGCGCTGCTTGACCGCCTGCAGCACCTCGGCGATCAGGGGATCATCCCGTTCCAAGTCGGGCCACAGCTTCCGGAGCTTATGCAGAATCGTGCTGCGGCCCGAGACATCGGAGACCAGCAGCCGCCGCTCGTTGCCGACCGCCTCGGGATCGGCGTGCTCGAAGGAGTCTAGGCGCTTGAGTACCGCGTCAATGTGCATCCCGCCCTTGTGGGCGAACGCCGTTGGCCCGACGTACGGGGCCCGGTCATCCGGGGGCAGATTGGCGACCTCGCCGACGTATCGGGATATCGCCGTCAGCTCCTTGAGCTTGCCCTCAGGCAGGCAGCGGAGCCCGAGCTTCAACTCCAGGTTGGCGATCACTGTGCACAGGTCGGCGTTGCCGGTGCGTTCGCCGTAGCCGTTGATCGTGCCCTGGACCTGGGTAGCGCCGGCCTCCACCGCGATGATGCTGTTAGCGACGGCCATGCCGGTATCGTTGTGGACGTGAATGCCCAGGGGCAGGTCAAACTCCCCGGCGACTGCCGCCATTATCTCGCCCATTGCAGCGGGCATCGTACCGCCGTTGGTGTCGCACGGCACCAGCCAGTCCGCGCCGCCGCGGGTCGCCGCGCGCAGCGTCTCCATCGCGTAGTCGGCATCGGCCCGGTAGCCGTCGAAGAAGTGTTCGGCGTCGAAGATTACCTCGCGATCGTGGCTCTTGAGGAAGGCCACCGAATCCTCGATCATCGCCAGGTTCTCCTCGCGGGAGACGCGCAGGACGTCGGTCACGTGCAGATCCCAGGACTTGCCGAAGATGGTGACTACCGGCGTCTCCGAGGTGAGAAGGTAGTTCAGATTCGAGTCTTCTTCCGCCGCGATGTCCTTGCGGCGGGTACTGCCGAAAGCGGCCAGCTTGGTCTGGCCCCAGTCCAGGTCCCGGGCCCGGGCGAAGAACTCCTGGTCGGCGGGATTGGTCGCGTTAGGCCAGCCCCCCTCCACGTAAGCCACGCCCAGGTCAATGAGGCGCTGGGCGATGCGTAGCTTGTCCTCCACGGTAAAAGAGATCTGCTCGGCCTGGCAGCCGTCGCGCAGCGTGGTGTCGTATATTCGCAGGTCCACTTCTTCTTTCATCACACATACCCCCATTGGCGGCCCGCGGACTGCGCCAACAAAAAGCCCGCCTCTGATTGCTCAGAGACGGACATAATCATCCGCGGTACCACTCTGATTGACGAGCTTATGCGCTCGTCCACTCTCGCAGATACAGGCGCTAACCTATTTCGGCGCCGATATCCTCTCCGGATAACGGTGGAGTACCGACCCAGCTTACTCGGCTCGCGGCCTTTCAGCCAGCGGCTCCGGGGTGATTTTCAGGCTGGGTTGTCCTACCGAGCTTGCACCGTCCCCGGCTCGCTTGCAGGTCTCCCAGCCCTACTCGTCCCCATCGTTGCCTTTGTTAAGCTCTCAAGTTGCTACCAGTATACCACAGTGGCGCGGTCTTATGCAAGCCCGCAGCAGCTCTTGGCGATTCTACCGCAGCACCCGTTATCAGAAGTACTGTCCGGGGTGGCTTTCGAAGCGCGCGCCGGTCCGGCCGATGCCTAAGATGCGCTCGGGCGCGGGGAAAGCCTTGATGCCCAGATTGAGCCGAAATTCGCGGGGATTCTCGGTGTAGGCGAGCGAAGCGACCAGGCAGTGCAGATCGCGCGTGAGCTGGATGTCGAAGGTGGTAAACTCGTCGCGGTAGCCGGAGTAGCCGGTAAGCAGTTCCACGCGCCAGAAGCGGTGCCAGGCCCAGTCCAGTTCCATCGTGGCGCGGGTCAGTCCAGTGCGCTCCAGATCATAGTCGGCACCCAGGGTCAGGAAGAAGCGGTCGGGCTTGACTTGCCGCCAGCGCAGGCTCAGCGGCCGCCAGCGGGCCTGCTCCAGGCTGTATCCGGACTGCAGTTCAATCTTCGAGGACGCGCTGGGCATATACTCGGTGCGCAACAGCGCGTCCCGCCACCGATTGCTGATGAAGTCGTAACCGGTAGACAGGAAAATGCGCGAGTCGTTCGGCACCAGCCGTACCGTCTCCCAGTATACGTTGTCGCTGCGCCCGCCGTAATCCGTGCGTATGGGCGCGAAGCCGTGCCGGGACTGCTTGCGGTAGCGCAGTTGGGAGTGCCAATCGCCCCCCCACGCCTGGCGGAGGCTAGCGTTGAAGCTAGTGGTGTACAACGCGGAGCCCTCGTCATAGAAGGCCTGCAGGTAGCGGCCGCTCAAAGTGAGTCGGGTGTGCCGGCCCAGGCGCTGCTCACCCCCGCCCAGATCGGTATCCCACGCGGTGCGCCGTACCGTCAGATTCTCGGGGTCCTGCGTGTAGCTGCCCAGTTCCAGCGAGGTCCGAAAGGGCACGCGCCCCAGCAGCTTGTAATCACCCAGCCGGCGGCTGTCGGTACTCAGCGCAATCTCGGGCAGCTTGTTGAGGCCAAAGTAATTGTCGCCGGTGTAAGCGCTGCCGTCCAGGTCGTAGCGATTATTCGCGACGAGCCGCCAGTCGAACTTGTCCAGGCTGCGGTAATACTGGAACTGCGCCTCCATCTCATCGTCGGGCGCTTGTTCCTGCCGGTAGCTGAGACTGCGGCGGCTAAAGTTGGTCTGGATGTTCCAGTACTCCTGCGGGCGTAGCTGCTGGCGGTGGCGCAGATTGAGGTTATACTGGCGGCTGGTGCTGTATGTGCTTTTGGCTACCGACCGGCGCAGGCCCAGTTCGGAATCGGTGCTGACGGTGCGGCGCTGCAAAGACAGGTTCACTGAATCAGAGGAGCGGGTGCCGAAGTAGCCGCTGTGTTGCTGGTAGCTGCCCCGTAGGCTTGAACTCAGGCGGTCACTGAAGCGGTATTGGTGGTATATCCGTCCGGTCAGCGAGCCTTGATCCGGCTCGAAGAATATCGAGCC
>JALGTU010000232.1 GCA_029821195.1 Candidatus Zipacnadia bacterium
GTCCTCCTCGAGCAGCGCGTAGACCGCGTAAATCGGCCCCCGCCGCTTGCCCCCGAACAGATACAGATTCCCGTCTTTGACGGCTATCCCATACCCCTCGTCGCCGAGGTCCTCAGCAGCCGCCGGAATCCCCGCGGCCGCGAGCATCTCCGTCCGCCCAATGCTGACCACCGTCGCCTTCGGTGACCAGCCTGGCGCCTCGGTTCTGATACGGAACTTCGCTCCCGTCATCTCACCCAGCCACTGCGCCAGGTCCGCGGCGGCCTTCTCCTCCTGGGTAGTCGGCTGCTGAGGCACCAGAATCCAGCAGCGCGCCCGGCCGTTTTCGGCCAGGGTCAACGCGGGCCCTGGGGCTCCCTGGGGCTTCAGCGCGTTTCTCCATTCCGGGTGTGGGGCAACGGCACCCGCCGGGAGCGCCAAGGTGAATACGAATACGGAAGCGATCAGTAGCCCAGACTTGGCCATCTTAACCATCTGCCTTTCTGCGCTTAACAAAGCTACACTTTTCATTAGGGTCACACTCCCTCATATCAGTAGTCATCTGTCGGCACATGAGCATATTGTTAAACCTACAGTCTGTCAAGATTGGCCCACTGTTATAGAGCGTGTGCAAGCTGCTGCCTGTACACTCTACTGACACGAAGTTTTTTCACTGAAAAAAATTACCAGACCCCTTGACGAAGTAAGAGTTTAACATGATATACTAAATACTAGGGTGTAGGGCATGCCGCGAAGCTCAGGTGGTTTAGAGTGCCGGCCTGTCAAGCCGGAGGTCGCGGGTTCAAGTCCCGTCCGCCCCGCCAGATGCAACACAGCGACCCTTCTGCCCACCCGCAGAAGGGTTTTTGGTATGTAGCACTTGGCTTTTCGCCATCGAAGGTGCAGTTTAAGAGTAGCATATCCAGCGGTCTTCGTTTCTCGGTTTGAGGCTCTGAAAGCCCAAGTGAGCAGGCTTGCTGAGCACAAGCTCAGTTCTTCTCCGCCAGTTCCTTCTTCTGACCAATAAGCTCCTCGATTATCAGCGGACTGGCCACAAGCTCAGTTCTTCTCCGCCAGTTCCTTCTTCTGACCAATAAGCTCCTCGATTATCAGCGGACTGGCTTCCGTCTCCCCCCACACGAAGTAAACCGGCTTCCAGATTCCGCCCATGCCCATTGTGTTAAGGATGCGCAGGGCAATGACGTTTTCTTCGCCCGGCTTGATAAACTCGGCGGGATCAAACCAGAAGGGAGTGTCCCAAATCTGCGACGCGCGCAGGCCGGTCGAGGCGTGGGTGTGATCGAATGCCTTCTGTCCGTTGATCCAGATCTCGCAATCCTCGTCCACGGCTCCGAAGTAAAGCCGCAGGTTCGCTGCGCCTTTCAGCTCCTCGGGCACATGGAACTTCTGACGATACCATCCGTAGCCGACGTAGCCGGGAAAGCCCTGGCTTTCCCAGCCGTTGCCAGTGTCGTTGCGCACGTCGGCCCACTCCGAATCATCGAATCCCTCGGCATACCACTTCTCGTCTATGCCCACCTCATTGGGGTCCGGCTGGAACTTCCAGATGTTCCCGAGCTCGCGGAAAGAAAGCTTATCGGGGTCTACGACTGCCATCTTCCGCCAGTATTCCAGCTTGTCGTCCAGGCTGGGACCACGGAGGCCGTTCTCGACATACACGGCATGCTCTCGACGGGCAACAGTCTCAAACTCATCGAGCATCGCTAGGTATCCGTCGAGGTCGCCCCGGGGACCCAGCTCAGCTCGAACGTAGGTTATTGATAGCTTGGCCAGTTGCACCCGCCGGGTCAGCTCCTCGTCACCTTGCGCAAGCTGCTCGGCCTGCTCAAACAGCCCCCAGGCCCTGTCCACCCACTCCTCGGTCAGGAACGCTTGATACTTCTTTCCGGTCCTCAGCTCCTCGGGGAGCGTCGTCCCGACCCGCCACAGCATCTCGTTGTACTCCTGCAGCGGCCCGGCGGCTGCCCCGTAGAAGCCATAGGTGAAGTCACGCATCAGTTCCTGGGTGTCGCGCGACAGGTCCCACATCTGCTTGCCCCACACCCACGCGCGGAGCAACTCGCGATCCACGCCGTTGGTCACGTTGTGCGCCCCTTGCTGCATGATCCCCCTGGCACCGTGCTGGACGTAGAACCGCATATTCTCTGTCACTATGGGCATGTTGGGCAAGGGATTCATATACTTCTGGTAGTGGATGGGATAGTCCCAGATAATCATGTTCGCGCCGATTGCTTCCCAGCTTTTCAGTGCGCCCTGGAACTCCTCAGTCTCCCAGACGAACTTGAACAGATTGCCCCATGCATGCCTGTCAGTACACAGCCAGAAAACGACATTGTCGCGCGGCCGGATCGTCTTAGGTGGCACCACCGTATCCAGATACGCCAGCGTCGATACCTTGACATCCGGATGCTTCTCGGCGATGGCATCGGCGATCATGTTAACCACCGTCAGCAGTGTTCCCATCTGCGTGCCGCCCTCGGCCTCGTTCAGCGCCTTGCACTTCGCGCACTCGCAGTAGCCCCGACCGTCATTGGGCGAGAAGTCCAGAAACCGGACGTTGGGATGCTCGTCCAAGTACTCCACTACGCGCTTGACCACGAACTGCTGGAGCTCTTTGTTGGTCAAGCATAGTTGGGTCCGCTGGCGCTTGCCATTGATCTCCGCAAACCACTCCGGATGCGTATCGAAGTACTGGCCCGGTGGTACCCACGTGTTGTAGGTATGACACATACCATAGTTTGGAAGATCCAGGCCGTATTGGGGAGAACCGCCCCACTCTAGGGGAATCTGTGCACCTCTCCGCGGCGAGCTGGTACGATTGCGCAGTGACCAGGTCCCACTCCAGGCACACGCATACGCTGGATCGCGGCGGTGTAGTATCGGCACGAACGTCCGGGGCACCGGCCGGAATTTCAGCGTCGGCCTGTGGGGAATGGTCGGACTGAATGCAGACGCGTACCACCGGCAGCCCAGGTCCTCCTCGAGCAGCGCGTAGACCGCGTAAATCGGCCCCCGCCGCTTGCCCCCGAACAGATACAGATTCCCGTCTTTGACGGCTATCCCATAC
>JALGTU010000083.1 GCA_029821195.1 Candidatus Zipacnadia bacterium
GCCCCGATCTTTCCATATCCTGAGCCTGTCGAAGGGCCCCCGCCGGTGACCACCTCCCGAAACGCCGCCTCAGTGGACATATCCCAGTGCCAGGTATCTTCAAAGGCGGCGATCTGCGCGGGCGAGGCCGTCCCATTCTGCTCTTTGAACAGGACGTTATAGGTCGCTTTGGAGTGAAACGGCGGGTCCAGGTAGATGAGGTCCACCGACTCATCCGCCACATAATCCCGCAGAATCTCCAAATTATCCCCGAAATATAGCTTGTTGTGCCAGTCGGTTTGTGGCATTATCTTGTTCAGTTTCGCCAACACCTCCTCACCCCCAGTCTACCGATAGGCAGGGCTGCTGTCAACGGCAACTGCTCACAGGCTGGAAGCCCGTGCCACTGAAAAGGGGCTGCACCCCATTATTGAAAGTCTTTGCGGAAGGGGGGTGCGGGGGAAGCCACTTTCTTCAGAAAGGGGTTCCCCCGCAAAAGCCGTTCCTCGCCCCCAGTCTACGCCACTGTGCGGTTGCTGTCAATCGCCCCGCCCCCGTTAGGATGTTCCTCTGCTGTCTTTGGGCTGCTGTTGGGCTGGCCTTGTGCTGGCGTCCACGCGCCTGCCCTCCGCCGTTGCCCTGCTGTTGTCTGCCGTTGTCTACCTCTATCTGCCGTCCTCTGCTCTCCTGCCAGGAGATGGGCCGGAGGTGAGGCAGGCCTCTGCCGACGCTGCTCTCCTGCCAGGAGATGGGCCGGAGGTGAGGCAGGCCTCTGCCGACGTGGGCGCGCTGCTCCCTGTCCGCCGTAGCCTTGCCGAATGTCCTGAGCTTGTCGAAGGGGCGAAGGGCCGTCGTGCTGGTCCACAACAAATGGCGGCCTGCGTTTCTTCTCCGCAGGCCGCCATATAGACTCTCGGCAGAATGTAATCAGCCGTTTCTTACTCTACCAGCGAGACCTCAACAGAACTATCGGCACATATCGTATTACCGATGGAACACATCTTCGCCGCCGCCTCCACCGTCCGCCGGCACCGATCACTGATAACCCCAGGCATATGTATCTGCACTTTGAACTCGCCCAGGCAATGCGTCTCTGAATTCAGCACTGCCGTCGCATCCACCGACATCCCCTCGTAGCTGACATCCTTATTCGCGCATGCCATGGCAATTACCAATCCCATGCAGTTTGCCAGCGTTGCCACCTGTGCTTCTGGCGGAGTCATCGCCGCACCACTCCCCCCCGCATCCGCCGGCGCATCAGCCAACAGCTTAAACCCATTTACATCAGCCGAAAATATGGTCGGTCCTACATTTGTAGCTGTACATTTGATCTGTGTCACAACTTACCATCCTTTGACTAAGCTGCAGCCGCTGGCTGTAGCCGATATTGATATCAACTGCGCTGCTTAGTATAACCAGATCGCTGGCGAGATGCAAGTAGTGCTGCTGTCTGCACCTGTGTCCCTACGCCCTCTGCTGTTGTCTGCCTCTATCTGCCGTCCTCTGCCCCTATCGGTGGCACAGGCTTCTATCGGGGTGAGCTCAGTTCGGCTGAGCTTACCGTCGAAGCCAGTCGAACGGGAACTGCCACTCTCTAGCGGTGGACTTGACTCATAAAGACTTTACCAATATAATGATTATTGCTCGTTCGCCTGAAGTGGTGTTGCGGGGGGATAAGAGTGATATCCACGCCTGAATGGTTGGAGGGTATTCGCTGCTACTGGGCTAAATTAAGGGCTGCTGACGAGCTACCGCCCCAGCCTCGCAATAATGACCACAGCTGTACCCCATCGCAACGGCCACCCAAGCTCCCGCTCCGTCGGCTACTCAAGCGTCAACCGCGGCGAAATGAAGATAGCAGTCTTTAGCCGTGCTGCACTTCTGTTGTGTTTAGGCTGGCGTTGCGCTGCTGTTACGCTGCCCGTGTACTGTTATTGGGCTGTCTTCGTGCTGCCATTGTGCTGGCCTTCGTGCGCCTGCCCTCCGCCGTTGCCCTGCTGTTGTCTGCCGTTGTCTACCTCTATCTGCCGTCCTCTGCTCTCCTGCCAGGACAGGGCCTGGGGTTGAGGCAGGCCTCTCCTTGCCGTGCCCGGCACTTTCTATTCAGGCAACCTCAGCCTCGGCTTGTCCCACTCAACCAGAAAGTCCCGATATTTCCGCGTCAGTGCTGAATCATCGGCCTCCACCCGCAGTGACTTAACGGGCCGCTCTACCCCCTTGCCATTAGCGCCCACGATCCCAGTTATCACAGCGAAGAGCACCAGGTGAATTCCCTGGCCCGGCACTGATAGGCGCCCCATAATCGCCAACACTATCAGCGTTGCCATTAGAAGGCCGAACAGCACCATGACACCCACCACGGCTGCCGAGATATACCACGTACTCCAATAACTCTCCATCCCTACCATCTCCTTGCCGGGGCACCCCAGCCCAGGCGTCTTCCCACATTTCCCGTTTTGGCTTTGTGTATTGCTCTACTCTTTGCTACTGCCACCGATTCCTACCCAAGAGCAGCAATACACACTCAAAAAGCAGCAATCCACAGGTTTGCTCTAGATTTCAAGCTGCCCTTGGCCTCCCGCCATCGTGCTTTTGCGCTGTCGTTCTCCTCACCTTCGGCTGCTCTTCCGCTGTCCTTATGTACCCGCTAACTAACCACTGCCCTCTGCCCTCTCCCCCAACGCCCCGCCTATCTCCCTCCCTCTGAGACTGTCCGTCATATTCTGCGCTAGTCTACAGGCGCGCGCGACCCACCGTAATCCGTCCGTACCGCACTAGTCGGCTATCGTTAAGTCTTCGAACAGCAAAACCGTATTCCCGTAATACTGCATAACCGCACACACCCGGCCCTTTTCCCGAACACGCTAGCAGATATGCCAACTGCATTCTCCGTTGCGCTGATCTAGTTGGCCCACGGTAGGGGCCTCGCGCAGTCATACGTACCTTATGCATAGTTTAGGAGATATGCGTGATGGGGAGAAGATTGGGTGCATCTATGGGGATGCGGCGTCGCGGCATTGCGGCAATACGGCATAACGGCGCTAGAGCTGTGCAACCGTGGCACGGTATTGCGTCTTGACATAATTGCGGTTATGCAGTATAAAGGTGGTTCGCGAGGGCGGCAGTACGGTGTGGGGGAGTTGTAGGAAGCGCGGAGTTCCTCGCGCGCTGAAATGACGAAGCCGAGAGCTGGGGGCCAGGCGGTGGGGATTCTGCTGTACAAAGGGGGAAGCATGGCGCGAATTATTGGTGTTGCCAACCAGAAGGGCGGCGTGGGGAAGACAACCACTGTAGCAAATGTGGGCGGAGCCTTGGCGGAGACCGGGGAGAGGGTGCTGTTGATTGATCTGGATCCGCGGGGGGACTTGAGCTCATATTTCGGGGTGGATGCCAGCGAAGCAGAGGCCACGGTATACGAGGGGATCTTTGGAGAGGAGCCAGGGCTCGGGGATGTGGTGGTGCAGGTGGGGGAGAGCGGCTTGAGGGTAGCGCCAGCGGATATGGATCTGGCGGGGGCGGCATTGCTGCTGGGGGAGATGGAGTTTGCGCAGCGGCAGGGCGTGGTGCGGGGGGCAATAGCAGAGGTCGCCGAGGACTACGATTTCGTACTGATAGACCTGGCGCCGGGACTGGAGTTGTTGTCAGTCGCGGGGCTGGGAGCAGCGGACGAGGTTATCGTGCCGCAACAGTGTTCGTTCCTGGCGCTGCACGGGTTGCGCCAGGTAGAAGCGAGCATTACACGGCTGCAGGAAGCGAACCCGAGGCTAAAGGTGTGCGGGATATTGCTGACAATGCAGGACCGCCGGACAGTCCATCACCGGGAGGTAATCGCGATGGTGCGGGAGGGGTTCGGAGAGCTGGTGTTTAAAACGGTGATCCCGCAGACGATACGAGTGCAAGATGCGGCAATAGCACACCAGCCGATTACGGAGTACGATCCGCGCAGCGAGGTCGCTGAATTATATCGAGCAGTAGTACGGGAGGTGCTGGAACGTGGCTAGAAAGAAGAAATTGCCGGGAGCGGCTGACTTTTTCGGTGGGGAAGAAGCGCAGGAAGAGAAGATACCGACGCGCGCGGCTGCGCCTTCGCGGCCGGTACGACGGACAGCCAAGAAGCCAGAGGCGGCGCGGAGTGCGGAAGAGGTACTGGCAAAAACAATGGACGAGCTCGGCCTGGACCTGGGGAGTGGCGAGGACGACGAGAAATCACTAGTGGAACGCGGAGAGGAAGCACTGGACGCGCTCGAAGCAGCCATCCGGGCTACCGTAAAGGCCACACAAGCGCCCGCCGAACCAAGAGCGCGTAGCCTCCCGCGCCGGGGAGGCGAGAAGGTGACCTTCTACCTGCCCCCAGACATGGTCAAGCAGATAGAAATAATCAAGCTGGAACTGCTGCTGGAGCATAACTGGAAACTGAGTAGATCGCAGATCGTCCAGGCGCTGCTGGAAGGGATGCGGGAGAGGACGGCGGAGATCGCCCAATGGGCGGAGGAAACGGCACAGTGACGGATGTTGCGGGGGAACCCCTTTCTGAAGAAAGTGGCTTCCCCCGCACCCCCTCCGCAAAGACTTTTGATAGCGCGCAGCCCCCCGTGGTCGTCTCCACGACCACGGGGGGCTGCGCTTCCGGTTTGAGAAAGGAGGTAGAAGCTAACGGTTTTTGCAGAGAACCCGCTTTTTGGAGAAAGCCAGTTCCCCGCACCCCTCCGGCAAAAACTTTTAATAGTAAGAAGCGGACAACGGCTTGCATAGGGGAGATCCCCACCCGCAACCTGAGGGTGCAAGAGCAGCGTAACGGCAGCAGTACGGCAACTGAACAGGCATCCGCCTTCGCCAAGACCACAGCGGACAAAAGGCCGGCGGCGGGGCGATTGACAGTAACCGGCGCACAGGCGTAGACCAGGGGCGAGGAACGGCTTTTGCGGGGGAACCCCTTTCTGAAGAAAGTGGCTTCCCCCACACCCCCTCCGCAAAGACTTTTAATAGCGCGCAGACCGCTGCGGTCATGGGGCCGACCACACCGGTCTGCGCCTCCAGTTCAAGAGAGAGCGAAGAGGAGACGCCAGCACAACGGCAACCAGGGAACATCAGTGCGCCGGCAACACAGAGACAGTGTGAGAGCGGGTCCAGAGACCACGATAGAGGGCAGGCGCACAAACGTCAGCACAACGACAGCCCACAGGCAACACAGCAACAGCGCAACGGCAGCAGTACGGCAACTGTACAGGCATCCGCCTTCGCCAAGGCTATGGCGCACACGAAGGCTATGGCGGACAAGCGGCAGAGGGCAGGCGCACAAACGTCAGCACAACGACAACCCACAGGCAGCACAGCAACAGCACAACGGCAGCAGTACAGCAACTGAACAGGCATCCGCCTTCGCCAAGGCTATGGCGCACACGAAGGCTATGGCGGACAAGCAGCAGAGAGCAGGCGCACGAAAGCATCGCGCCTGCACTGATGGGAAGGTTAGGGGTAAGCAGGTGGAGAGTTTCCCCCACGCCATTGTGAATTAGTAGCTCGGTCCAACTCGCCCCGGGGACCTGGTGCAAAGGGTGGAAAGCGGAAGCTTCAGTGAACATGATGTTGTACGAAGGGTTGCCGGGCCGGACAAGCCTGAGCGCAGTCAATACGCGGTTAGCTTCCTCGTGCTCTGCCGGAGTCGAGAGCGGCTGGCCCTTCGCGAGCCGATAAGTAATCTGGATGGCGAACCCTTCACTAAAGACTTGCTTGACGCGGCTTAAGCCGATTTCGTCTGTTGGTAGCAACATGAAGTAGTGTCGCGACGCCAATCGAGTAATCTGGCTGTGGCTCAAACGAATGATTCGAGTCTCCGCGTCAAATGTTATGCAATCTTCGTCTGCCAAGAAGCCTTGGAGAGGAACCGTCGAGGTAACCGGGACTTCATCTGAGAGGTGGTATTGCTCGAAATCGGCATATAACCAATTGAAAATCTACGGATCGAAATGCAGCGTTGGAATGCTCTGCAAGCATCGTTTGATAAATGCTGATACGCCCCCGTACATACATGTTGCCCAGCGCGTGCTTTGCTCGGAGGGGCTCTCGACGATGTTCCCATCCGAATCGTGGGCCGTGGGGCGTTCGACGAATCCGCGATCGAGCAGAAAGGCACATAGCTCCTGGGTCTCGGGCATCGAAAGAAGATCAGCAAAATACCGCTGGCGGGCTTCGCGGGGCAAAGGAAATAAATCGAAGGGGACCTCGCCGATGGACCATTCCCCGTGTTCATCCAAGACAAACGACGTATCCGTGGCTTCGCGCAGAGCGTGGAACATCTCCTCATGTCCATCACGCTTTGCGGAGGTGACGAGCCCTTCAGTTATCCGATACAGTGCGTTGTACAGTTCCGGGACATTGCTAATGTCCGAGCACCTCCTGGTGGTCAGTGTGGGTTGGGACATGGTAATAGATTCCGCGGTGGAGCACATCGGGCACTGGCTGGGCTGGGCGTACTGCAGTTAGTGCAGAGAGCCGGGCAGGCGATACTCGACTTCGCCTTGCAGAGAAGACTTCCTGCGCTGCGGTGAGTGGGCAGAGGTTGCAGGCAACGGCGGGTGGGAGGGAAACGGCAGGGCGCAGCAAGCAGCGCCCCTACAGGCGGGCCGAAGGGACAACAGATAGGGGCAGATAAAGGCAGGCGGTGGCTGTAGGGCCGCCGTTTTGGCTGTCTGGGCCCAAATCGGCACAATGCTAACTAGGCGCGGGAAGCAGTCAGGGCGAACATTCGGGACAAGCGAGGTGTCAAATATAATAAAACCGCGTATCTAACTACGACGAAACGAGGTGATGGGAAATGTTAGGCATCGTTGGGCTTAGAAGTGTAGGACTCCTCGTAGCAGTAGCACTGGCCGCCACGATCGGCACCGCCAGACCAGCACGGGCCGGCGACCTGGGCAAGATTCTCGCCGGGGCAGCCGTGGGCTACCTGGTCTACAAGGCACTGGATCAGGATGTCACACCCCAGCGGGCCCGCAGCCCGCAGTACAACCCACCCCGCCAAGCCCACCACGACCGAGATGCCTGGAACAGAGGCTGTTGGGACGCGTGGGGGCGCAAAATTGACTGCCGCCACCAGCAGCAGAGGTGGAACCGAGGCCCCCACTATGCCAAGCACAAATACTACAAGCACGGCTCCCAGCGCGACTACGGGCCCCATCACCAGCGGGGCTGGGACCAAAACCGCAGGCGCAGCGGGGATCGAGACCACGAGCAGGATAGAGACCAAAACCGTAGGCGCGGCCAGCAGCAGAATAGGGGCCGTCACTGAGGCCGTAGACAGTATCGGGCGCTAGGATTCGAGTAGAGTAGCAATGTAATCGAGCAGGACTGCTTCGTAAGCGGCGCTGTCAGGATGAGCCGCCAAAGCGGGGTTGTCCTGCTCGAGTTGGCGGCGAGCAGTGGACTCAATCGCAGCGCGCTCGGTAGGGGAGAGGGCAGCCAGGGCGCGCCGGCAAGCCTCGGTGGCAGCCTGGCGGTCCCGGAGCTGCCGCCGGCGCTCTTCGTGGCGGCGCAGTTCAGCGTCTGCCTCCCGGCGGGCCTGCTCCTGCTGGGCGCGGGCCTTCAGATAACTGGCCGGAGGAGCCCATTGGCCGCGAATTGCCTCCACCAGCATCGCGGGCGGGTCGTTGGGGCTGCGGTAAGGCAAGTATTCTAGTTGGCGCGCGACTTCCGGGGCACGGTCAGCGACAAGGCGGCGAGCTACGGCGGCAGTGACACCAGCACTAACTATCGCCTCAACCAGTTCCGCCTGCTCGTCAGCAGGGAGTTGAGGGCCAGTCGCCCCGGCTCCGCGTGGGAACCAGTAGAGGACCTGTTCGTCAGCATTGCGCGCCGGACGGTGGTACTTGAAACCCGTCAGGAAGCCGTGCTGCTGTAGTTCGCGGTGAGCACGCTCCAGCTCTTGCTTGATGTGGCTGGGGTAGTAGTTGCGGCTCATGCCCAGCTTCTCAAAGCCTAGCTTGCGTAGGCCAATGCGAAAAGCAGGCTTGCCATCCAAGCGCTTCTTGTCAAGATAGCGAAATAATCGGCGGGATACCGCGCTGCGTAGGGCGAAGTAGAAGCCGGTGTCAAGCTGCTTGATATTGCCAGCCTGGAAGGAGGCGAAAATGACCTCGTTCCAGGCAACATAGCTCAGGGGCTGAGGACGGCGGGGCCCGGAAGGTTTGCGCCCGCGGGGCTCAGCGTAAAGAGCATAGTCGTCAATAATGTGAAAGCCGACGTCAACGTACGATTGCTCGGTCTTATCCCAAAAAGCCTGCCGCGCAGTAATCGTCACCCCCAACAAGCGATCCAAAGCACCCTTGAGGCGCTTGTAGCTGCCCCCCTTGTCCGGCCAGCCCAGACGCTTTATCAGCTCGTAACGGGTCAGATGAATAACGCGGGAGGAGTAGCCCTGCTCGCGGGTTACCTCCATCAGCGCCACGTAGACCTGCTCGTCGCTGGCGACGGGTAGGCCAAACTCCTCGCCGCCCGTCACTATCCAGGTGCGCTCGACCCGCTGGCCATCCTTGCCGCGAATGGTATCGGAAAACTCGAGGGTATCAATGCCGGCAGGCTGGCGGTCAGATAGCAGAGCAAAAGGGAACTCAGCGAGATTCATCTCGTCGCCACCTAAACGTGGGGGCGGTAAGATGACCCGCTGCGCGCGTCCCTCGCCTTGACCAAACGGGAAATTCAGGCTATCTTCAGGCACAGGCATGAACCAAGTTCACCGATCCGAGGCGGTAAGCTACATCATAGTTTCGTGGGCGCCAGGGAAAATCCTTCTTGTAGCTGGCGAGAAGATAATTGGACAGTAGGGCCCAATGGCATGACAAAATGTTGGCAGGTGTGGAACTTTTTGGGCAAAGACTAAGTCGAAGGACGCGAGGTTGATCTACAGGAGCAGAAGCGGCGAATACCAGGCCTCGGCTGGGCATTAGCAAGTAGGCTGTAAGGGAGTATTTGTGAGTAAGCGGCGAAGTAGTCATGTAGGTGTCGTCATAATCACGCTAGCAGCCGGACTGGTCCTGTCGCTGGGCCTAACAGGGTGTGGGGGAGAGGGTGGCGGCCCCCCGGCTGTTGGTGTACAGGCCGGGCTGCATAGCCAGAGTAGCAGCGCCAGAGGAGTGGTGTTGCCGGGGCAAGTATCGCTGGGTGATATGGACGGCGACGGCGAGCCCAGCGCCAGCGATGCCCAGGCGATTATGGATATTGCCGTAGGTCTGGCCGATTATCGCGTCCTAGCCGATGCCGATAGTAACTACAAGGTGGAAATCGGGGATGCGTTGAAGGTCCTGCGGGCGGCTAGCGGTGAGGGCGAGTGGCCAATCGGCGGCGGACCGCCGCCTCCGCCACCGATTTAGAGGCGAGGGAACGACAGCATAACAACAGCACAAAGGCAGCACAGCAAAAGTACAACAGCAGCACGACGGCAACGACAGGCGGCGGGCGGGTGTCTCGCGCCGACGCGCTCAACATTCGCCCCTGCAATCGGAAGCGTTGGAGGAAGGTACTTGTAATGCACCAGCATCTGGCAGTAGCAGTAATATTCGTTAGTATAGCTCTGGTCATCAGCGGTTGCGGCGGAGGAGGTAGCTCTGTCATTCAAAACGGCGGCGATCCACAGAACGGGGACGATGAGCCTGATCCTCCCCCGCCCTCAGTTAGTTTGGTTATCACGTCACCGAATGAAAGCGCCTATATCGAGGAGGGCTCTGTCCAGACCATCTCGGCAGACGCCAGTGCGAGTGCGGGGGTGGACAGGGTAGAGTTTATTGTGGATGGCGCGCCCATTGGCACCGACTCATCCGCGCCGTACAGCTGGAGCTGGAATACCACGGGTTACTCGGTGGGTTCTCACGCGATTACAGTCACCGTTTATGACCGAAGCGTGCCGGCCTATTCGACGAGCAGATCGGTTAACGTCTATGTGGTCTCGTTGGGTGGCCCCCCGCCGCCACCGCCTATTTAGGCGGAGGTGAAGGCGGTAAGGCAGACAGCAGCCTCACCCCTGACCCCTCTCCCGTAGGGAGAGAAAAGCCAATAAACCGAGCGGCATGAAGTTGAATTGGTGTTGTCTTTGGCTGTATTCTCACAGGTAGCACGGGTTGGGCTGGGGAATAATTTTTGCGGGGAAGCATTCAGCGCCAGACGTAAGAAGTTGCGGGGACGACCGAAATATTGTAGAGAGGCAGGGGCAATGCGTAGGTGCGGGATGATAATTTCGCTGGTTGTTGTGGCGGCGCTGGCCGCGGGCTGTGGAGGAGGAGGAGGAGAGCCCGGCCCGGTGCCAGCAATTACTGTGCTCATCGCGGCGCCCGCAGCGGGAGCTAATATTGCCATAGGTACTACGGTGGAGATAAGTGCCGAGGCGGAAGCGGGAGCCGGTGTGGCGCGGGTCGAGTTTAGCATTGATGGAACTCTTATTCACACCGACTCTGTCAATCCGTATCAGGCGAACTGGGACACAAATGGCTACTCGGCGGGGCCGCACACCGTGCGAGTTACTGGCTACGACGCGGATACGCCCCAGCACTCAACATATAAGGAAATCACCGTCAACCTGACGATAAGCGGCTTCACAGTATACACGGAAAATGTGCAGGCTACGCAAGGCAGCCCAGTCACGGTAACAGTGCGTCTGGCCAATGCGCCGAGCACCCCCGCCGGATACCAGATGACCGTGGGGTATGATTCGGGCAAGCTTCAGCTCGCCAACGGCGCCGATTCTGTTCAGCCGGGCAGCGCTGTCCCCACGAACCACCTGATTGCGAAGAACGTCACCACGGCCGGTGTCGTTCAGGTGGCAATCGTTGGCTGGAATGATGCGACGAAGCAGATTCAGAACCTCAGCACTACCAACACAGCGCTGCTCACCATGCAATTCGAGCCAACCGCGGCAGGTAGTGCGGCGATTGATATCGATCCCGAAAATGCGCCGACGCCGCTGCAGTTCTGGACCAGCCAGGCCACTAAGATAACGCCCGGTCCGGCAGTGAGCGAGGGCACGGTGACGATCACGGCTCCGTAGATGAAGGCATACGAAAGCCAACAACGGGGCGGGGCAACCCGTTCCTCTCCCCGGCCCCTCCTTGCAGGGGAGGGGAGCAAACAACGGCCGGATGTCTCCCGCTGGCGTGGTCAACAGCGATGGCGGGCGCAGCAAGCAGCGCCCCTACAGGTGCAAGGTCCGCAGGCGGGAAGCCCGGCACAGGAGGGTGCCGCTCCCACGGATTTTGCAGCAGTCTCATAAGAGAAGGAGTTGACCGAAATGCTCTGGCTATCTTCAACTGCGCTGATAGTCGCCACCTGCCTACTGCTGGCCCTGGCTACAACCAGCGCCGACGCGCCAAGCGTGCGCCTGGTCAGCCGCCAGACAATATGCCCGACAACACCGGAATCGCCAACCAATATCATCGGCTCGCTGATCCGACTCAAGAGCGGGCGGCTGCTGGCAGTGTGGTGCTCAGGCCCCGGCCCGGAGACCGACAACCAGCGCTGGCTGTGGATTGGGTACTCCGACGATAACGGCCACACCTGGCCGCAGCCGTTCATCACCGTGGACACGCCCGACAAGTGTGATATCAACCCGTCGCTGATGCAAGCTGACTCGGGGCAGGTGGTCCTGTTCTATCACTCTTACACCGGAGAAGAGAAGCATACAACACTCGTGCGGCGCTCCGATGACGAAGGCATGACCTGGTCCGCTGCCGAGACGGGCCACCCGCACTGCTTCGTGCAGGGCTGTACGGCCATGCGGCTTGGACCAGGGCACTTTATCTGGCCGGCCAACTTGGAACAGCAGTCCGGGGTGATCATCAGCGAAGACGACGCCCAGAGCTGGCGCTGGTGTCAACAGCGGACAACCCTCGACCACCGCGGAGGCACCAGCGAGCCGTCTATCGTGCAACTGGCTGACGGGAGTCTGCTGGCGGCGCTGCGGACGCACAAGGGCTGCCACTACTTCTCGCACTCTACCGACCAGGGGGAAAACTGGGGCGAGCCGGTGCCGGCGCCGGAACTGCCCGCCCCGCAAGCGCCGGC
>JALGTU010000233.1 GCA_029821195.1 Candidatus Zipacnadia bacterium
TCCTCCTCACCCAAACCCAGGTCCAATCTCTCGTTTCCTCTCCCTCCGGACAGCGCACCAGGCCTGCCTCGCTGGCAATCTCGAAGTCTGCCTTGGTGATCTTGCGGTGGGAATGGGCTTTGGGGGTGGGGGCGATCACTTCTCTCTCGCCCAGCGCTTGGCGCACCTGCATGCTGCCAAAGGCGGTGTCCCCGATCACCTGCTCCACCTCCGCCCCGGTGTTCGCCTCGCTTGCCTCTACCAGCTCGCCAGCACACTCTCCGTCGCTTGCATTGCCCGCCAAGACCTCCACCCCGGTGATCAACTGGCTCTCCACATCCACCGCTACCGCCGCCTTGTGGCCGGTGAAGCCCTTGCCGTGGCTTTTGTGCCCGTGTCGTTGCTCGGGATCGTGGACTGAGGGAATGCGATCCCGCACCGTGCCCCGCGCCACCCGATAGCCGCGCTCTCCCGGCTCCACATCCTGCCACAGCAAGGCTCCCAGCAGCTCCGCCGCCGCCCCGATGCGCTCGTCGGTTCTGCTGCCCGGCTCCAGCGCCGAGCGCGCAGCGCGCGCCAGTCCCAGCACCCGCTGGCCATCAGCGATCAACTCCGTCAAAAATGCCTCCCGCGAGGCCCGGTCATCCCAGTCCACCTCGGCGGCGCCCTTGATGCTCGGTTCCCCATAGCGGGCCAGGTCGTGCGCTGCCAGCCAGTGCTCTAGCTTCTCCCCCTGCGCCCGCGCCAGGGATCTTGAGAGCTTGCGAATCCCCTCTGCTATCAGATTGTAGGTGTCCATAACTGCCCCCCGGCCCAGCACCACCGTGGTATCCAGGGCCACACGCATCTTCCGGCCTCGCAGGTAGCCCAGTCCCTTGGCATACTCCAGGCTGCGCGCGAAAAGCCCCCGCGCCTTTTCATGGATCACCAGCTGCGCGCGGAAAAGCTGCAGCGTGCTCTTGGCAAACGGTCGCTCATCAACATCCACCCCCAAGGCCACCTTCCAGCGCAGATCATAATCGGCGCGCTGCTTCGCCTCTTCGTCGGAGACCCGGTCGTGCGTTTGCAGCAGCAGCGCCACCGCCAGCAGGCTCGGGGGAACGCTGCGCCGGCCATTCTCCTCACAGTACATGCAGGCGAAGTCCTCGTCCCCAGACAGCTCTCCGCCGTGCCGGGCGAGAAAGCCGTAGAAAGTGTCTGCGCCCACGAACTCCACGTACTGCGCATTCGCAGAGAACAGGTTGCTCTGGCTCGCTCGCTTCCCCAACACATCACCCTCCCAAGAAAGCCGGTTCGCCTCCGCCCAGCCTGCCATGCTAACCATCTCTTCTACTCCATATAGACACTTCCTTACTAATACCAGAACTCTTCGGCCGGACTTCTAGCACAGCCTATTCGCCTGCATCCGGTCTAGGCGCAGGTTCCGAAGCTCAGGGAATGATTGCAGCCCTACCCTCGTCTGTAAACCGAACGCGGTCCGGGTTCAGATATGCCGGTAGATGTGCTACGCTGAGCATGAGAGCGGGACTGGGAGGTTACGCCATGAAACACTGTACTCTCGCTTTGCTCCTCTTCGCAGTCTGCGGCAATGCGCTTGCCCTCACCGCTGCGTCTGCGGATCACACTGCCGAAGCGCAGGCACAACCTGCCCTCGTGCCATGGCTGCCCGGTCATTCTTACGCCGATGGCGCACGGCCCGATGCGCGGCTGGACAAGCCCGTCCGGTTGTGGCGCGCGGGGATCTCCCTCGATCAGGTGTTTGCAGAGCTCGCGGAACAAACCGATGTTGTGCTGAAGTTCTATCCTCCAGACGACGAGAATCAGCGCATCCGTGTCAACATGTATCTTAACCGGGATGACCCGCCTTCACTCCGCGACGTCCTGGCGCAGGTGATGTGGACCACCGACTGCGGCATCGCCTCTGAGGCGACGGGTAATCCAACCGCCCCCTACCGGTATTACCTGCTCAGCACCTCGATCGCGGCCACCGCCGGATCTCGCCTTGCCGACGACTGGCAGGCAGCTGTGGATGCGATGCGCGCTGACTGGGAGTCCCGATTGCCCCCT
>JALGTU010000084.1 GCA_029821195.1 Candidatus Zipacnadia bacterium
CGGGAGGAGTTCTGAGCCGGACGGGGAATGAGTAGACAGTTACCGTTGCCCATGTCACCCTGCTTGACCGCCATCATATTGGGGGGGACGCCGAGTTGGCCGCACGCAGCAGTAACATCGCCCCGTCCACTCAGGATACGCTTGTGCCCATAGCCATGGCCGTACTCACCGCGGTCGGCGCGCTGGCTCTGCTTATGGTGCCTCTGCCGGCGTGGCTGGTGGACCTGCTGCTGGCCGCCAATCTGGCTGGTGCAACGGGCTTACTTTTGATAGCCCTACTCACGCCCCGCCCCGTGGAGTTGTCTACTCTGCCCAGCATTGTGGTGCTCTCGAGTCTGGCACGACTATTGCTGGCATTGACCGTTGCCCGACTCATTGTCACCTCGGGGCAGGCGGGCCCACTTACTATGACGCTGGCGGCGGTCGCCGGCTTCGACAATCCAGTCGCCAGCCTGGGCAGCCTTATCACCCTGGGAGTGATGCAATTTGTCGTAGTGACCACCGGGGTGACGCGTATCGCGGAAGTCGCAGCCCGGTTTGCCCTCGATGCCCTACCCGGCAAGCAGCTCGCGCTGGAAACGAAAGTCCGCACCAAGACAGAACTCGCCACGGAGCTCGACGATACTGTGAGCCACCTGGAACGAGAAGCTAACTTTTACGGTGCGATGGACGGAGCCGCCCGGTTTCTGCGGGGTGAGACTATTGCGGTGGTAGCGATAGTCGCGCTGACGCCCCTCGTTCGGCTGGCAGCGGCAGGACTGGCGGGCAGTCCGTGGGAGAGCCTGGCGCTGACGGTGGCGGGCCACGGTCTGATAATCCTCGTGCCTGCTTTGCTGGTGGGGGCAGCTGCTGCAATACTTGTTGCTCGGGCCAGTGCCACCTCCGACCTGGCCGCTGAGGCCAGCCGGCAGTTCTTCGGCAGTCCCGTAGCAGTGCTGGGCGTAGCGGTGGCCTGCCTGCTGCTGGCGCTGGTGCCCGGCGTGGCCAAGCTCCCGCTACTGGCCGTTGCAGTCGGCCTCGGCGTCTGGGGCTGGTTCATCGTCCAGCGGGCCAATCAGGCCCAGGCGGAGGCGGCCGCCCAGCCTCAGACACTCACTCCGAGCGCCGCCCCGACTGTCACCACACCGCAACTACACCTGGGCTGGGGGCTGCTGAGGCTTCTGGATGACGGCGGCGAATCGTTGCTGAATCAGTTGGGTCGAGTGCGCCGGGAGATGTCGGAGCGGTTGGGATTCAGCCTCCCTGCCTTCGTCGTCCGCGATTCGGAGAAGCTCGATGCCGACCAGTATGCGCTCATCTTGCGAGGCAGTATTCTTGACACCGGACGGCTGCGACTGGCCCGCCGGCTGGCCATCGCCGACCAGGCCGCGCTGCTGCCCGAAGACGGAGTCTTGGTTGAGTTGCCTGATGGGCGATATGGTAAGTGGGTAAGAGCACAGCACGCCGAGCATGTTTCAGCAGAGGGCCTTAAGCTACTCGACCCCGAGCAAGTGCTCCTGGCCCACCTGCGCTCGGTGATACGGAAGAACGCGAGCGAGTTGTTTGACACCGAGCGAGCCAGTGAACTGCTCGAGCAACTTAGGCAGACGCACCCGGCGACAGTGGCCGAAGCACAATCGGCGGGACTGACTCCCGCCACTATGGTCGCGGTGAGCCGCCGGCTGCTCAGCCAGGGCCTCCCGCTGACTGATTGGGTGGCGCTGGTCGAGGCCCTGACCGTGGGTCTAGCCGGGGGAATCAGCGCAGCGAAGCTTGAGGATAGGGCACGGCGGGCGATGGCGCCGGTAATCACGCAAACCGTTGCTCCGGATGGCACGGTTTATGCAATCACACTAGCGCCACAGGTGGAGCAAGATCTGCTGGCGCGGGCCCGGCACCAGCCCCAGGCGACGCCGCTGGCACTGGTCCCGGATGAGGCGGCGTATTGGCAGCGCCTGCTCGAGACGCTGGTGGCGCAGCACCGGGTAGGGGACCGTCCGCTGGTGCTGCTATGTAGTGCTCAGATCCGCCGCAGTCTGGCGGAATTGGCCCGACCGCTGGTACCGGCGCTGGTCGTGCTGGATCCGGACGAAATCAGCGGAGATACCCAGATTGAAAACGTGCACACCATAACCGCTGAAGAACTGGCGGCGATTGAATAGCAGTTGCCCAGCTCAACTCAGCGCCCAAGATGAGATATGCTGCCACCTATGGACCAACGCAACAAACTAATTGAAGACCATGTGGACCTGGTGCAATATATCGTGGGGCGGGTGACGGTAACCTTGCCGCCCAGCGTAGACCGTGAGGACCTGGTCAGCGCCGGGATAATCGGCCTGATCAAGGCGGTTGATCGCTTCGATCCCTCGCGCGGCGTCAAGTTCGACACCTACGCCAGCACGGTTATCCGGGGGGAGATAATGGAATGTCTGCGAGCCCGCGACTGGGCCCCGCGCGCCCTGCGGCGCCAGGCCCGGGAGATTGCCCAAACCATCGGGGAGCTGGAAGCGCAACTGGGCTGTGCTCCGGATGATGAAGAGATCGCTGAGGCTCTCCAGGTCGAGGTGGAGGAGTATCACGAGATTCTCGGCAAAATCAGCGGCACCACGATCCTCTCGCTGGACGAACTGATGGAGACCCAGCCTCATCTTGCGGCGGAGTCGGTCCGGCTTGGCCAGGGCGTCGAGCAGTTCGACAATCCTGCCCAAACGTTCGAGCAGGAGGAGATCCAGCAGATGATCGCCCAGGCCATCGAGCAACTGCCCGAGCGGGAAAAGCACGTCATCGCGCTTTACTATCAGGAGGAACTGACCCTGCGCGAAATCGGCGAAGTGCTGGGCGTTACTGAGTCTCGCATCTGCCAGATCCACGCCCAGGCCGTCAGCCGCCTGCACGGACACCTGGCCAGCCGACTGTCCTGATGACCACCAAGGCTACGACATTGTTTACCAAAACCGTTTGTCTCGGAGCCCGATCAGTGCTAATCAGTGGCGGGCGGCGCAGCGGCGGCGGGGGCAGGCGCTTTTAGCCCCTCGGCTAAGCCCAGCAGCGCGTTGATAACTAACACGCCCAGGACGGCCAGGCTGACTATTATCATGGCGCCGCCGGCGCCCTTGATATCCTCGTCCGAGCTGAATTTCAGGGCGATGCCGATTATCAACCCCAGCGGCGGGCAGAACAACGCCGTCAATAGCAGTCCCCAGTAGGTAAAGGGCGCCAGCGAGACGATGGTTGGCCTTTCGCCTAGTTTGACCTCAAGTATAGCCCGGCCTGCTCCGACAGCGCGGTGGATAAGCCCCAGGAAGGCCAGGGAACCGCCCAAGCCCAGGCCGACAGCTACGATCGTGATGACACGCCCGTCGCCCAGGGCTGCCCACGTGCGCAAATCCGCCAGATCGAGCGTGCCTATCTCGGCGAGACCCACGGCCTGCAGTCGAAGTATGCCTACTGTCAGCAAAGCCACGGCAGGCAAGGCTATCAGCCCGGCGGTGACGTAGCAGCTCACCCGCTCGTGAATCAGCCGCTGTGCCTCCTGCTCGTCGAAGATGCGCATTCGAGTTTCCTTGGAGCTTTCGTCAGGCGCAGCCCGACCCGATGCCGCCCCGCCGACGTTGCCGCCCCCGGCAACCTCCGCAGCACGCCGGGCGGCTACCGAAGCTTCCTGCAATGCTTGCTTCTTTTCCAGTTCGGCCTGGATCAGATCGGCACCGCAGCTTATACAGACCGTGTCGTGGCGCTGTATGGGCTCCCCACACTTCGGGCACCTGGTTATTATCTTCATACTTGTACTCCTTGGACGCAAGTACAGCTCACGCCGACACAATGACAACGACCACAATCACCACATGATGGCTGGGACAACGCCAGAGGGGCGAAGCACGCGCCGGCTGCGCTGCAATTCAGGGATAACCGGCCTTGAACAGGTCGTAGAATTGCTGGGTTACTTTGACAATATAGCCCCGAGTTTCGCGAAACGGCGGCACCCCGCCGTACTTTTCCACCGCATTCGGACCGGCGTTGTAACAGGCCAGAGCCAGGGCGCACTGCCGGTAATTAGACTCGCCGCGATACTTCCTGAGGTATCGCGACAGGTACTCAACCCCACCACGAATATTCTCAGGAAAGTAAAAGGAATCCTCGACGCCCAGATGGCGCGCCGTACCCGGCATGAGCTGCATCAGTCCCTGGGCCCCGGCGGGCGATACACAGTAAGGATCGAAGTTCGACTCGGCCAGAATTACGCTGAAGACCAGCCGGTGGTCCACACCCAAGTTTCGCGAATGATACAGTACCCAACGGACGATCTTGTCCCGGTCCGTCTCTGACAGCTTGGAATTGTGCCCCGCTATCCACGCCTTCCAGACTTCTATCTTCTCCGGATCGTACAGGTCTAGCCCCTCTACCGCTGGCGGGGGCCGCACGTGACGTGCAGACAGCGCTGTCGGGCTGACCCGCTCGCTGGCGTCACCTTCCACTTGCTCCAAGTCCTCCCCGGGTCCGGGCGCGTCATCAGACTCAGCAGCGAGCAGGTCCTGCTCCGGGACAAGGTGCTCGACCACGAAGTGCCCCCGCCTGTGCGGGTCATCAGAAAGCCTCACCAGCGTCACGACCCGCTGCCCCACCCGGAGCTGCTCAGCGCAGGGCTGATAGTCCAGAGCTATGGTTACGCCGACGCCGGTTTGCAGCAGCAGGCAATGGGGTGGCGGATCGGCGACCTTCCGATCGGGGGTGATGATGGCTACTATCTCGCCGCGCAGTTCCAGGACCACCTCGCGCAAGCTGGCGTCTGAGCTGGCCAAAGCATGGGCGGGAACATCAGTGACGGGGTCGAGCTCTTCCCGGGCTGCGAGGTAACGAGCCACGGCTGAGTCCGGATCAGGGCTGGCAGCAAGCGCTCCTTTGGGGGCGAACGCGACCAGAACCGCCAGGAGCAGACAACAGACAGCTAGGTTATCGGACCAGCCCGCTACTCTCATAACTTGACATATTATACCCGCTACGCCGGCCCTTATACAACAGATGGCCCCGCCGCTGGCACAAAAGATGGTACCCCCACGGGGAGTCGAACCCCGGCTTCCGGACTGAGAATCCGGCGTCCTGAGCCACTAGACTATGGGGGCACCGTCGAGCCGTAAGTATAGACGTAGCAGCGTGCCATGTCAAGATAGCCGGCACTTTCGCTGGGTCTTTCAGGAGACACAACACCGAAAGCAGGGCCGGCCCGCTGTGCCAGGTTCATCCCGGCACCCCGGCATCGCTCTTAGAGGAAGGTCACCAGCGCCACGCCGGCGAAACCCACTGCGAGCGTCTTGCGCCGAATTCGGGCACCCGCTTCGCCGAGAAGGCGTCTCTGGTGCAATGAGATTACATTTGCTACCCGCCGCGTTATATCTACCCGTTCACTGCCTGGGAGGTCTGCTTACTATGCCTGCAAGCGGAAAAGCCGAGCGAAGTCCTCAGCAGCTCTGGGGGTACCACGACTACCCCGAGGAGATGTTCTTTACCCAGCTTCTCAATCTCGACTACGCCGGTCTGGAGCAGGTGCGTGAGGCCGCCCACACCCAGGACTGGGGCCAAGCGAGCGCGGCTCTGCTCGACTACTACCGCCAGCGTCAGCAGCCCAGCCTCACACCCCGGCTGGACGTAGTGCCCATCGGGGGCCGGGCTGATGAGACCAACCCAAACGCACCCGCCTACGACCTGGCCACGGCCGATCAAGCGGCCGCCCACGAGTTTCTCATAACTGACCGCACGCTGAAGTTCGGCGACCAGGTTGACTGGCGCCGCCGCGAGCCCGATGCCATCACTTACACAGGCAACCTCAACCGGATGAACTTCATGCGCGATCTGGCCGGCGCCTACCGGGAAACTGGCGACGAGAAGTATGCGACGGCCATTCTGGACCTGCTGAACCAGTGGATTGACAACAACAATGCCGTCAACCCCGAGGAAATCAGCTTCGTGGACCTCAAGGGCAGTGGCTGGAACCCTATTGACATCGGCCAACGGGTGATGCACAGTTGGCCGCCGGCGATTCTCGCGGCGCTGGGCTCCGAGCAGATGACGCCGGATTTGCTCGCGAAGATACTCAAGAGCATCATTCAGCAGATCGAGTTCCTCACCGAGCATCATGTTAAGATAGCCAACCACTGCACCTTCGAGGTCGGCTGCATCTTTATGGCCGGGATTCTGTGGCCCGAGGTGAGCCTGGCCGAGGACTGGCGCGAGTACGGCCTCCGCTGGCTCAAGCGCCAGGCCCAGCGCGAACACTATCCCGACGGCTTCACCGTCGAGATGTCCACCGGCTACCACGGGGCCTTCCGCCTGCTGTACGAACCGTATGAATTCGCCCGGCACAACGGCTACACCGATCTGTTCGCGCCGGACTGGCTAGACGTCGTCCACAAGGGCTATCGCGCCTTTATGTATCTGCGCAAGCCCAGTGGGCTGAATCCGCGCTACAACGACGGGCTGGGACGGGACTGGGGCACAGTCATCTTCGAGGGTGGCAAGATCTTTGACGACATGGAGCTGCTCTGGGTCGGCTCCGGCGGCAGGCGCGGCACCGAGCCTGTGGAGACGTCCTACTTCTTCCCTGATGCCCGCTACGCGGTAATGCGCAGCGGCTGGGGCCGCGACGACGATTACCTGATTATGGACTGCGGCCCTTACGGCACCAATCACCGCAATCCGAATCAACTGGCCGTCGAAGTCTGTGCCCGGGGCAAGAACCTGATTGAGAACCCGGGCTACTGGCGGCGCACCACGACCTTCGAGGCGCCGTGGTTCCCGATGGCCCGCTGGTACGGACAGGATTCGCGCTCCCAGTCTACGCTGAACCCGGTCGGTACCAGCCAGATCGGCGGCGATGCCGACGGCTATATGGTCGTCCACCCCGACTTCGACTACGCCGTGGGCTGGTACGAGCACGGGTACGTGGAGATAGACGACGCTACCCATACCCGCAAAGACAAGCAGCATATCGGCCTGCGCCACACGCGGCGGGTCTTCTATCTGACCGGGGAATACTGGGTGGTCCTGGACAGCCTGGACGGCGAGGGAGAATACCCCGTCGAGCTGCACTGGCACTTCCTGCCCGGCGCTGCCGGCCTCGATGAGGTGACCAAGGAGTGCTGGGCGGAGCAAGAGGGCGTGCGGCTGTTCCTGCGCCCCGCCCACCCCGGCAATCTCTCCGCACGGATAGCTGAAGGGGAAACCGACCCCCACGCGGGGTGGTGGTCACCGTGGCAGGAGCAGCGTAGGAACGAGAGCCTGCCCGCACCCGAGGCGATAATGCAGCGTAGTGGCAAGCTGCCGGTGAACTTCGCCACGCTGTTGTGCGCGCCAGAGGGCAACGAGGGCGGCCCGCAGATTGCGTCGGCCAACCTCGAGGGCCACGCCACCGGCGCGCTCACCATCGAGCACGACTCCGGCACCGATTACCTGCAGGTCTTCGATGCACTGACCGAATCGGCATCAATCCACGGTCTGCAAGCGGAGGCCGAACTGCTCTTTGTCCGCTCGGATAGGGCCGACCAGCCTACTGAAGCACTCCTGGCCAGGCCGAAACGCATCTCGTGGCGAGGGCAAGAACTCTGGCAGAGCGACAAGGCCCCGGATACACTGGCGCTGCACTGGGAAGACGGCACCCCCCAGGCCAGAGAATGAGGCCGTTCGTACCGATTCTGTAGGCTATTGCTGGCAGAAGCTTTGCTCCTCCTCAGCCCTCCCGTGCGAACCGCAGGCACTTGACCTCAAGCGGCGCGAAATGCAGGCTGAACTGGCCCCCCGCGATCTCTGTCGGCTCGTCACCAGCGAAGACGTTGTAGGCCAACACTTCCTCAAGTGGCAAGCCGCGCACCCGTACGCTCACGGGCCGCTCGGCGGAGTTCACCGCCACCAGATAGCGAGACGAGCCGTAGGCAATGTCGGCAAAGCTGACCGCCGGATAGCGCAACCTCTGCTTCTTTATCTTCAGTTCCAGCCAACGCGGGCCTTCGAATATTTGCAGGCTCACATCATCCCGCCACTCCCCGAACAGGAAGACCTGCCCCAGTCCCTGCTCACCACAGATTTCTTTGGCTGTCTGGGCATAGGCTTGGTAGTAAGCCTCATGGGCCGGGAAGTTGGGCCGCTGGCGCATTGAGAAGACAACCACCCCCTTGGCGCCCGTTATCAGCGCGAGGTAGACGTCGTGGCGTACCCAGGCGGGAATCAGATCGAGTTCTTCATCAGGTGGCTGCCGGAACATCTCGGGTACAGCAATGGGGATAACCTCCCGGCCCACAGCTTCAATCCCCTGTTTCTCCTGCTCAATGGACCAACGCACCCAGATGCGACTGTGCCTGTGGCCCGAGTAGTTGGTGTAGAGGCCCTTGCCCAGAATGTCCAGATGGCGGGCAGTGTGAGACAGGCCGCCAGCGTTCCGGTGGCCAGGATCGTACATCCATACCGGCCGCCTCTGGGGGTCGGTTTCCCGGATCGTCTCACAGGCTATCTCCAGGTATTCTATCTCGCCCTTACGCCAGTAGCGCAACTCTTCCGGAGTGACATACCACCAGGTAACCTGCGGATAGTCCCTGGCTGCCTCGACCTGTTCGCGGATACACTGCTGGATCTCTGCCGTCGAGACGCGCTGGCTCGCCTTCATGTCCAGCAGGCCCCTCCCGCTGATCGTGTACAAGGCGTTCAGCCCGTGCTTCTCGGCGTCGTCGAGGATGCGGTCATTAAGCTCATACTGGGGACCGATCATGGTAAAGCCGTCGGCCTTCACCCGAGCCAACGCCGCTTGCACCTCTTCTTCTGGCAGCTTCTGCCCAACCTCGTTCGGTCCACCACCACCCACTGAATACAAGCTGAACGGAAAGATACGTCCCTGGGGATACACTCTGTTTGCTGCGTAGTTCCGGGCTGAGTCAGGGACCGCCCTAAAGAATTCATCAGTGGAGGGCGCTGCCGCTGCAAACGCAACGGCGAGCAGCAGTACCACCACGCTAAGGGTTAGGGCCAGACTTGAGTTGGCCTGCCGGACAACGACAAAGCTAGTCCAAGCCGACATATTCCTGTTCATCCTTCGTGCAGTAGTATACCGTGGCTCCCCCTTCATCTCTCTTCGCCACCGCCAGCCGAAATCCCTACAAGCTGCGCAGGAAGTCAACAGCCTTGCGGATGTCAGTTTCGGGGTTATCCCCCACCTCGCGCTCGATGGCGAAGTAGCCGTCGTAGCCGGCTTCGCGCAGGTAGCCGACGTAACGCGGCCAGTCCACCCAGCCTTCTCCTAGCGGCACCTCCTGACCAGTGCCGTCGGGACGTACTAGCGCGTCCTTGGCGTGGGTATGGACGATGACATCAGCTAACGCCTTGGCCCCTTCGTTGGGCTGAAACTTCTCGACCCACTTATCCTCGTCATAAGCTTCGCCCAGCTTCTGGCAGAAGATCGGGGGCCACAGGATCATATTAGCCGGATCCCAGTTGACCCGGATAGCCTCACTGCCCACCTCGGTTACCAGCCGGCGCAGTACATACGGCGGCTCCGGGCCGGTCTCGATGGCCAGGCACGCGCCCACTTTCTCCCCATGTTCGGCGAGTTGCGCCATCGCGTCCACAACCCGCCGCCAGCCCGGAGCGGCGGTGTCTTCCGGCATAATCCCGACGTGTGCCTGCCATATCCCGCACTCCAGGTCCGCGGCCAACTCCAGGAGCTGCTTACCCCACGCGATATTCTCCGCCCAGCCTTCTTCTTCAGTGAGGTCCACGTCACCACCCCAGCAGGAGATGGCTGAGATCTCCAGGCCAAGACTTCTTACGCGCTGTACCAACTGCTTACGCTCCTCTTGCGTCATCGTGCGCGCATCCCACTCGCCACTCGCGCTGATGTGTATACCCGGCACACCCATCTCAACCGCTTTTTGCATAGCGGTGGACATATCTGTGCGGAAACTGGCCAGCATCACGGCAATCTTTAGGTCCGACATAGTTAGCCTCCTAGCCGAGGAATCGGCAAATCGTAGCGCAGACCGCAGCAGTATTCACCACAGCCGCGCCACACTCCTCCCTGTATGACTTGACGGCGAGAAGGAACCGCCTCCCTGGTGGCGAATCCTGTCTACGCTGAGCTGTAAAGAAAGGGAGAGACAATAATGAGGAGCCCCACTGTTGTCAGCCTAGTATTTGCGGCGGTACTGCTGGCAGGCTCAATAGGCGCCGCTGATGTGGCGCTGGTCGCCGGCGGGCAGGCGCAGGCGGTGATCGTGGTGCCGGAACAAGCGCTGCCGGTCGTCGAGTACGCTGCCAAGGAATTGCAGTACCACGTCGAAAAGGCCAGCGCGGTACAGATGGCGATTGTCAGCGAAGCTGAATTGCCCGCGCCACCAGCAGCGCGGGTCTACCTGGGTAGGTGCACAGCTACCCAGCAGGCCGGCATTGACCCGCACGAGCTAGCCCCAGAGTCATTTGTCATCAGGACCACAGGGAACGCTGTATATATCACCGGCGGCGACAGCAATGGCGATCCCCTGAGCGGCGGGACGCAGGCGGGGACGCTTTTCGGTGTCTACGAACTGCTGGAGGATGTGCTGGGGGTGCGGTGGTTGTGGCCGGGTGAGCTGGGCACATTTGTCCCCAAGACTGACGTCGTCGTGGTCCCCCACGGTGAGAAGCACTGGGCACCACAACTGCTTCAGCGCAACCTGCGCCAGACGCTCAAGAACTCCCGACGGCGGGGCGCCGGTGCTTACTCCGCGGCGGCACTGAAGCAGGCGATACACGACGAGGATGTCTGGCTGCGGCGCCAGCGCATGGGCCGCTCGGTCAGCCTGCGGTACGGGCACGCTTTCACCAAATATTGGGCGAAATACGGGCAGACTCACCCCGAGTACTTCAACCTTCTGGAGAACGGCAAGCGCGAGCCGTGGAGTGGCGGGAAGAATATCTCAATGTGCGTTTCTGAGCCGGGGCTGTGGCAGCAGATTGTACAGAACTGGCAGGCCGAGCGCGAACGGGGCGTCTTCCGCAACATCAACTGCTGCGAAAACGACACGCGCGGCCGTTGCACGTGCGAGAGGTGCCAAGCCTGGGACGGCCCGGACCCTGACTCGATGTCGGACCGGTATGCCAAGTTCTACATGGCGGTCCAGAAACTGGCCCGCGAGATTGACCCGGACGTGATCGTCACCGGCTATGCGTATGCTAACTACATGGACCCGCCGCTGGAGACGAAGCTCAACGAGAACATAATCATCGGCATCGTCCCCGGCATGCTC
>JALGTU010000085.1 GCA_029821195.1 Candidatus Zipacnadia bacterium
CTTGCGGCCGAAATCGAGCCCGGTGTAGATACCCTCGCCCATCCGTGCGGTCACGACAATATCGTTCCAGACTCTGATCGTGGAGAAGACCAGCCCGAGGACAACCGGCGGCATCAGGGCGAAGATGCGCAGGCCCCCGGGTACGGCATGCGGCCACAGTGACGCCCGCAGATGCCGCAGCTTGGGGCGCAGGCCGGGCAGTTGCAGGAACAGCCGAAGTGCCGACCCCAGCACCACGCCACAGGCGACGGCGTAAATGGCCAGCGGGTTATCCGGTGCCCAGACCACGCCGATCAGTGCGATCATCATCAGCGGGACTGCCGCCTTGAAGCACGCTTCAGCCACGGCCGGGAGGGTGAAGCGGCGGTAGGCGTGGAGGGTGAGCTCGGGCATCACCGATAGGGTCAGCAGCACCATCGCCGGGGCCATGATGCGCACAAGCATTACGCCCATGCGGATTTCCTGGGCGGAGGCATCCTGAGCCCGCCACAGCAGCCGGAAAATCGGCTCGGCAAATATCACCGACCCCAGCGCGATGACGATCAGTGTGAGCAGCTCGAGAGTGCCGATAACCCCGGTAATGCGCCACGCCTGCGCCTCGCCGTCGCGGTCCCGGTGTTCGATGAACACCGGCAGGTAAGTGGGCCGGAGCAGCTTTTCAATCTTGGTGTAGACCAGGAAGACCAGGCCGTTGTAGACGGCCAAGAAGGCATCGGTGGGCCGCGACAGCCCGAAGTAGTTGGCCAGGAGCACTACCTTGACGTACCCCATGACCTTGCCCGCGGCGAGGAATACGGAGATCACCAGCGCCGCCAGGGTCATCTCCGTACCGGCCTGGGCATCCTGGCTGTCGGGAGTGGGAGATTCATTCATGGAAGCTGCTCACTTGCCGTAGTCCGTCAGGGCTGGAGTGCCCGGGCGAAAAGCGCAGCCAGCCCGGTGGCGTTGCGATTGGCATCGAAATACTTGGTGACCTTCTGCCGCCCTAGCAGTCTGACCCGGCTGCGCACTTCCTCGTCGTACAGCGCGACCTCCAGCTTGTCGGCCAGGTCACGCGGGTCGCCCGGCGTCGCCAGCAGGCCGGTCTTCTGGTGCTCAATCAGCTCCGGGATGGCCGATATGTTGGTCGCCACCGTCGGAATGCCCATCGCCAGCGCCTCCAGCAGGACATTGGGCAAGCCGTCACGGTCCCCGTCCGCCGCGACCACTGAGGCCAGCGCGAAAACGTGGGCCTGGTCGTAGAGCTGATGCACCTCCCGCTGGGCCAGCGCCCCCGTGAACTCTGCCCGTTCCTGGAGCTGCAGGCCGGCGGCCATGCGCACCAGGTCCTCGCGCATTGGGCCCTCCCCGACGATCAGCAGCCGGAAGTCGGCACCACGCGACTGGAGTATGCTCGCTGCCTGGAGCAGATACGGATAACCCTTCTTCTCGACGAGTCGGCCCACTGACATTATGATGGGGGGCCTGGTCGGCGGGATAACCGGTGGCTTGAACTTGCTCGGGTCCAGGCCGTGGTAGATGAGATGGAGCTTGCCCTCGGCGACGAGGCGGTGCTGCTTGAGCAGGCGCTGGCGCCCATACTCGGTGCAGACTGTGACGAATTCGGCCTCGGCAATCTTCATCCCCAGTGCAATCGCCTCGGAGGTGAAGAGATCGCGAGCGTGGACCGAGAAGCTGTACCCCCGCCCCGTCATCTCCGCAAGCAGCCAGGCAACGGTAGTCGGCTGGCTGGCAAAATGCGCATGTATATGCCGGATGCGCCGCCCCAGGCGCACGGCGAAGTAGCCCGCCCGCCACAAACTCGCCATCATCTCCCGCGCCTCATTGGGCTGGCTGAATATGTGTCTCAAGATCAGCCGCAGCGCCGAAAGATACCCGCCAGGATATTGCAGGAGCGCTACCAGTTGAGTAATGGCCGCCCGCAGGGACAACGGCCGAGGCGGATAGACGGTCCGCTCAGCAAGGGGCTTGGCACTCTCGTGCACCACCTTATGCTCAGGTTTGTGCAGAGCCAGCGGGACGATCACGACCCCCTGTTGCTCCAGGGCCACCATCTCCCGGAGGATGAACGTCTCGGTGACCGACGGGAACTCACCCAGCACGTATGCAATTCGCTCCGACACAGGCCTATCCACGCTCTGCCACAACCTCCCGGTAGACGGAGATTACCTTTTGGGCTGCTGCGGACCAGGTGAATCCTGCGGCATGCGCCCGGCCCCGCTCAACCAGTTTACCTCGATACTCAAAGTCGCTAAGCACTCGCTTCACCAGCTTTACTGCTTCTGCGTCTACCGCATGAATAGTCAGGGCTCCAGGGCCGGCTACCTCCGGCAGCGCCCCGCCGGTAGACACCACGACCGGGGTGCCGCAGGCCATCGCCTCCAGCGGCGTTAGGCCGAAGCCTTCGTAGTGGGCCAGATGCAGACACGCCCCCGCCCCGCTGTACAGCGCCGCCAAATCCTCGGCGGGGACATACCCCAGCATATGAATGCGCTCACACACCGGGCTACCCTCGATTCGCCTCAGCACATCCCGCCGCTTGTGTGGTTTAGCCCCGACCACGGCCAGGTGGTGAGGCAGATCGGGCACGAGATGCTCAAACAGCTCCACTACGCCCTCGATATTCTTTCGCGGGGTAATGTTCCCCACGCAAAGCAGGTATTCCTTGGGCAGACCATACTTACGCCGCACTCCCGCCAGCACGGTAGCATCTTCAATCCTGCGGAAAACCGCGTCAATACCGAGCGCAACGACGCGGATCTTGTCCCGATCAACCCCCGGCACGTTTACCAGCTCATTGCCCACATACTCAGAGGGCACAAGCACACGGTCAGCCCGGCGCACACTGCGGGGTAGCATAAGCCGGTAGTGCCAGACGTTCGCCGGCTTGCACCATTGCGGATGGGTCAGCGCGGTTATATCGTAGACGCTCAGGACAGTGGGCCCGCGCCAGCGCAGCGGCATCACGTAGCCCGGGGCGTGGAGCAGTGAAACCTTTTGGCGACGCAGTACGCCAGGGAACGCGAGCTGCTCCCACACTATGCGGCCCGCACGGTCTCGCGTCCAGCCGGGAGCCCGGTGTAGCGAGATATTACCCGGCATATCTGTGCTCGCAGCAAAGTCCGCAGGCACCGCCGCCAGGAACTCCCACTGGGGAGCCTGCGCTGCCACCGCCTTGATCAGGTTGTGGATAGCGACTTCCACACCCGAGTATGGCTGGCGCAGCAGCATGGCATTAACGGCAATCTTCAACCCAGAGCCTCCTGTGCCACATCCAGGTACAACTCCTCCATCCGGGCGGCAGTTGCAGTCGCTGAGAAATGCTGCTGTACCCGCTGTCGCGCATTTTCTCCCAGCCGTTGGGCCAGATCTCGGTCCGACAGCAACGTAAGTATGCCGTTCGCCAATGCCCGGGCGCTGGCCGGCTCGACCAGCAGCCCGCTTTGCTCGTGCTCAATCAACTCGGCCGGCCCCCCGGCCCGCGCGGCGACCACCGGTTTGCTCAGGCTCATTGCCTCCAGTACAGCACGCCCCAGCGGCTCCGCCGTGGTTGGATGCGCCACGATATCCGCCGCCGCCACCAGGTCCGCTACATCCTCCCGATACCCCAAAAAGCTCACCGCACCCGGCGCCGAAGATTTCAGTTTACTTACATACCGCCTGTGCTCGCCGAACATATCCTCCCCGATTACCCAGAAACGAGTACCACGCCGATGCGCCAGGACAGTATCGGCAGCCTCCAGGAGCAAATCGTGCCGCTTCCAGGGGACGAGCTGCCCGACCATTGCAACCACCTGGGCATCGTGCGGGCAGCCCAGCTCCGCACGGACCTGCTCGCGGGGGCGCTGCGGCAAGAACTCCTCGGGGCTGATCCCGTTGTAGATAACGCGAACATGATTGCGCAGCGCAGGGCAAGCATCAATCAGCTTCTCACGCACCACTGCCGATATCGCTACAATCTCAGTGCAGCGCGGCCCGACCCACCGGATGACGCGACCATCTACCAGCAGGTCACGGCAGTGCCAAATGACCGGGGGGCCAGCCCTCCCCTTCAACCCCATCGCCAGCGCGACTGTAAGACTGTTCGCGTGGACAAGCTGTGCTTGCGCCTCGTCACTCAGTAGCTGAATTTGGCTGCGCATCCGCCGTAACCGTCGGTACTGCGCCAGCGCGGAGAACGGATTCAATGTCTGGTGCAAGCGGAGGCCGTCAATACGCTTCACCCGCGCTCCCAGAGTCGCCAGTTGCTCAGCCAGTGGGCCATCGGGCACCGCAGCCACGGGAGAGAACCGCTCGCGGTCCAGGTGGCGGATGAGACTGACCAGGCTGTTCTCCGCACCGCTGCTGCGCCCCACGTGGTTGACGTACAGGATGCGCAAGGTGTCAGGGAGCTCAGAGGTCATCGCTCTGCTCGTCCCATTGGTAGCGCTGGGCGAGCCAATCCAGTGTAGTCTCGATGACTTCGCGCTCCCAGGCCAGCGAGTAAAAAGCGTGATTTGCGCCGGCTACTACGTGGCAGTTGAAGGCGCGCCCGGCTTCGGCGCTGAGCCGCTCGTAGTGCTGTTGTGCCGAGGTCGCCCCCGGGTCGCTGCCGCCATATATGAACAGGCGCTCGCCCGCAAACTCGCGAAATCGCCCCCGCCAGTCAACCTGCCGGTCAATCGGCGCGGTCTCTTCACCCGCCCCGGCTCCGCCTCGCTTCATTGCCTGTCTTATCATATCTAGGCGCAGTCGTCCGCCGAGCAGCTTCCCCCACGTTTCGGCACGAAACATCTTCCGGATGTACTGGCGCAGAACGTCGGCGCGTTTCGCCTGACGTGCCGCGCTGCGGTCTGCCCCCACCGTCGGCGCCGACCACAGGACCATACTGTCTGCCGCCGCGATGAGCGGCCCCGCCCCAATCGCTACTTCTGAGCCGCTGCAGTCGCCCACCAGACCCACCTTGGCAACCTGATATTCGTCGGTCAAGACCGATGCCGCCTGGACGGTATCACTTATCATCGTGCTCAGTGTGGTGGCCCCAGCGTCTCCCCCGCTGTCGCCGCGCCCACGGAAGTCAAAGCGCATAGTCACAAAGCCTTGCTGCGCCGCTGCCCGCGCCAGCTTAACCAGCATCCGATGCGCCCCGATGCGGTAGCCCGCCCAGCCGTGTAGCAGCACCAGGGCACCGATACGCTGCCGCTGCGGGACGTGGACCACCCCCAGCAGCGACTCGCCCTCGTTCTCGAAAAAGAAGTGCCGCTCGGATGTATTTATCACAGGATCTGGCTCAACCACTGTGCGGTCAATGCTACCAGGCGTTCCCCATCCACCAGTCCCACCCGGCTCCAGAACGGCTCCATGACGACCACTTCAGCACTGCCTCCCGGGTAGCCTTCGGCCAGGAAGAGAAGCTCGTGCCTCACCAACGCCCGCGCACCGACGTTCACCACCAAGACGGGTCCGCTGAACTCGGGCGGCGCACTCAGGTCAATCGCTTCGAGCTTCGCCCGAGTCCGCGCCGAGACCCGGTACCCGTCCAGATCGAGCCATCCCTGCGTCGTATCCGGCGTGTGCGCTGGTGCGGAGGAGTCTGGGCCCCTGGTAAGCATCGCTTTGATCAGCGAGCGCCGGAGGTTCTCGCGGACGTATCGTGGCCCGTCAACAACCGGCTCCCACAACACCAGCCAGCGGCAGTCGCCCATTGCCTCGGCCAGCTCAGCCGCCAGACTCGCGCCCATCCGCAACCCCAGCAGCCCAATATTCGCACCGGACCGACGCTCGCGGGCATACGCCACGGCAGCTTCGATATCCTGGAGCCAGTCAGTCGGACCGAAATCGCCAAAATCGCCCCCGCTGTCGCCGGTGCCTCGGTAGTCGAAATGGAGGACCGCCACCCCCAGATTGGCCATCCGCCGCGCCATCTGCGCGAGGATGCGCTGGGCGCATTTCTTCTCCTCGGCGAAAGGATCGCAAATGACAGCGACCATCTCGAAGCTCTCGCGGGGGGCCAGTTCGTAGTAGACCCCGTGCAGCTCAGTCCCAGAGCTATCGAACCGCACCGGCTCCTCGCGGATTTCCACTTAGCGTTGCCCCCGCTTGCGCTTGACGAGCTCGGTGATGCTATTCACCGTGGCAAAGGCCTCCACACTGAAGTCTTCGTCCTCGACGGTGATCTCGAACTCCTCTTCCAATCCCACGATAATCTCGAATAAGTTTACCGAGTCAATACCGTAAGTCTGCATCAGGTCGGCATCGTCTGCCATCTCCGCCGCGGTGATGTTCAGGAACAGCCGCTCGACGATCATCTCTTTCAATTGGTTCTTCAGCGTACTGTCGTCAGACATTACGGCTAATCACCAGCCTCAGGCTGCTGCGAACTACTCATATCGCTGCTTATGCCGGGCAATATCATCGTCGTCGCCGACCAGCACGATCGTCCCGTCACCCGGCGCAATGACGAGCGGCTCGTCATCCTCGAACACGAAATAGTTATGGTCCTTGATCTTGATAGGCCGGCGCTGGAAAACGTCGTAGAACTTCGAATCCCCCGGCAAGTAGCCGTGCCAGGGACCCAGGTCAAGCCGTACGGCGTGCTCGCGCTCAACGTCATCGTTGAATATCATCAGGTATTTGGCGTTGCGCATCCTGCGATTGACAAAGGTGCGCGCGCGGATATGCTCATTCCACTCCCAGACCACTACTTCGTCAGTCAGCTTGCCCCGACGCATATCCAGCAGCAGCGGGTAGAGCGGCTCGAGACGCGCCGCGATCTGGGCGAGCTCCTGGTAAATCTCGCTGGCCACCGGACGCTGCTCGTCTTCGTCCCAAACGAGCAGCCCCGGCGAGAAGGAGCCGTTCTCCGGCGCTTCCTTGCGTCCGTCAGCATACAGATAGAAGAACACGCCGCGCAGGCCACTGAACAGCCCTGCCCAGACCTGGTAGTGCATCTCGTTGCGGGTGGGCCGGCGGTAGCCGCTCTCCAGCAGCTTGCCGTCTTTGTAATGGTCAATCTGCATGGCCTGGCCCATTATCCAGCCGGGCGCGCCCACCCGCTCGGCTATCTCATACAGCCGGTCACAGCGCATCTCGTAGCAACTGTGACTCGCCTGGCGGGTCCACGGATTGGGATAATCATCAGGTCCGGGCTTCTTGAAAAACGGGTAGAGGTCATGCCCGATCGCAGCGGGGCGATACCGGTCGGTGCAAAGCTGCGCCGCGCCCAGCTTGTTATGCAGCACGATCATCGGATGATTGGGGTCCACCTCGGCCACCAGTTTGGTAAGCGAGGCAATCGCATCGCAGATTTCTGGGTCGGGCGGAATTTCCTCGACCACGCTGTAGGCCAGCAGCGCCTTGGAGTCACGGTACTCGCTGGCGAAATCATGCCACCACGGCTTCATCTTGGTCTCGACGTACTGCTGCCAGCCCGGCCAACGCTTTCCGTAGAGCAGGTACATTGGCATGCCCCCACCCTGCGGAATAACGCGTAGCCCGTGGCGCTCGGCGGCCTCCAGCCACACCGGCAGGTACTTGGGACTGAGATTGTTCGGCCAAACACAGTTGAAGTGCTGCTTTGCGAGATCGGCGCAGGTCCACTCAATCTGGTCCTCAATGGTCATACCTTCGATCGCCACAGCGCGCATCGGACCATTGCCCCCAAGGTAGACCCCGAAGGGGAAGAACTCCTTCGGACCCGGTGGACGCTCCTCGGCCAACACCGCCCCACTCATTAGCAGTATTAGCACTATTGTCAGATACATACGCATTGTTCTGCCTCCTTACGCAGGTATTGGCCAGCACAGATCATTGGGAGTTTTCGCGCCAGGAGAAAGCTATACCTTCCCGCGACGAGGCCAGGAACTGGTCGTAAGCAGGATAGACTCGACAGCCGAGACGCCTGTCGTACGGTTCAGACCAGGGGCGGGTCGGGCGCCCCCTCGATTGGCTGTACCGGTAGCGATCGCCACTGACATTCTTCGTCGGAAGGACCATCCTCATGCGCGAAGATATGCTGCCAGCGGCGCTTGAACTCCAGGCCGTTCTTGATAGTTACGTACTTGAAGTTGACGTCCACCGAACCGTCGGTGGTTACACCCTCGTAGTGGTACATCTCCGCCCGCGGCTCGTACCAGACCTGCCAGCCGGCCTGGCGCGCCCGATAGCAGAAGTCGAAGTCCTCGTACTGCGCCGGATTGAAGACCTCGTCGAGCCCGCCGATCTGCTCCCAAACCGCGCGCTTCATCAGCCAGCACGCGCTGATGAGGCACTGCACCTCCGTCGCTTCGTCGAACTGGGCGCCGTCAACCGGCTCACCCCGCCCCCGATACTGCACCCTGCCCCTGGGCGAGATTGCTACGCCGGCACACTCGATATCGTAAGGATCAAACGGAAAGAGCAGCTTCGGCCCGACGATGCCGATGTCGTCCCGCTGTTCGAGGACATCGCGCAGAATCGCCAGCCAGTCGCGGCTGCGCACGGCGACGTCGTTGTCCATAAAGCAGATATACCGCCCCGTCGCCACGTCCAGCGCCTGGTTGCGCGCTGTGCACGCGCCCACGTTGCTGTCGTTGCGCAGGAGCACAAAACGGACGCCCATGGGGGCGGCGTAATCCGGAAACTCGCCTTCGAGGTACTCTGCGCTACCGTCCTGCGAGCCATTATCCACTGCCACAACCTGCGCGGGCTTCGGGTTGCTCTGCAACAGCCGCTCCACACACAGCCGCGTGTACGCGAGCTTATTGTAGCTGACTATGATTACGCTGGCGTCAACCATTCTCGGTATCCGTCCGCCACAGTTTGCGCAACAGGTCAACCCGCGCGAATTGATCTCACTACTGCCTCCGCTATCTGTCTGGCCGAGGGTATCGCCGCTTCTTCGAGCACGCGGCTGGCCGGCACGGGCGTGTCGCTAGCCGCTACCCGCTGTGGTGGTGCCTGGAGGTAGTCGAAGCAACTCTCGACAACCCGGGCCACGACTTCCGCCCCGATGCCACCGGTCAGCGGCCCTTCCTCGGTGACGACGACACGGCCTGTCTTGCGCACCGACTCAGCGACTGTCTCGGTGTCCATCGGCGCCAGCGTGCGCAGGTCAATAACCTCGCAACTCACGCTCTTTGCTGCCAGCGCTTCGGCAGCACGCAGGGACTCCTCAGTCATCCGCGAATAGGCCACAATCGTGCAGTCTTCGCCGTCGCGTACCACCTTCGCCTCGCCCAGCGGGACGGTGTAGTCACCTTCGGGCACATCACCACGCCGCCCGTACAGCACCTTGCTCTCGATGAATATGACCGGATCATCACAGCGAATGGCGCTCTTGAGCAGCCCCTTGGCATCATGCGCCGTGCTCGGGGCAACGACCACCAGCCCCGGTGTGGCTACCAAGTGCCGCTCCAGGCTCTGGGAGTGAGTCGGCCCGTACGAACGGCCCGCGCCCGCCGGACAGCGCACCACCAGCGGCACTCTTGCCTGCTCCCCGTACTGGTAGCGGAACTTCGCGGCGTGGTTGATGAGCTGGTCCAGCGCCAGCGTGATGAAGTCCATAAACATCATCTCAACCACCGGCCGCAGCCCTGTTAGCGCCGCACCAATCGCCACGCCGGTAAAACCGCCCTCGGCGATGGGCGTATTGCGCACGCGCTCTTTGCCGAAGCGCTCGGCGAAGCCTGCGGTTATTTTGAACGCGCCGCCGTACTCGGCGATATCCTCACCGAGCATGATCACGCGCTCATCGCGCGCCATCTCCTCCGCCAACGTCTCCCGAATTGCGTGGGAAAAGTAAGTTTCACGCATTGCTAATCAAAGTCGGCAAAGACACCATCACACAGCGTTTCCGGGTCGGGGTCGGGACTATTACGCGCGAACTCGATAGCGTCAGCGATTATCTGTTCAGCCTCCTGAGCCAGCGCCTCAGCCGCCGCCTCGGTGAGTGAACCCTCCGCGATCAGCCGCTCGCGCATCAGCTTCAGCGGGTCCCTGGCCCGCCAGGCGGCTTCCTCCTCGGCGGAGCGATAGCCACAGTCATCACTCTTGGAATGCCCGTAGTGCCGATAGGTATGCGCCTCGACCAGCGTCGGCCCGTGAGCGGACCGGGCATGCTCGGCAGCCTCGCCGGTCGCTTCCCGCACGGCGAAGTAGTCGTTCCCATCCACCACCACACCGGGCAGGCCATACGCGGCGGCTCGCTCGGCGATGCTGGTGACCTTGAAGGCCTCGGCAACCGGCATACTCATCGCGTAGAGGTTATTCTCGCAGAAATAGACGATGGGCAACTCCCAGATCGCGCCCATATTGACAGCCTCGTGAAATGCACCCGACCCGGTAGCTCCGTCGCCGAAGAAGCACAGTACCACGTTACCGGTATTGAGCAGCTTCTGGCTGAGGGCCGCGCCCGTCGCCACCGGAATCATCCCGCCAGTAATGCCGTGCGTGCCCAGGAAGCCCAGCGAGAACTCCGCCATATGCTGCGAGCCACCCCGCCCGCCGGCATAGCCGGTGGCCTTCCCGAACAGCTCGGCCATCAGCCGCCGCGGCTCGCCACCCTTGGCCAGAAAGTGCCCGTGCCCGCGGTGGTTGGAGCTGACGAGATCGCTAGGCCTCAGCGCCGCCACAGCTCCTACTGCACAGGCCTCCTGACCCGCGCAGAAGTGACTGGTGCCGACGATTACGCCCTCGCCGAAGAGCTGGTCCAGCACATCCTCGAAGCGGCGTATCACCAGCATCAGCCGGTAATGCTCGATTATCTCATCATGGTCGTATTTCATTGGGCTTCTTGCAGTATGATAGCAGCCGCACGCCCCGACGATGTCGCCCGCGCAATGCTCACAAGGCCTTGCTCCCGCGCGGCGCCAAGACCAATCGCCGCAGCAGTATCCAAAGCCAGCCCTGCACCAAAGGTATACCCGTAACCGCCGGGCATGTCAAATTCAGCGGGCGCTTCACTCAACCCGCTGGCCGCGACGGCGCGCTTGAGTGCCTGCTCTCGTGCCTCATCCGCATCACTGCCACTCGCCAACCCACACCCGGCAATCTCAGCCAGCGGCCTCACCCCCCGTGCCGCAGCCGTCTCTACCTTCTCCAGTGCCAGGACGGCTGCCCCTTCCGCCGCCGGCCTGGCCCCAGGTCTGTCCAGATTAACGCTCAGCCGCGCCAGCAGCGCCTTGCTGACCACATCCACACCACCGGCGAGCATTACGTCCGCCTGGCTGGAAACCAGCGCGTACCAGGCGTAGTGCAGAGCCG
>JALGTU010000234.1 GCA_029821195.1 Candidatus Zipacnadia bacterium
CCGCCGGCGTCGCCAATATGGTCGCCGCTATTGTGCGCGATGAAAAGCGCCTGATGCCGGCTTCGGTGCTGCTACGGGGCGAATACGGTCTGGACGATGTCTTTGTGGGAGTGCCAGTCAAGCTGGGAGCGAGTGGCGTCGAGGAGGTAATTGAATTGGATCTCACCAAAGAAGAACTGTCAATGCTGCACGACTCCGCAGAGCATGTCCGGGGGACAGTTGCTCAGTGGCAACAGATGCAAGATGCGTAGTGCGAACTGACACTCGCCAACCTATTTTCGCGCAGGGGAGAGGATGTTATGACTATCAAGTTTCTGGGACACGCGAGCTTCTTGATCACCAGCCATGAGGGTGTGCGGATCATTACCGACCCGTATGAGCCGGGGGGATACGGCGGCACGTTCCGCTACCGTCCAATCACCGACGAGGCCGATATCGTCACGGTCAGTCACGACCATGCCGACCACAACTATGTGGCTGGCGTGCCCGGCAATCCGGTAGTTGTCACCTCTTCAGGTGAGGTCAAGGGCATTGACTTTGAGGTCACCGAATCCTACCACGACGACGCGCAGGGCGCCCAGCGGGGTATCAACCGCATCTTCTGTTTTGAGGTGGACGGAATTAGGATCTGCCACCTGGGCGATCTGGGGCACTTGCTCAGCCCTGAGCAGGTAGCCTCGATTGGTAATGTGGACGTGGCGCTGATCCCTGTCGGCGGGCACTTCACCATCGACGCGCAGGGCGCTACCCGGGCAATTGACCGACTTCAGCCCGCAGTGGTCATCCCTATGCACTACAAGACCCCGAAAGTAGACCTTCCCATTGGCCCGGTAGACGACTTCCTGGCCGGGAAGCAGAATGTAGAAGACGCCGGGGCCTCGCAGATAACTGTCTGTGCCGACGAGCTGGGAGAAGGCCCGCAGATAATTGTGCTGGAGGCCGCCAACTAGTCTGCTTCTGCGACGTCGGCGCGCCGGGGCTGGACGCGGAGCGTCTTGAAATTGCGATAGTATACAAACCCCGGTGGGCCGCCCGTGGGCTTGTTGAGGTGCTTGACCTGCGTGTAGTCCACTTCCACCTTTGACGACTGGGCCTGACGACTGAGCGCCGCCGCATGCTCGGCGGCCTCAACAATTGTGCTCTCCGGCACATCGTCCGGCTGACCACCCGTCTTGATGATGACGTGCCCACCTGGTCCTTGCTGTACGTGCAGCCAGATGTCGTCGGAGCTGGCCTGGCGCACGACCTCGTCATTCTGCTGTCCGGTCTTGCCGTAAACCACCAGGTAGCCGTCCCGGCTTTCATAACGAGGTAAACCTCTTTTCTCAGGGCGAGGCTGCTCGCGCGTGGGTGGTCGCAGGATGTCCTGGTCAATCATCTCCTGGCGTAGCTCCTGTAGATCGGCCAACTGCCCAGCATTCTCAATCTGGTGCAGCAGCCCTTCCAGGTAATTCTGGTGTATACAGTCAACCTTAAGCAGTCGCGGCAGGCGCTGGGACAGGCGTTGCGCATGCTTGTAGCGCTTGAAGTAATGCTCAGCTACCTGTTGGGGCCTGCGATCCGGATCCAGCTCTATTGTGATCTCAGACTGGTCCTCCGAGTAGTAGTCGGTTACGGTGACTTCTTCGGCGCGAGGGGGAATTTGATTCAGGTGGGCGAGGATAAGCTGCCCCCATTTACGGTACTTATTAGCATCGGACACCGAGTCGAGGGCCGCCTTGCGCTTGCGCTTGCGCGTCAGGACGTGATCGAGCTGTTTGCCAGCGGCGCGCAGCAACTGTTCGCGCAACTGCTGGCTCTGCCGGCCCTGCTGCAACTCTTGGCAGAGCTGCTCGAGGGCAGTGCTCAAGTCACGCACCGGCGTCGTGACCACGTCGGGCTGCGACTGGAGCGCAAATGGGTAGGCAAACGAGGTATCGCTGCTCTCCCTGCGGCAGATGTACGCCTCACCGGGAGTACTAATCAGCTCGTGAAGTTCTCCCAGTGCCTCACAGAGGTGGCCGGGCCACCCCTCGCGAAGCGCCG
>JALGTU010000086.1 GCA_029821195.1 Candidatus Zipacnadia bacterium
CCTGCGATGGCACAGGCTACGGTGCAGACGGAACGGTGTGGGGCTGCGAGGTCCTGGTCAGCGATTACGGCGACTACACGCGCGCCGCGCATCTGGAGTACGTGCCGCTGCCGGGCGGCGAGCAGGCTATCAAAGAGCCGTGGCGAATGGCGGCAGTCTACCTGCACCGGCAGGGCCTGCTGGACGCGGATATTGAGTTCTGTCGCGCGCTGGACCGGGATCGGTGGCGGCTGATAGAGCAGATGATTGAAAAGGATATCAATTGCCCGCTTGCTTCCAGCGCCGGGCGGCTGTTTTCGGCGGTATCAGCACTGCTGGGGCTGCGCTCGGTGGACGCCTACGAGGGGCAGTCGGCGATAATGCTCGAAGCCGCCGCAACCGAAGCCGAGGGTACGTACAGCTATGAAATCAATGAGAGCGACGGTATGCTGGTGATAAGTCCGGGGCCGATGTTTGCGGAGATAGTGGCGGATCTGCAGGTGGGACGAGATACCGGCGAGATTTCGGCGCGCTTTCATAACACGTTCATCGCCATGCTGGGCGACGCAGCCACGCGGATTGCCCGAGACACGGGCATCAAGCAGGTCGCGCTCTCGGGTGGGACCTTCCAGAACGAGCTGGTCCTGGTGGGGCTGCACCGGCGGCTGACGGAAGCCGGCTTCGATGTGCTCATTCACAAGGGAACACCACCCAACGACGGCGGACTGGCGCTGGGCCAGGCCGTAGTCGCTTCAGCAAGGAAATAGTAGATATGTGCGTTGCGCTGCCGTGCAAACTGGTTGAGATAGACGGCAACCGGGGTGTCGCTGAACTGGGCGGCAGCCAGGTGAAGATGCGCCTGGACCTGCTGCCCGATGCGCAAGTCGGCGATTACGTCCTGGTGCACGCCGGCTTTGCCATCGAGAAGCTCGACGAAGAAGAGGCGCACAAGACGCTCGATGTACTGGACGAGCTGGGTTGGTGGGAGTAATCCGGAGTGCTATGAAGTTTATCCAAGAATACCAGAATCCAGAGCAGGTGCACCGCCTCGCGCGGGAGATCGCCGATGTGGTCAGCGAGCCGATGTCGTTCATGGAGGTCTGCGGCACGCACGCCCATGCCGTTGCCCGCTACGGCCTGCACGAGTTATTCCCTGAGCAGCTCGGCCTCATCTCGGGGCCGGGCTGCCCCGTCTGTGTCACCCCGCCGGAAGTGATTGACGCGGCGGTCCGGCTGGCTCAGGAGGGCGTCTGGGTGGCGGCGTTCGGCGATATGATGAAGGTGCCGGGCAGTCAGGGCACCCTGAGCGGAGTGAAGGCGCAGGGCGGACAGGTGCGGATAGTCTACTCGCCGATGCAGAGCGTGGAGTGGGCCCAGGAGAATCCCGGCGAGCAGATCGTCTTTATGGGTGTGGGCTTTGAGACTACTGTCCCGAGTGTAGCCGTCAGCATCGGCGAGGCCAAGCAGCTTGGCCTTCGGAATTTCAGCGTGCTGGTTGCGCATCGGCTCATTCCTCCGGCGATGGAAGTGCTGGTGGACCAGCCCGATGTGCAGATTGACGGCTTCCTGTGCCCGGGGCACGTCAGCGCTATCATCGGCTCAAAGCCCTACCAGCCGTTGGCCGACGGGGGCATTCCCTGCGTGGTGGCGGGCTTTGAGCCGCTGGATATACTCCAGGGGGTTTATGTGCTAGCGCGGATGCGCCAGGAGGGCAAAGCGCGAGTCGCGAACCAGTATAAACGGGTGGTCAGGCGCGAGGGAAATCCAGTTGCGCTGGCAAAGATCAAGGAAGTTTTCGAGGTGACCGACTGCCGGTGGCGGGGGCTGGGCGTGATGCCGGACAGCGGGCTGCGCCTCCGCGAGGAGTACGAGGATTTCGACGCTGAAAAGCGCTTTGAGTTGGATTTGCTGCCGGTGGCCGAGCCGCCCGGCTGTGAGTGCGGTGCTATTCTGCGTGGTGCCAAGCATCCTACCGATTGCGGGCTGTTCGGTAGTGCGTGTCGGCCTGACCATCCAATCGGTCCGTGCATGGTCTCGTCGGAGGGCGCTTGCGCCGCCGTCTACCGATATGAGCGAGTCGAAGGGGATTGACGGCGATATGATTAACAAGCCTGAATTCATCACGCTGAGCCACGGCGCGGGCGGGCTGCTCTCGCAGCAGCTCATTGCCCAGGAGTTTGCCCCGCTGTTGGCGCGGGCGGGTCAGCCGCTCAACGATGCCGCGGTTATCACCCTCGGCGGGGTGAGAGTGGCGTTTAGCACCGATTCGTTCACGGTTTCCCCGCTGTTTTTTCCGGGTGGCGACATCGGCAGCCTGGCGGTGCACGGCACAGTCAACGACGTGGCGATGATGGGCGGGGAGCCGCGCTTCCTGTCGCTGGCCATTGTGGTGGAAGAAGGCTTCCCCACGGCGGATCTGCACCGTTTGGTGCAGTCGGTGGCTGAAGCGGCCAAGCGATGCGGAGTGGACGTGGTCACCGGCGATACAAAGGTGGTCGAGCGTGGCGCAGTTGACGGGCTGTTTATCAATACCACCGGCCTGGGTGTGGTCTACGAGCAGGCCGACATTGATCCGGCGCGGGTGGGGCTGGGCGACGCGGTGCTCATAAATGGGACAATCGCCGACCACGGTGTGGCGGTGATGTGTGCCCGCGAAGAGCTGGATGTCGGTGGCGAAATCCGCAGCGATTCAGCGCCGGTGGCCGACATTGTGGGCAAGCTGATCGAGGTGCTTGGTGACCGGGTCCACGCGCTGCGCGATCCGACTCGGGGAGGACTTGCCGCTACGCTCAACGAAATCGCCGGTCAGGCGGATGTGATGATTCGGCTCGACGAGAGTACGCTGCCGATGAAGCCGCAGGTCGTCGGCGTCTGCGAGATACTGGGGCTGAATCCGCTCCAAGTGGCCTGCGAAGGCAAGTTTCTGGCCTTCGTGGATGGCGCGGCCGCCGACAATGCACTGGCAATAATGAAATCGGTCACCAATGGCGAGCAGGCAGCCATAATCGGCGAAGTGACAGCCGTGGGGTCAGCGCAGGTGCAGATGCGTACAGCCCTGGGAACGACGCGGCTGGTGGAGATGCCGCCGGGCGAGTTGCTCCCGAGAATCTGCTGAGCAAGGGGTCAGTAACCGCTGTCTCGGAGCGCAGCCGATACCTCCGCGTAGCCCGGAAAGCGCAGGTTGGTGGTGGCACATACCAGCCGGGCGGCGGCAACGATTGTGGGCTCCTCATACGTCTCTTGCTTCAGAAACGCTCCGTGGTCAGTTGCCCCGGCCAAGTAGCTGGTAGCCACGGGTCTTGCCTCAGCCCATCGCTGCACCACACCGTGTATCAGCCGGTTTCCGCTGATATCCGTTGCAGCGCCGCCTTGGACAGTTTCGCTACCTGCGCCATCCCCTGACCAATGTCACTGCCCAGATCAATGCGAATGATCCTGCGGTCATGTTCGCGCAGGACCTCCAGATCGCCGCAAGCCTGCGCGTTCTTCAGCGTGGCGAAGTCATAGTATTGCCCCGGGATTGGCAGCGTCGTGCTATCCCGGGCAGTAAGCTGCAAGAATACCCCGGTGTTCGGGCCGCCTTTGTGGAGCTGGCCGGTGGAGTGCAGGAACCGGGGGCCGTATCCGGCGGTGGTAGCGACTCTGAGTCGGTCGCGAATATCGGACCGCATCGCGGCCAGAGCATCATCGGTGCTCGCCGTGCGGGGCAGATATGCCATCACCCCCACATAATCGCGCGGGTTGACCCGGGTAAACAACGCCGCAAGTGCATCCCGGACCGAACCGGCCTCGGCGGCTCCGTAGACCGCCAGCTCATCTTCGACCAGATCCGGATGGGAGAGCGGCAGACTGCCCTGGCGACTGTAATAATCCAGCATTTCGCGGGTCTTGTCCTTGCTCTCCTGGACATTGGGTTGGTCGAAGGGGTTGATGCCCATCAGAGCGCCTGCCACCGCCGTAGCGAATTGCCAGCGGAAGAACTCCTGCCCAATCGAATTCACATCCGCCATCTCAATCTCCACGACCGAATGGCCGATGGCCGCGAGCATGGCAGTTGTGGGGCTTAACCGGTCGTCCTCTGCGAGGCGTATGTGGATAAAGAGGCGGTCGTCACCGTAGGCACCTACATCGCCCAGCGGCTCGCCGACTACGGGGATCAGCCCGGTGCCCTCCTTGCCGGTGCTTTCAGCCAGCAACTGCTCGATCCAATCGCCGAGACTTTGCAGAGCCGGTGAGATCAAGAAGGTAACCTTGTCACGGCCGCTCGCCAGGCTGCAACCGAGCAGAGCCCCCAGTACGGTGCCCGGATTCTCGTCAGGCCGCACCGAGGGAGCACAAGCCTCGGCCATCGCCTGTCCGCTCTCCAGGATTTCGCGCAGAGGCAGGCCCATCAAGGCCGCGGGTAGCATCCCGAAGTAGGAGAGACCTGAATAACGCCCGCCAACGTCGGGCCAGTTCTCGAAGGTACCCCGCAGACCCCGCTGGCGGCTAGTCTGAGCGAGAGGCGTACCCGGGTCGGTGATGACGACGAAGTTTTCGCCCACCTGGTCGCCCTTGACCGTCTCCACCTGGTCGTAGAAGTACTCAAAGAAGGAAAGCACTTCGGTGGTCGTTCCCGACTTGCTGGCGACAATAAACAAGCAGCGGGTCGGATCAACATCCCGCGTGCTGGCAACCACTTCTGCCGGCACCGTACTGTCGAGCACCGACAAGCTGGGATAACCCGGGACAGGGCCAAATATGCGCTCGCAGGCCCAGGTGGCCAGACTGCTGCCGCCCATGCCCAGTAGAACCACGTGCTCAAAGCCGTCCCGGCGTATCTGATCCGCGAAGTTGCTGAGCCGATCCAACTGCGCCAGGCAACGTGTGGGCAGCGTGAGCCAGCCCAGGCGGTTGGTGATTTCGGCCTGATGCTCAGGCTCGGGCTGCCACACCGCGGCATCGTGGGCCCAGATGCGGGGTAGGTACTCCTGCGCCCCAATCAGCTCGAGCGTCGCCTCAAGGTCAGCCGCTTGCTCGTCGGTCAGCAACCAGGTCTGCCGGTTCAGGATAACTGCCATGCCAGGCTTCCTCCTCAGGAGTCTCAGCAGGTGTGGCGGGGGTGGTTTGTTTGCTACAGATGGTAAGACAACGACGCATCACAATATGTTCTGTTTGTCAGCAGTTTTTAGCACCTCGTCCATGCTCCCGGAGCGATATCCAGCCAGGTCAACTGCAATGTAGGTGAATCCGGCCTCGCGCAGCGCAGACAGGACCTGCCCGCGCACCGGCTCGGCAGCCAGCCGCGCCAGTTCAGCAGTCGGCACCTCAATCCGCGCCAGCGGGCCGTGATGACGTACTCTAAGCTGCGCGAACCCCAAGCCGTGCAAGACCCGCTCCGCCGTGGCTATTTGCTCGAGCTTCTCCCTGGTAATCAGTTCACCATAGGGAATCCGCGTCGCCAGGCAGGCGTCAGAGGGGCGGCTCCAGGTAGGCAAGCCCCGCAGCCGGGAGAGCTCGCGTACCTCTGCCTTGGTAACGCCAGCCTCGATCAGGGGGGCCCGGACCCCCGACTCGTGCGCCGCGCGCTGCCCGGGGCGGTAATCGGCGGCGTCGTCAGCTTGCTCAGCATGTGCCACCCACGCCAGACCTTCGCGCTCGGCAATCTGATGAAGCTCAGTGAACAGGGCGTGCTTGCAGTGATAGCAGCGGTCGGGCGGATTGCCCGCAAATCCGGGAAGGGCCAGTTGATCCACTTCAAAGGTAATGTGCCGAGCGCCCAACTGCTGTGCCAAGGCTTTCGCCTCCTCGAACTCCTCACGGCGATAGATCGCGGAGCAAGCAGTTGCCGCTACGGCCCGCGGTCCCAGGACATCCACCGCCACGGCCAACAGAAAGGTGCTGTCTACGCCGCCAGAGAAGGCGACCAGAACGCTGCCCATCTCCGTGAGGATGGCCCGGAGTTTACCCAGCTTCTTTTCGGTTGATTTCAGGTCATTGTCCTCCTTTGGCCGCAGGTGTGGGGGTACTTTCGGCAAGGGGGGTGAGATGTCCTTGTCGGTATTGCGTCGCTGCGCCGGAGGGCACCGCGAGGCAGTCTGCGGGTTGCTCGGCAGGCAAGATGTGTAGAAAAAACGCAGTTGACAATGTTCGAGAAGTATGGTATTAATACAAGAGGGGATGGACCAAAAACCACTGGCCTAGTGCTCGCACCACTCTCGCAGAAAGCCGTTGTAGTAGTAGTCGCTAGTCAATAGCTACATAACCTCCATCCTCATTCGCTGAAGATTCACTCAGAACGGAAGCTGTAGGTATCTGCGGATGGAGGGACTTCGCCAGACTCTTCCGTGGTGGCAGTCACTTTCGCCGACTGCAAAAGCTATCGGCATTATCGTGCTGGTAGCAGTGGTCGCGGCGTTAGGGGCTGGGATGTACCAGGCGTATTGCGCGCCGGTAGTGCTACCGATTGCTGCTTCTGAGGGCGATGAGACGACTGCTGCTGCACTTCCCGCTACGAACCTCCTCTCCCTGCCCCTGCCCGGGACCCGACGGCGCGAAGAAGCCGAAATTGCTCAGCGTCTGGAAAGTGCACTGAGCGACTACGACTACATCGCTTCCGCCCGGGTGATCTTCGGCAGCCCGCTGGCGGAAGCCGAGTCCACGGAGGCGTCCTCCCCGCGCTTGTCACTCCATCTGCGGCTTGAGCCGACCAAGCCACCCCCTGACGAGTGGGTCGAGAATCTGGTTACCTTCGTGCTGCACACCGTTCCGGGACTGGCCTCTGCAGATCTGCTCATCGTGGATAGCAGTGGCGCTTTGTTGTTTTCCGAAGGCCGACTGAACCCGGCAGCGACAAGTCCGGCAGTCTCCCCGCCCGTTCCTATCGATCCGAACCCCGGCTTCGTAGGACTCTCGGGATCCGGAATGGTAGCACTGGGGTTGCTGGTCGGTGCCGTCGCTGTGGCGCTGGTGGTGTACCTGGCAGTGCGCACGAGAGGGCGGCGCCGAGGCGAGGCCGAGGCCCATTCGGTGGAGGCTGGTTCCACCTCCGTCGAACAGCCCAACCCGCTGGAGTTCCTGGAGGGGTGCCCGCCCGGCAAGCTGGCAGTGTTACTGGACGGCGAACGCCCGGAGGTGGTGGCCCTGGCCCTGCACAGCCTCGGGGACGAAGAGATCCGCGCACAGGCATACCGGGCGCTGACCGCTGCTGTAGACTCACTCCCGGAGTCCGTACGCCCACCTCGCGAGGAGACTCTGGTCGCGCTGGCTGGGGGCTTGCGAGCCAAACTTGCGGCCGGGGAAAGCAGTCCGGTCCTCCAGCCGACCGCAACCGTACTAGACGCTGGTTCCGATGGTGATTAAGAAATGACTAACCGCCTGCTCAAGAAAGCTGACATTGACGAAGTGGGACTGTGGGTCCGGCCGGTGCGGCTGGAAAACAGCTTCGAGCCGGAGTATGAGCCGGCACCGGAAGTCGCTACGGGCAGCCAGGGCCCCACCGCGCCCGGCGAGCCGGATATCGAAGGGGAGCAGATGGCGCGGGTCCGGCACTTGCTCCACGACTTGACCACGCAGCTCGCCCATGATAAACAGCGGCTGTTGGACGAGCTGCGGCCCCACGTAGTCCGGCTGGCGATTAGTATCGCGCGGCGCATTGTTGCTGCCGAGATAAGCCAGGACCGGCGGATCATCGAGCGCACTGTCAAAGCCGCCCTGGACGAACTTGCCTGTGAGGGCGAATCGCACGTGCGCGTTCACCCCAGTGACCGGCCGCTTGTAGAACGGGTGCTGGCCACGGACGAGACAATCCTGGGGCAATTCTGTGATTTGCGCGTAATAGCCGACCCCAGCATTGAGCGGGGAGGCTGTGTGGTCGAAAGCGCTCACGGCATCATTGACGCCGACATCCCCACTCAGTTCGCCCAGATTCAGAAGACACTACTCACATACCTCGAGCAGTAGCTACGCCGGCGGGGGGCAAAGGTGACGACGCAGGCTATCATCGCCAAACAAGTGCAGCAGTTTGAGCACCTGGCGGACCAGGCGGCGGTCGCCGGGCGCTTTCAACGAGCGGGCAGGGTTGTGGAGGTGTCCGGTTTGAGCGTCGTCGCCCAGGGACCCCCGGCGCAGATCGGGGAACTGTGTACCGTGCACTGCCCCGACGCTCGGGTCTATGCCCAGGTGGTGGCCTTCCGGGATCAGCATACCATCCTGCTCACGCTCGGCTCGCTTCAGGGCGTTGGCCCGGGCTGTCGCGTCGTGGCCACCGGAGAGCAGCTCCAGATTGGCGTTGGGCCGCAGATGCTGGGCCGGGTGGTAGACTGCTTTGGTCATCCCCTGGACGAAAAAGGCCCCCTGTCCGTGCAGACCCGCCGCCCGCTGCACGCCGCACCGCCTGCTCCGCTAAAACGGCGGCGAGTCACCGCGCCCCTGTGGGCGGGCGTGCGCGCGATTGATGGTCTGCTGACCTGCTGTCAGGGACAGCGCCTGGGCATTTTCTCCGGCACGGGGGTCGGCAAGAGTGTACTGCTGGGTATGATCGCGCGGCATACCACCGCCGACGTCAACGTAATCGCTCTGGTCGGGGAGCGCGGCCGCGAGGTGCTGGACTTCCTCGAGGGAGACCTGGGTGAGGGCCTCAGCAACTCGGTAGTGGTGGTAACCACCTCCGACCAGCCGCCCTTGCTTCGCCTCCAGACGGGGCTGGCTGCAACCGCCATCGCTGAGTACTTCCGGGATCGGGGGGCCAATGTCCTGCTGCTTATGGATTCGCTGACGCGGCTGGCCCGGGCCCAGCGCGAGGTAGGTCTGGCGGCTGGGGAGATGCCTACTACGGGCGGCTATCCCCCGTCTCTGTATACCATGCTGCCGGCTCTCCTGGAACGGGCCGGCGCCACCCACGAAGGGACCATAACTGGGCTCTATACCGTGTTGGTCGAGCGTGATGACCTCCACGACCCGGTCGCCGACGCTGCCAGCGCAATACTCGACGGGCGCATCGTGCTCTCCCGGCAGCTTGCCGAGGCGGGGCACTATCCGGCTATTGATGTGACCAGGTCCGTGTCGCGATTGATGAAGGACGTTGCCGAACGCGACTTAGCCCGGGCAGCGGCGGAATTCAGGTCGCTACTGGCCGCCTACGCTGAGGCGCGGGACTTGATAAACGTGGGTGCGTATACCCAAGGAAGTGACCCGCGGGTGGATCGGGCGCTGGCGCTGCGGGCCGAGATGAACCGCTTCCTCCGGCAGCGGCCTGATGAATACACGGCGGCCGACCAAACAGCGGACTGGCTGAAAAAGTTGATGAGCACTTAGTACTCACTTGCATAAGTTAAGCTAAGATTGCTCACGGCTTTTGGGGCCAGCCTTGGCAGCTTCGCATTGCGAAGCTGCCCGCGACAGGCCCCTCCGGAAACCTTATGGTGTTACGCCGTTGGAGGGGCCGTGTCGAGCGCAGCGAGGCCGGCCCGAATCGCACAAGCGATGTTGCGCTGATTTATGTAACCAAGCAATAGTGCGTTTGCAGTAGGGGGGCAAATGAATCACGAGACCAGGCGGCTGAGCCGAATTCAGGACCAGCGGATCAAGCGCGAGCAGCTCTGCCAACGTCGAGTGGCGATATGCCAGAGAGTGTTAACAGCAGCCGAGGCGCGGCTAACCACGTTATACAAGCAACAGCACCTCCTGCGCCACAGCGTGGGCACGCTCCCTGCCGCGACCATCCAGTGGTATCAGAATCGGCAGCTCGCCTTCACGGCGTTGTGTCGGCGCATCGAGAGAACTGAGCGCCTCCGCCAGCGGCTGGCGCAGCGCACGGCTAACAAGGAAACCGAGTTGGTCAGGGCGGCGCAGATGAGACGGGCCGCCGAGACGGCGCTGGCCCGCCTCGAGCAGGAAGCCGGACAGATCGTTCGCCGAGCGGAAGACAAGCGGTTCGACGACATGGTCCGCACCGCGCAAATCAACGGGACGCTGAAAGCGAATGCTGCTACCACCTGATACCGCATACCAGGCTGCACGATTCCCCACTGCGGGGCAACTAAGCAGCACCGAACGGGAGGTGCTGGGCGCAGAGTTGCCGGGGCTGACGGAGGCGATGCTCCGCACCAGCCGAAGTTACCTGGGGCCCGAGGTCAGCCTGGAGGCACCGGAGCTGCTATGGCGGGAGTCAGACCGGGCACAGTTGGCAACAGTCACCGGGCCGGCACTGGTGACAGAGTTCGGCGGTGGCCGCCAACTGGTGGTGAGACTAAGCGAACCGTTGGCCGATTGCTGTGTGGTGGCCCTGCTGGGATATGCAACTGCGCCAGGCCCACCCCAGCCGGCCTTGACCGAGGTAGACCGGGCTATCCTGCGGCCGTATCTGGAGTCACTGGCCGATAACTTGCTGCGTAGGTTGTTTCACAGCCGCGGGCGGCATAAGCTAGCTTCGGCCCGGCTCGCCGCACAACTGACTCGTCGCGACGAGGTCGTTGCTCTGCTTTTTCCGCTCGAGGTAGGTGGGGTCAGAGGTGAGATCGCGATTACGGGACCGGTCGAGGCCTGGCGGACGGAGGTAGCGGCCAGCCAGGCGACGGAGCACTCGGCACTGGGCTTGCGCCAATTGCAGCGGGTAGCGGTCAAGCTGGAGGCGGTACTACGGGCGGTGTCCCTGAGTCTGATCGAGGTAGCCACGATGGAGCCGGGCGACGTGGTGCCCTTTCCCCAGGGCGAGGAGTTGATCGTCCACCTGCAGGCGGGTGATCGCGTTGTTGCTGTCGGGCGGGCCGGCGCGCAGGGCGGACAACTTGGGGTACGCGTGCTTAATATGCAGATTTCTGAGGAGACCGAACCAGCAATGAACGACAACACTATCCGTGATCAGCAGATAGATACACAGGCTTCTCCGCAGGAACTGATGAGCCAGCTGCGCGGCCGGGGCCAAGCGGGCTTGGAGTCACTCGCAGCCATCCCGGTGGATATCCAGATCAGGCTGGGGGAGGTCAGCTTGCTACTGGCCGAGCTGTTGGAGCTGCGCGCCGGCTCGGTAGTGACGCTCAACAAGGGTCTCGGCGAGATGGTGGAGATCCTGGCGGGGGATAGAATAGTGGCCTACGGTGAAATCGTCGCGGTCGAGGACCAGCTCGGCGTGCGCATCCTCCAGCTAGCCGACTCCGAGCAAGTCTAGGCCGCCCACAGCCTCCACCC
>JALGTU010000087.1 GCA_029821195.1 Candidatus Zipacnadia bacterium
CCCGGATGTGCTGACCCGTGCGCGCCGCCGCGCCATCAAGTTTGTGCCGTTCATCACCCACCCCAAGGCCTATGGCGAGGCGACTATCTTTCCCCACTATCCGTACCTGCGCAGCCAGCAAATGCCGCGGGCTACTTGTTTTTCGCGCCCGGAGACGCGGGAGCTGTATACCGACTGGCTGGCCAGCCTCGGTTCGTTGGAGGGTGTGAGCGAAGTGAGCGCGTGGCTGACCGAACAGACCGTCCGCTGTGGCTGTGAGGAGTGTTCGCGAGTAAACTGGTTCGTCCTGCAGACGCGCGTGATCGTCGCAGCCTGGCGTGAGGCCAAGCAACGCTGTGGCGATTTTGCCCTGCGTATTCTGCTGACCCAGGGCAGCGAGCCGGACAACGATCTGGTCCTGGCCGAGATCCCCGAGGGGGTCAAGGTCTCGTACTACAGCAGCAGCGGGACGTACCATTCCGCCCGCCGGGCCATGATCGGTCCGGTGTTGCGTGAATATGCGGCGAGCGGTCGCTGGCTGGGGGTATACCCGCAGGTTACGGCTACGTATCGGCTGGTTGCGCCCTTCAGTGGCGCCCATTTCATCCGCAGCCGCATTACGGAGTTCGCCCGGGCCGGGCTGCGTAACGTGAGCGGCTATGCCGTTCCCTCCAATGTCTATCACCGGTTCAATCTCGAGGCGATGGGCGAGTATGCCTGGAACTGGCGCGGGCGCGATGAGCATGAGTTCGCTCGGTGCTGGGCTGTTCGGCAGGGCCTGGCGGACCCTGAGAAGGTCGCCCAGTGGTCAGATGTGCTCGGCCCGGTCGCCTGGGACGTCTACGGCTCCGGATTCTTCATCTCTACCTGCAGTTGGGAACTGGCCGAAGCACTCGTCCAGGGAGAAGGCTTTGAGCTGGGAGGTCGGATATTCGGGGAGTTTCACAAGCCCGAGCAGTTTGACGCCGACCTGGCAGTGTGCCAGCAGGCCGAGCAGCTTGCGGAGCAGATCGGCGACGAAGCAATTATCCAGGAGACGCGGGTCATCACTGGCTACCTGACGATGATGAAGAGCGTCCATCAGTTATCGCAACTGATCGCCGGCGAACAGGGCGTTGCTCCCGACGATCGGGCGGCGGCCGCCCAGGCCTTCGCCGACTTTGCTGCCGGCGTAGAGCTGACCGGTGACGCCCTGGTGCGGTGGGAGAGAACAATCCCCGACGATGGCACTGAGCGCCCCGCCCAGCGCTTTGAGGATACTCGCCTGGCCCTGCCGGAATTAGCCCGGCAGATGCAGGAACTGGCGGCCAAACTGAGCGTTGCCGACTAAGCTTCGCTGGACTGCATTCTCTCTATCATGACGCATCGTTGGGCAGGCGGGCCAGGCGTTAGCCTGGCTCGCCCAGTTTGCTTACTCCTCTGCTCGAGGCACCTCCTGCCGTTGTTTGCGCCCCCCATCTGACGGGCTCCGCTCGAGCTGTCTGTGTGCGTCCGCTTGTGGTGGGGAGGTGTTCAAGTCCAGCCTGGCCGGGGCCGAAGAACTAGCCAGATACGCCATCGCACGCGGAAAAGAACGCTTTTCGACGGGAGCAGAGAGTAAGATGCGTGTCGTAGTCCGTGTGTTCAAGGCTTTCATCCTGGCTTTGGGCCTGGTCGCCGTCTTGCACTTGGTCTCAGTCCGATGCGGGTGGCCGGTGGTCTTCATGGTGGAAGTGGTGGGTGACTCGATGGCGCCCGCCCTGGCCCCGGGCGAGCGGGCGATGTTCGTCCGAGCGCCCTGGCACCGGGGAGACATCGTAGTCGCCGACGTGGGCGAAGACCAGCTTGTGGTCAAGCGAGTAGCTGGCCATCACCGCGACTGGGTCTATCTGGCCGGTGACAACTGGAGAGTTTCGCGGACCTATTGGGTGCAAGGCGTGGCCATAAAATCGGTGATGCTTTGTCGCGTGCCCCTACTTCGGGGAACCAAGACCTATGCCGCGACCGAGGTATTCGACGAGGTTCCCTCTCAGCACGCTTGGATTCCGTGAGTGCTGGGGCTGCTACGCAGCGTTGGTTCTGGCAGCGCAGCCTACGGTTCAGGCTTGCCTGCGGCCAGTTCCTGCTGCGTCTGGTGGTACAGCTCATTGAGCGGGTGCTTCTGCTCGTATGGCGGGGTGTCGCCGGTCAGGCCGGTAACGTAGACGGCCAGCCCCAGGTTGCTGCTAGCCGACCGGTACCGCAGACCCCAGGTCAGCGCGTGGTCGTGGTGCCTGAGTTCGACCCCGTAGTCGTGCATATTGGCCTCGCCCAGATCGTACCGGCCGTTGGCGTGCAGCGACCACTTTGGGCCCATCTGCAGTCGGCCAGTGGGCTGCAATTCGGTGCGGATACTGACTGCATCATATAGAAAGGGTGTCTGCCCGCCGAAGATGTGATGCGTCAGGGCCAGTGAGCCGCTCAGGCTGGTGCTTATCTGCCCGCCGACTCCCGCGGTCAGCGCGATATCTCGGTAACTATCGCCAGTGCTGTAAAAGGCCTGGCGTCCCCCCACCGAGTACCATTCGCCCTGGCCGGCCCGGCGCTGATTGTTATGCCAATCATAGCGCAGGCTCAGCTCAGCGCTCTGCTCGCGGACATTTGGTCGGGCATCAGGCGAATTACTAGCGGTCTGCAGGTCCTCGACGATGTTAGCCAGGGTCAGTGAGCCAGCCCACCCGGTATCCTGCTGCGGGCTCGCGGAGAATCGGGTGTAGCGCAGTTCGGGGCGGCGGTCGAGCACGATGTGCCGGTCCAGGCCATCGTAGTAGTCTTCGGTCTGGGAGACAAGGCCTTCGGCCAGCCAGTGGTTGCCGAGGTAAGTGTTATCGGATTGGAGTCGCAGGCCGCGTTTCTGGGTCAGCCGGAGTGTAAGATGGCTCTGCAAAGGCGCATCAGGGCCGGAGAAATCAAACCGGTAGGGGACAAAAAACCGGTCTGTGCTCGAGTAGCCGGGCGTGGGGATCAACCCGGCGTCCTCCCCCATTCCTATCTTAAACGAGAAGTTGGGAATCAGGGGCAGGCGTACCCCGTAGAGTTTGATCGCGGCGCCCTTGACCTTGAAGCGTCGTCGGCTCGGGTAATATTCGATATGCTTGGCCTGGAGGGTGTATTCCGGGTTTCGCCGGTCGGACGTCGTTATCCGTCCGCGTAGGATGTAGACGACCTCGTGGGTGCTTCCTATCTCCTCACCAAAGATATAGCCGAGCAGAGACTGGGGTTGATCGGGAGCGAGGTTGACTCCCGCCTGGGCCTGCTGAAGGCGGAACTCGTCGGTCTGAGCATTAAGTGTGAGCTGTTCGCCGGCCAGCACGCCAAAGCGGGTACCGATGGTGACGCCGGACTCCGCCACTATTTCGCCGGACTCCAGCAAAGCTCCCGCCTTTTCCGCGTGGATAATGGCGCGGCGCTCCGGCTGCCCGGCCAGTTCGACAAGGATGCGCACCCCGCCTGCGGCCTCAGCGGCGGCACGGTCGAGTCGATACTGGATATTCTCTCCATCCACAGTCACGATCAATCGGGGGGGGTTGGCGCCGTCGCCCTCGGCGTGCGCACCGGCGGAAATCAGCAGGAGTATTGTGGCAACTGCCAGGGCTGGGCGCATCACTGGGTTTGCCTTTGGGTAGCTGAGTCAAGCACCAAAAAAAGCCTCGGGCTGATTATAGCACGGGGCAGCGTCTGCTGACAACGAAGGGGGCCGCCAACGGCCTGGATGGACAAGCCGGCTCCTGGTGAGCGAAAGGCCTCGGAGCGCTCAACGAATGCGGTAATCGGCCACTACGTCTTTTACTCCCGGCATAGTCTCGATCGCCTCGATTATCTTGTCCATTTGCCGTTCAACGTTCACGCCACGGCCGAATGCCCCCCGGATTTCGCTGACTATGCCACCCAGGTAGATGACCTCATTTATGCAACGCACCTGCAGCAGTGTAGCGTCTATGGGATGCTTGGAAATCTCCCGTTCGACCAACCGCCGTGTCCTCTTGTCTTCGAGGGGCATGTGGCGTTCCTTTCAACCATCGCCGGGAACCATGGACGGTATTATTATACCCGATTTGACGGGGAAGTAACAGTGTTGGGCCAGGGCCACAGCTCATCGGGCTTGAGTTACGCTCCCAGGGAGAGTCGCTGGATCATGCTGAGCGGCAGTCCGGCCCTCGTCATCTGTTCCTGGGCCGCAGCGATATCGTAGTCAATACGATGAAGCTCGACCTGGCGGGCGGGCTCGTCGTAGATGGCAAAGGCGGCCTGGGGATTGCCGTCACGGGGCTGGCCGACGGCCCCGGGGTTGATCAGGTACTTGGCGCTGGACTCTAGCGAGCAGAGTCCTCCGGCCGGATACGAGTGTTGTTCGGGCAACTCCGCGTGATCCGCCCACACAAACCACTCGGCACAGTGGGTGTGGCCGAAGAAAGCTAGTGGGCTGGTCATCACTTGCATGCTGGGCAGCGCACCGTACGGCGAGGTTATATAGAAGTTGGGCTCGATGATCGAGCCGTGGCAAAGAATGAAATTGTCCGTCTCGGTGATTGGTTGGAGGGAGGCCAGAAACTCCCGGTTGCTGCTGGTCAACTGCTCGCGCGTCCAGATCAAGCAAGCCCGCGCGTCGGGATTGAACCAGTTCAAGATGTCGGGCTCGAGCACCGCCTGCTCGTGATTACCGCGGATGCAGAGCGCCTCGATATCCTGGATTAGCTCGCAGCATTCGTTGGGGGAGGCACCGTAGCCGACGATATCGCCCAGGCACAGGTAGGTATCCACCTGCGCTGCGGTAAGGGCATCGAGCACCCGCTCCAAAGCGGGGAGATTGCCGTGTATATCGGAAATAACGCCGTACGTCATTCCGCTCCCCCTGGTGCAGCCGTGTTGGCTGGCGTGTAGGCTTGAGGGCCGGTATCTACTGCGCTGCGGCCTCCATAGCTATTTCGCGCTTGCCGCAGGCGTTCCTTCTCGGACGTGCTGGCAAGCATACTGCACTGCAACAGGGCGGGGAAGTCTGCTCGGGTAGTCCGCCTCGACTATTGTCCGGGTGGCGGCGGCGGAGCGCCGGGTGGGGGAAAGTAGTGTACCTGGTGCTGAAGCTCCAGGGTATTCGCGTTAAACTTAAACAGCCATCCGCTCTGAGCAACATAGACGCTGTCGCCGGCAACGGCGATGGCTGCGGGCTGCATCATCTGCATCATCCCGGTAGCGCGGCGGATTCTGTCCTGGTCGCCCCACTGCCGCTGGCCCTGGTCGCCGCGGGCCCGCCGGTCCTGTCCGCGTTGGCCTCTTTCTGCGGCATTGGGCCGAAATTCGGCGATCTCCTGCTCCAGAGCACGGACTTCCGCCTGGGTTTTCTTGATCGCCTCCTGGTCAGGCTGCTCGGCGTTCATCAACTCGCGCAGCTCCTGCGCCTTCACCAGCAACTGCTGCTGGAGATCCTGCAGGCGTGGATCCTTTTGCTGGTTACCTGGTTGCCCCTGTGGCTGAGCCCATACCCAAGCCGCCATTGCCAGTAGTGAGACGGCAGCCACCACCAGTAGCACCCGCCGTAGCTTTTGCATTCCTGACACCTCCCGAGTAAGTTCCTTCATACAGGCTACAAAGACGACATGGTAGCGGCAAAGGTTCACCGGGCCCGTGCAGGCCGATAGGAGATGCTTTGCCGCCGCCGGGTAGGGCGTCGCAGACAAGGGGCGAGTATTGTGGAAAAAAATTGCCTGGGTGCACAAATCATCCGGCAAAACCCTTGGCACGCTTGGCCGCTCTAGTGTATAGTATATGAGATTATCGTATTGTTGTCCGCAAATTCATAGCGAGCGGCACTGGCTCTCATGGGCGTGGGTTTGGCTGCCGGGTTTCGCCGCCGCGTAACGTAGATGGCGGCTGGCGAAATGAGGAGTACGGTGTGGTGTTGGGCCTGCATTCTTCTGTGCGAGAGGAGGAATTCAACAGGCGCTGGTGGAACCTAGTCAAGCTTAACGTGTAATGCCGCACGCAAATGGGTAAAAAGCTAATAAGGATGATGAACGGAGGAAAGAAGATGGTAGCTTCCCACAGACGGTGCCGGGCCGGGTTCACGCTTATTGAGTTGCTGGTAGTTATTGCCATCATTGCTATCCTGGCAGCTATCCTGTTCCCGGTATTCGCCCGGGCCAAGGCCAAGGCCCAGCAGACCCGGTGCCTGTCGAACCTGAAGAACATCGCCACTGCCTTCCAGATCTATGCCGCCGACCACGACGAGATGCTGCCCGATGTGCTCAATGGCACCTATGGCTGGCAAACTTACGCGGCAGCTGACTGGGCATATCCGGAAAGTAGCCAGTATTATATGGCAGCCTTGGTTGGCAAGCTGGAGTCTTATACCAAGAGCTCGGACATTTGGTACTGTGACATGGATGTGTGGGATACCCGGCCTGCGGATTTCAAAGACGATCTCGGCGTCATCACCGGCAAGGTCAGCTATAGCTATTGTATTCAGTGGGACACTGTATGTGACCCAGAGACGGCGGACTGGCGTGAGGACCAGTTCTGTCCGGAGATGGGCGAGTATGGCGACGATTTCGTCAGTATGAAATCTTCCACGCAGTGCCTGATGATGGACAACGGCTTGCCGCAAGATCCCAGCAACGATCCCGACGACTACGAGACCCCGCACAACAATATGAGCAACATCGCGTTCTGGGATGGACACGCCAAGGCACTGCAGAAGACTCAGTTCAGCGATATCCATCCGCCGCTGCTCCTGCCCAGCGGTACTGGCTGTCCCTATCCGTAAAGCTCATATCGTGGTCGGATATGTCGGCACGCACAGTCACCTAATAGGTAACCATCAGCCGCCCCTGAACTTGCGGGGCGGCTGCTGTGTAATAGGCGCCAGGTATTGCCTCGGATATGCAGGCGAGCGACTCATCGCTGTCGAATACCCGAACAGCTGTCAAACTCGCCGACGCTTCTCAGGAATAGCTACAATGACCATCTCGCCGGACCAGCCGATAGCCAGCTACGATGCGGCCTGCGCTTACCTCGATTCGTTCATTAACTACGAGCGCACGGGTTTCCGCCGTGGCTTTGCCGAAGCGAGGCGCTTTAACACCATCGAAGCCCTGCTGGAGGTGCTGGGCCGCCCCCAGGACTGCTGCCCTACTGTCCACGTCGCCGGCACCAAGGGCAAAGGGTCGGTGGCGGCGATGATGGCAGCGGCCCTGCGCGAGGCCGGCTACAGTACGGGCTTATATACTTCCCCCCACCTGGTGACCGTCCGCGAGCGCATCCGCATCAACGGACAGATGATAACCCCGGGTGAGTTGGTGGCGGTAACTGAGAAGCTCCGGCGGGCGGTGATTGGACTGGGTGTGCACTCTGATCTGAGAAGGCCCACCTTTTTCGAGGTCTACACGGCCCTGGCCTTCGTGGCCTTCGCCGACGCCGCAGTGGACGTGGCGGTAGTCGAGAGCGGGCTGGGCGGTCGGCTCGACGCGACCAATATCATCACCCCAATGGTATCGGTGATCACCAGCATTGATCTGGACCACACCGAAGTGTTGGGCAATAGCCGGGCAGAAATTGCTCGTGAGAAGGCGGGCATAATCAAGTCGGGTGTACCGGTGGTCAGCGCCAGCCAGGTCCCGGAGGTCCAGGATGTGCTGGTCGCTGTTGCGGAGCAGCTTGACGCACCGTTGATAGCGCCGCCGGCGGTCGCCGAGTTGGGCCAGATCGAACCGTTGGGGATGCCAGCCTCCTCAGAGAAGCTGGTTGTCCCGAAACAGAGCTTTAGCCTGTCGCTTGATTCCGGGCCTCTGGCGGTGGTAAGTGCGCTGTTGGGTTCCCACCAGGCATACAACTGTGCGGTGGCCTACGCGGCGCTAGGCACGCTGGCTGAGCGGGGATTCACGGTGAGTGACCACGAATTCGCCGCGGCTGTGGCCAAGCTGGACTGGCCGGCGCGTTTTCAAGTGGTTGCAGTTCGCCCCTGGCTGGTCCTGGACTGCGCGCACAATCCTGCTTCGGTACGCGCTCTGGTATCTGCTTTGCGGCGTTACCTCCAGTACGAGCAGCTCACCGTGGTACTGGGCATATCCGCCGAGAAAGACGCTGCGGAAATGGTCCGCATTCTCTCTCCGGCTGTTCACCGGATCATAGTGACTGCTGCTGACAACCCCCGTGCGCTCGCTGTGCCGGAGCTGCAGACTGTAGTGCAGGAGCACTGGGATGGTCCGGTCGAGGCAGCGCCGACCGTGCCGCAGGCAGTTGAGCTGGCGCGCCGGTTAACGAGCAGCAGTGGTGCGATCTGCGTGACCGGATCATTCTTTGTCGTGGGCGAGGCAATGATGCACCTGGGCGTGGCGCCGTGACCTGCGCCGTCCGGGCAGCAGTGGTCTTGGTGGTGGGAGGCTGGCCGCAGTTGTTGCGGCAGGAGTACTGGTGTCGGATGGGGAATGGTTGTCTTAGGTAGTCTCTTTATCTCGAATCGAATTTGGAGGGGACACTGGACGCTATGGCGAGCCGAAGCATGTTGCTGATGGCTGTGTTGACACTACTGCTCCCGCTGACCGGCGCCCTGCCCCAGACGCCGGGTGAAGCCGAGCAGTTCACAGCGGCTGAGCTGTATGAACAGATTACCGTGCTCGAGACTGCTGGCCTTCTTCAGTTGACTGCGCAGCAGATTGCCGGATACGTGCCGCTGCTTAAGCAGGTCAGTGAGGGCCGTGAACAGATACTGGCCGAGGCTGACCAGGGCTGGGGCCAGTACGGGGTGATGATTCAGCAGGTGGTGGCTGCCGGGATCGCTGGCCAGCCGGCGCCGATTGAGGTCAGCCAGAATGCCCGCCTGGGGATTACCAGCTTCACACAGCGGCGCGACGGCTTCTACCGCTATCGGCAAGATGCTGCCGCCCGGTTCATGGCCTACCTGGACGCCGAACAGCACCAGCTCATTGAAGATGCGCAGGCCCCCCAGGTGCGGGCTGAGATGGCGCGCGCGTTAGAGGGCGCGACCAGCGTGGCTGAATACATCGTCCTGGTCATTGATGCTCAGCGCGAGTTGATGCCTGACGAGTATCAACTCACTCGCGTGGCCCAAGCTGAGCAGATGGCGGCCAAGCTCGTCAACCCACGCTCCCGCGACTTCGCCAATCTCGTCGGTCGCATCCTGGAGCTTACTGACACGATCTTTCGCTGGTCCCAGGAGCAGTACATCCAGCAGTATCCGGGGTTGGTGCAGCAGGTGTCTGAATACCTGCAGCTCCCGCCTGCTCCGGCGGTGCGACCGATCTCGCACGAATCCCTGCTCCATTTCCTATCCAGTCCTGCTACGGTGCCGCTGCTGCAACGGATTGCCGCGCTGCCCGAAGCCGATCCGCTGCCCACCGGAATGCGTACCATTGGTGGGCATCCTCTGGCCGAAGCCATTGAGGCACTGGATTTGCTCAACTTGCTGAACAACCTGCAACTTTCGCGGGCGCAGCTCGCAGCGCTCCTGCCGGTGGTTCAGCAGATTGAATTGCTGGCTCAACCGTTGCGTAATCCGCTTGCTAACCAGGGCGAGGGGTTCGTGGAGGTCCTGGCCCGGACTCGCGACCTGATGCTGGCCACCGGCCAGCCCTCACCGGAGTGGGCGCAGGTCGAGGCCGCACTCGAGCAGGATCAGCGCGAGGCCCGGCTGCGCATCGCCGGGCAACTGGAGCGAGTGATGGGCGTACTGTCGCCGGCCCAGAATGATTTGATTGACTGGCGGCCGCCGGCGGATGTTTGGGCCGCCGATACCGGTCGGATGGCCCGAGCCCAGCTCCGGCTGTTGGCGGAGATACGCACTGTGGTTGACATGTTTGAGCGACTGCGCTACCGCAGGACGCAGCCGTATCAACGCACGCGGATTGTGGAGCTCAATGGCTTGCTGGAACGGTACGGTATCTACCAGGATTCCCAGTCGTACCCCGACTATCGGAGCTTCGGCATTGACATACTCGATCGCATGAGGCTAACGAAGTGGGAAGATTGGGAGCAGGCCAGGATCTCACTGGCGCTGGAGTTTCTGCGTGGTGTGGGGGTTATCGAGAAGCTGGGGGGACGCCCGGCCGCGCCCAGGCCGGTGAACTGGGAAGATATCTATAGCGCGCTGACCAACCCCAACGCGGCGCAGATTATCCAGCAGATGCTGGCGGCCCGCTCCGGGATCTGAGCGCAACGGCATCGGTGCGCAGCTCGTGCACATAATTCGTGGAGCGCAGGAGATTGGGATTGAACTCGCAGACCGAAGGGCACAGAGCCAGACTGGCCCAGTTGCTCAAGGACCGAGCGCTTCGCTTCGGAGACTTCAAGCTGGCCTCCGGGCAGAAGAGCAATTACTACATTGATGGCAAGCAGATCTCGCTGAGCGGCGAGGGCCTCTACCTCCTGGCCAGTCTGATTCTGGACAGCCTACCTCCGCAAGTCGAGGCGGTCGGAGGTATGGCCATCGGCGCCGACCCTATCGCTGGGGCGGTTGCCGCCTTGGCCGCCGATCGGGGGCGGAAGCTCGCTGCCTTCATCGTGCGCAAAGAACGTAAGCAGCGCGGTACGCAGCAGCAGGTCGAAGGGCCGTTGCACTCCGGGGCGAAGGTCGCAGTGCTGGAGGATGTTATCACTACCGGCGGCTCCACGTTGCGGGCCATCGAAGCGCTCCAGCGGGAATATGCCGCCGAGGTGGTTACGGTGATCGTGATGGTTGACCGGCTGCAAGGCGCGCGGGATAATTTGGCCGCCGCCGGGTTCGAATTGACTGCGTTGTTTGATGTCGAAGAGCTGGGTGTCAGCCCCGCCGCCTCGCAGTAGCCAAGCACAGTCGGGATGCCCCGCCGCCTCCCCCAAGTGACTGCCACAGCGAAACCCGAACATGCTTCTGCTGGTTAGGTGTCATTTTATCGGCGAGTTGCTTGTATCGGTACGCATTGGGAAAATAAAACCAAAAGAGCTTGACAGTTACGCCACTTTGTGATATAATTGCCCAGAACCTCACAAAGCCCCCTACCCCGCGCAACACATTTGTCACATTTCGGAAGTGGTTTTGTTGTCAACACCGATTGACTTAGAATTACGAGCAAGTGTTGAGTCGTTCGCGGCGATAGCAGCTGGTGCCCAAAGCTCAGAAGAAAGCAGCATGAGCGCCCAAGCGGCCAACCATT
>JALGTU010000088.1 GCA_029821195.1 Candidatus Zipacnadia bacterium
TGGTTCTGACCGCCCGCCACATCTCCCGTTGCCGTCTGCAGGGACGGATGTCTGTGCCAAAGGCACGAATCATCCGCCCGCGGGTACCTACTCGCGCCCGGCCTTCCCTACCTCATCCTCCCCGCCTTCGAGAAATCGGGCAGCTTAATCCCCAATTTTCTCGCGGGCGAGCCGCGCTTGAGCCGGTAGTCACCTGCCTCCACGTCCTTGAAGCCCGGATCAGCAAATATCGTCCCGTCTTTCGCCTCCAGCGGTACGATATCGCCGCCCCTTCTCACCTCGTAGTACTGGCCTTCAATCTTCCCGATTTCCGAATAGAAGATATTATTCGACCAGTCGTCCACGGCATCTATGTTCATAACCAGGATACCCTTCTTGGCATAGACGATGTTCTCGGCGTAGGTCATGCCCCGCGACAGAGGGAACGAGACGAAGGCCTCACCCTTGTCCACAAAGACGTTGTTGCGCACTACGCAGTCGGTAGAACTCATGTTATGGTTGGGCCAGCAGGTATTGACCGCCAAGTTCTTCTCGGTGACGCAGTAGACACAGGTGCTGTCGTTGTAGTAGGCATGGCCATGCTGCCTGGTGCCCCACTCGCGCGAGCGCCCGCCGACCACCACGTTCCCGCTCATGGTGACCGCCCAGCCCCCGCCGACATAGATCGCTGCTCCATCTTGCAGGTCCAACATATAACGCGAGATGCAGTTATTGATCACGCGGCTTTTCCTCATGGCATTCGCGGAGATACCATTGTAAGGCGATCCGCTGATTTCATTGTGGCTGATCTCACAATCTGCGGCGTACCTCATCTGGATGCCGGCAATCGAACGGTAGTCCTCCCCCACATCCTGGATCAGGTTATTAGTCACCACCGACTCATCGGCCGCAACGATGATCCCACCCCCTCCAATCCACTTGAGCTCACAGTCCGCCACCCGGATCCGCGCCGCCTTTCCCGCGAAATCACTGTTATCTACGAGGGCCGCACGGTCACCGACGTACGGCCCACAGATCTTGATACCGTGCCCCCCAACATTCTTGACCACGAGGTCCTCCACCACAATATCCGCCACCCAGCCCTGGGCAGTCAGCGCCCCCCGAGCCTTAAACGCGCCGAAGCCGATCACATCTGCCGGAGCCGTAGTCCCCGTCAGCGTCAGTCCCCTGATGGTGATGTTCCGGGTCTGCCGCCAGCGCCCAGCGTTAATGTAGATGATGCTCTCCTGGGTCGGCGCGATCACCTTGAGCTTCTTTATATCCTCGTTCGGCTTGGGCCAGTAGACCAGCTTCCCCCTGGTCCGATCTAAATACCACTGCCCGGGCCGGAGCATACCCTCGCGCACGTTGGAAACGTAATACCGCTGCAGCTCCGCATTCTCCTGTCCATCGGGAGCTTTAGCGCGGTGCCCCGGCGCAAAAGCACACGGCCCCGTAAAGGTAATTAGCCGCTTTCTGCCATCCAGGGATTTGATGCCTCGCCGCGACTCAGAATAGACGTGAACCACGGTGACCTCAGCGTTATTGGTATCCAGCCACGGCCCCAGGTCCCCCTTCCGGTAGTTCATCAGCGCGTACTGCTTCTGAGTAGCATCGTGCAAACTTCTTCCGTCGGGGCGGAATCGCACCCCGTAGGCATTCTGGTGGCGGAAGTAGCCTTTTTCGGGCAGGCGCGCCCGCGCCCGCTTCCGGCCATTGACCAGTAGCATCCGAAAGTCCCACTTGCCCTCCTTGACTCCCTCCAGCTCCGCCGCGTAGAACTTCTTGCCGTCCTTCTTCCAGTTCTGGACTAGCCGCCCGCCCACCAGCACCGGCTTCTTCCCCTTTTCGCCCTCGATTATCAGCCCCTCGTCCTCCCGGCTCAGCTCAACCGCCACGTCGTAGTAGATGCCGCCGTGCACCACGATCCGCCTCGGCTCTCCGCGCTTGAGCGCCCGCGACGCTTCAACCGCCCGGGCCAGCGTAGCAAAGGGCTTACGCTTGGTCCCATCGCCCCCATCGTCACCCTTGGTTGATACGTGAAAGGTCCGCTGCATTGCATTTCCTCCTGTTCTTAGCTGTCTGCACCCGCTCAGCATCACCCGGCTCTTCGTCTTATGTCCCCCAAACCCTTCCCCAATCACCTTACGCCTCATCAACACTGAATCCCTCGCGGCGACGCGGGGGCACAAATGTAGGGGCGGATGTGCGTGCACACATCCGCCCCTCGTAGTTTCCTGCGCCGTTGCGCCGTCGTTAAGCTGTCGTTCGGCTGTCGTTGTGCTGCCGTTGTACTGTCGTTCCCCGCCGTTACGCCGCTTCCGCCGCCGGAGGCACTATCGCGCGCTGCAGCATTGCTACTGTTTCCTGGAAAGAGCTTTGCTCGGCGATCCCCTGCCGCAGGAACGCCAGCGTCTGCTCGCGCAGGGCAATCGCCTCATCAATTCGCGGATTACTACCGTGCGCATAGGCGCCGAGGTTGATTAAGTCCTCCGCTTGTGCGTATGTCGCCGTAGTCTCCCGCAGCTTGCCGGCCGCCTGCTGGTGCTCTTCGGAGGTTATTTCGATCATCAGTCGGCTCACGCTCTGGAGCACGTCAACAGCCGGGTAGTGATTCTGCTCGGCCAGCTCCCGGGACAGGACCACGTGCCCATCGAGGATGCTGCGCACAGCGTCGGCCACCGGCTCGGTCATATCATCCCCCTCCACGAGCACCGTATAGAGGCCGGTTATGCTGCCGACCTCGGCTGTTCCGGCCCGCTCCAGCAGGCGCGGCAGCAGTGCGAAGACCGACGGCGTATAGCCATTGCGCGTGGGCGGCTCACCGGCAGCCAGCCCGATCTGCCGCTGCGCCCATGCCACCCGCGTCACCGAATCCATCATCAGCAGCACATCGCAGCCCTGGTCCCGGAAGTACTCAGCTATGCCTGTCGCCACCTGTGCTGCCCGTACTCTCACCAGACACGGCTCGTCGCTGGTTGAGGCCACGACGACGCTCCGGCGCAGGCCGGCCTCACCCAGGTCGCGCTCGATGAACTCCCGGATTTCCCGGCCTCTCTCCCCTACTAGCGCGATGACGTTGACTTCGGCGGAGGTATTCCGCGCGATCATACCCAGCAGCGTACTCTTACCCACGCCAGAGCCGGAGAATATGCCCAGGCGCTGGCCACATCCGCAGGTGAGCAAGCCATCGAGCGCGCGGATGCCCAGGGGCAGCGGCCGGCTGATACGCTGCCGCGAGAGCGCGGTGGGCGGCGGCGCATTGACCGGATACTGCGCACTGATTGCGAACTGCTCCTGGCCGTCCATGGGCCGCCCCAGGCCATCGAGCACCCGCCCCAGCATCCCCTCCCCCACTGGCACCATCATGGGCTGACCGGTCGCGACAACTTCACTTTGCGCCGCGATCTCATCAGTCTCGCCGAACGGCATAAGCAGCAGCCGCTCCTCGCGGAAGCCGACTACTTCAGCCATAATTGGTTCCGCTCGCGGCGACGCGTAGATATAGCAGACCTCGCCGATGCGCGCCGGCGGCCCCTGGCTTTCGATGATCAGTCCCACCGAGCGGCTCACCCGCCCGGTTAACCGGCGCGACTCGATACCCTCCAGTGCCACCCGAAGCTGATCGTAGTTCCTCATTCTTCTTACCCTTTACCATTCCCGTCGTTCTCTGCCCCATTTACGAGAATTAGATGCCTCGGGCGGATATTGCCCTACGGGGTAAAAATCCGCCCCTACATTGCCAACACATTGCTGCGCTGCCGCCGTTTTGTCCTTCTCCCCTCTCCCACAGGGAGAGGGGCCGGGGGTGAGGCCACCGTTACCTCTGCTCTTCCTCCACAATTCCCGCCCGGACTGGCTCCAGGGCACTGGTACTGCTGATATGCTCGGTAAGTATTTCCAGTTGAGTAGCGATGCGGGCGTCCACTTCCCCGCGGTCGCTGCGGATGATTACGCCCCCGCGGTCAACCTGGTTACTGCCGGTTATACGAACGCTGGTCAGCCCTTCGAGGGCAGCCAGCAGTTCCTGCTGGGCGGCGGCGACCACTTCCTCGTCCGCCGGATTGACCACGATCTCGACGCGCCCGGCCCCGGCCACTTTCGCCACTGCTTCGCGCACCACGTCCACGACGATACTGTCATCGGTGGCGACCTTACGCCGGATGATCTGGGCTGTGATATCGGCCGCCAGGGCAATCATCTGTTCTTCCATCTGCCGCACTTCTTGGGCAAAGCCCTCCTGGAGCTGCGCTACGAGCTGCTCCGCCGCTTGCACAAAGGCCACCCGGCTTTCCTCGGCTATCTTCTCCCGGATTTCCTCACCGGCGGCCACAGCCCGCTGTCGCTCCTCCTCCAGCATCCGCTCCCGCTGCTGTTTAAGCATCTCCCCTTTTGTCCGCCACTGCGCAGCGGTCTGATGCTCTGCGCATACCCGCTTCCAGGTCGCGCTGGCTTGCCCCGGCGCACAGGGGAAAAAGCCGGTAGGCAGCGCTTCTGCTGGCTCTTGTGGGCCGAGATTTCCCAGCCCCAGTTCCCCATCGGCTTTTAACAATCCCGTCTGCTGATCGTCATCCATGCCTGTCCCTGCCGCGTTTCTCCCCATGTGGGCGGGTCTGGCCTCGGCCGGGCCCGGCCACGCCAGTGAGAAGTCTTTGCGGAAGGGGTCCGGGGAAAGCCGCCTTCTTCAGAAAGGGGTTTCCCCGCAACACCTACCTTCTCCCTCACACAAAGCTTATCACTATTGACTTGACGATGAGGTGCCAGCCATCCACGAGCACGAAGAGCAGGATCTTAAAGGGCAACGAGATCATCACCGGCGGCACCATCAGCATCCCCATAGACATCAGCGCGCTGGCCACGACTATATCCATCACCACGAAGGGTATATACAGCACAAAACCCACCTGAAAGGCGGTTTTTAGCTCGCTGATGATAAAGCTCGGCACCAGAACGTGGAAGGGGATTTCGTCCTTGGTGGGTCGCTCTTCGATTCCTCCGATGCGCAGAAACAGCAGGAGATCGCGCTGCCGGGTCTGCTTGAGCATGAATCTGTGAAGCGGCTTTCCGCCCCTCTCTATCGCCTGGTGGTAACTTATCTCGCCTGCAGTGAACGGTTGCAGGGCCTGCTCATTGATCTGGCTAGCCACCGGATACATAACGAAGAACGTCAGAAACAGGGCCAGCCCGACCAGCACCGAATTGGGCGGCGTCTGCTGGGTCCCCAGGGCACTGCGCAGGAAGCCGAGAATGATGATGATGCGGGTGAAAGATGTAGCCATCATCAGCAGGGCCGGCGCCAGTGACAGGACCGCCAGCCCCAGGAGGATCTGCAGGGTGAGCGCGACTTCTTCGGGCTTTTCCGCCGGCCCCCAGGGAAGTTTAGGCAGCACTGGCAGCTCGCCCTGGGCGTACGCTTCTACGGCGCCCAGCAGGAGCATCATCCCCCCCAGGGCAACAAGCCATCTTGTCCTGCGTCGCCGAGTTTTCAACTTTCATCCCCTACTGTTCTTTACCGTCCCTGCCGTCCTCTGCCGCCTCTGCTCTATCCCTCCGCCTCCTGCAATGCCCTGATGAGCGCGTCGCGCCGTGCGGGCCAATCTTCCTGGGCGCGCTGGGATTGGGCGCGGATATGTTCGCCTCGCCTGGCCGGTTCGGTGCCTACCCCCACCTCATCCAACTCCGCCTCCAGACCTCGCTGCGGCCGGGCCGCCGCCTCCTGGTTCAGGTCCACCACGCGCAGCGGCCGGCCTTCCTCTGCCGGTGCAGGCTTCTCCTCTGGCACGACCTCCTCTGCTGGCAGGTCCGCCAGCACACTGAGCTGTCCCTCACTCTGGCCGATCAGTATTACCCGGTTACCCAACTCCACCACGTACAGCAGATCATTTTCGCCCAACCGTGCCTCCTGCCGGATATTAAGCAACTGCTGATCGCCGTAGGCAGCCTGCTGGGCGGCCGTCCCCATCTTGTCCCGCCACCATCTGAGCCCCAGAATCACGCCGTAGACGCACAGTACAGCGACACCAAGCTTCCCCAGCACGTCCAGCACCGACACGCGGTAGGGCTGGTAGGCGGCCTCGCTGTCGGTAGTAGTCGCAGTCTCGGTCAACTCGCCGCTCGCGCTGCCCACAGTGTTCGCCGGCGTGCTCGGGCCTCCCAGCCACGAAACAATCAGGATAAGCACAAGCAGCCCGCCCAGGACGATCACGCCCATACTGTACTTGTTGATCTGCTCAGCGGCCATAGCGGCTTCTGGCCTGCTCCACTTCCCTGTCGGGTACATCCCATCATTCATAGCACCTTGCCTCCTGAGCCTCTGCGTCCTGCCCCTGCTGTTTTCTGCCTGTATCTGCCCTCTCCCGCCACTGCTGGCTACTCTTTCCCGGCCGAGAGCTGGGCTTTGGACACTATCTCAGTGATTCGGAAGCCGAAGGTCTCGTTGAGTACGACCACCTCTCCGCGCGCCATCAGGTGCCCGTTGACGTACAGATCCAGCGGCTCACCCGGTCGCCGGTTGAGCTCGATTACGCTGCCCGGACCCAACGACAGGACACTAGCCAGCGCCAGATTCGACTGGCCCAGTTCAACCACGACGTCGAGGGGCAGGTCCATCATCAGATCGAGGTTCCTCGAATCCTTTTCCCCGCTCGGGGGCATCGCAGCCTGGTCTATGGCTGCTCCCCTGTCATCAACCCCGGTCAAAGGCTCTGCTACCGCCTCCGTTTCAATCTCCCCCTGCTCACCCCCCACTTCAGTGGAAACCTCTTCTTTCTCGTCGCCTTGCCCTACCGCTGGCGCTGCTGACAGCTCTTCACCAGCGTGCGAGTCATCCGCAGCAGCCTGTTCGGGCTTATCCTCGGTAGCTTGCTCCTGTGACTTGTCGTCTTCTGCGGTCATTGCTCACGCCTGCCTTTTCGTTCCTTCGGCTTTCCCCCCCAAAAAATCCAAATCTCTGCTGTCTCTAGTACTGCCTTGACCTACTGCATCACAAACGACACAAACAATACCTCTTCCACCTCATAGTCGGTAAGCACTTCGTCCACGGCCGCCCTGAGGCTCTCTTTGAGCTTATCCCGACCTGCAACCCCGCGCAGTGTGCTGAATTTCTGGGCCGACAACTGCTTCACCACCACCTCTTTGACCCGCAGGAGGTCCTCATGGGGGAGGGAGGGGGCTTCCTCTTTCCCGTGTCCACCTCCGCCGCCCTCCAGTTCACCGCGCACCACCAGGGCCAGTTCCGCGCGCACGTACCGCAACTGGCCATCGCTGCTCGGGTTGACCAGGAAGTCTCCCAGCTCCACCACGTGTGCCGGCTGGTCTTCCTCGACGCCCTCTTCGGCCGGTTCTTCTGCTTCCACGCTTTCCACCTCTTCTCCACTACCGCCTTTGCGCAACCACGCGGCTCCGCCTCCGCCGAGCAGAACTATCAGCACAATGGCGATCAACTTGATCTTGATTTTGCCTTCCATTTATACCAAACGCTCCTCTCAGATGCTGATATTATGCCCTTAGGCCTGTGTCGCGCATCCTGTATCCTGGGTCCAGAGCCACTATCCACTATCCACTGGCTACTATCCACTGCCTTATATTCCCTCTCGAATATCCACCGGGGGCACAATCCTCACCGGCGCGGTGACCGGGCCTACCGGCCCAAACTGCGGCACTGGGCGTTTGGCCCCCCGACTTTCTGCTGGCCGGTCCTTGACTTCCTTCGCAGCCGGTGGCAACTTAGGCCGTTGTATGTAAAGCGTTTTGGGCATGTGCGTGACGTCGAGCAGTTTGATATCTACTCGCCGGTTCTTGCGCCGCTTTGCCTCGGAGAGATTGGGTACCACCGGTTTGCTATCGGCGTAACCGGCTGCAGAGAGTCTGTCGGCTTCCAGGTTCCCCTCCTGCTTGAGGTATAGCAGGACGTTGATTGCCCGCTGTGCGGACAGTTCCCAGTTTGACTTATACTTCACGCTACGCACCGGCAGATCGCAGGTATGCCCCTCCACCCGTATAGGATAGGGCAGGTCACGCACCGCCTGGACAATGGCCGCCAGTACCAGCCGAGTTGAATCAGTCAGCTCCGCGCTGGCTCGTGCGAACAGCATATTGCTGGCTTCCACCCGAATGGTCACGGTATCCTCATCAGACACCACGTGGAGGCCCTCGCCCAGTGCGCTGCCCGCGAATCGTTTGTCCAGTTCCTCGCGGATATGATAGGCCAGCAGCGGCGCTGCAGCCCGCTCACCTCCCCCCTCGTCCTCCCCGGCCGGCAGCGGCGACAGCGACAGCCCGCCCAGGTCCTGATGCAGGCTGGTGCGCAGCGATCCCATCATCTGCCGAAATTTCGTTTTATCGGCCAGAGACATTGACCACATCATTATGAAGAAGGCCATCAGCAGCGTTATCATATCGGAGTAGGTAAGCAGCCACCGTTCCATCCCGCCTCCTTCGTCCCCCTCTCCCCCTGCTTTGCGCTGACGCTTACCTTTGGCCATCGCTAGTCAACCCCTACCCGTTGCGATGCTCTGCTGTCCACCGTCCGCTATCCACTGCTCACTATCCTTCACGCTGCTTTTGCTTGTTGCTGGGCTCGCTTCCGTTTCGGGTCCAGGAAGGCGGATAGCCTCTCCCCTACGGCCAACGGACTTTGGCCTTCTTGGAGCGCCAGGACCCCATCCATTATCATCTCCCGCGCCAACTGTTCCTCGGCACTGCGCACTTTCAGTTTGGTCCCGATCGGGATGAAGACAATATTAGCTGAACCAACTCCATACAGCGTCGCCATAAACGCCCCGGCGATAGCCGGTCCCATCTGCTCCGGTTCACTGACGCTCTCCATCATATGCACCAGGCCCATTACTGTCCCTGTTATCCCCATCGTCGGCGCCAGTGCCCCCATCGTCATGAACAGGTTTTCGCCTAACTTATGCCGGCTCTCCTGGACCGCCAGCTCCGTGGTCAACACCTCCCGGACGATCTCGGGGTCCGTACCATCAATCACCAGTTGCAGGGCGTTCTTCATAAAGTCGTCCGGGATTGATTCGAGCTCCGATTCCAGGCTCAGTATCCCCTCGCGCCGCGCCTTCTGCGCCAACTCCATAAGCTTCTCCCTTACCGACACCGGGTCATACTCCTTATGGAAGAAGGCATTCAACATAACCCGCGGCGCCCCGATCACCTGGCTCAGCGGCATACTGACCAGCGTCGCCCCCAGCGTCGCGCCGAAGACGATCACTGCCGCGGGCGCATTTACGAAACTGAGCAGGTTCCCCCCCTCCATTATTACCCCTGCCGCCAGCGCTCCCAGCGCGACTATCAAGCCCAAGAGACCGTGGCAAAACCTGGGGGAGAGGTTCGGCTACCCGCCGTAGCTTTCCAGTCCGCTGTAGCCTTGGCGAAGACGGAAGCGCAGGGGGATGCCCGCTAGACGTCTATGCTTACTAACCGAAATTGCCCAATTTCTTCTGGCAAGTGGGCTGCATCTACCTGTTCCCACACTCCCACCGTCACCTCACAACTCGCCCCCACTGCCCTACGGCTATGGCGCGACTGCCGCCCTGGCCTGAATCTGTCGAGTTCTCGGTGCTGCCGTGCAGATGCTGAAGGTACTCCACCGCATACTCAACCACTTCTTCCGGCGCCTCCTGCACCATCAGCTTTACTCCCGTCGTCAGCGTGATGATGGTATCGGGCATAGCCTCGATCTGCTGGATGAGCAAGGCATTCACCACGACCTCGCTGCCATTGAGCCGGGTAAGACGGATCATCTCTTATCCTCCCCGTACCGGACGCATCGGCCTGCTTATGGTCAGCCTCTCTAACCGCCTCCGGTACCTGCTCACACACCTGCAATTTATATGCCTCGCGCTTATTGCACTGGTTCCCCATCATCCTGCTGCGTCCGCCCCTTCTCCTCACGCAAACGGGCCCGGCCACTGAGGACCGAGCCAGTCTGCTCCAATACAAGATCTTCCCCTCTTCTCTGCTCCTTATCTATTGATCCTCATGAGCATCTCCAGGATCTTATCTGCCGCTGAGATTACCTCAGCGCTGGCCTGGAATCCGCGTTGCGTACTGATCATGTCCACAAACGATGCGGTTAGGTCAACGTTGGACAGTTCCAGCGCCCCGGGGACGACTGCGCCACGCCCACCGCTATTGGCCGCTCCTATCTCCGGCACACCGGAGTTGGCCGACTCTACGAACAAGCTCTGCCCCACACGCGTCAGCCCCTGCACGTTGTCGAATCTGGCTACCGCAATCTGGCCCAGCGTCATTGTCTGCCCATCCGAGTACCGGCCCTGCAACACCCCTTCGGCGGCCAGGCTCACCTGCACCAGCGAGGCCGGCGCGTATCCGTCCTGGGAGCGCACCACTGGCGTCGAGGTCTGGGCAAGCTGGGTCAGACTGGATAGGTCCACCTCAATATCCTGCGGCGTCACGGCCGCGTTTATCGCCGAAAGATCCAGGCTTAACGTCACCGAGTCGGTCCCGGTTATTGCCCCGGCTGAGTCGAACGTTATGGTGTCCTCCTCCGTCTGGCCCTCACACTCCACCTTGCAGGTCCATTCGTTATCGGTCGCGGTTTTTGTGAAGGTTATCGTCACGTCATGGGTAATACCCAGCGAGTCATAGGCGACTACCGAGGCGGTGGCCGCACCAGCCGTTGCAGTACTGGCATCCAGGTTTCCGATCACGTCCGCTCTGCCGGTCGCTTGCGGTGCGCGCAGCTCGCCCAGCGCAAACGTCATTTCTCCCGCCGCCTCATTCGTGTTCACTACCCCGTTGGCATCAGCCATCCACCCCTGCACTTTCAAGCCCGTGTTAGCTGCCACTAGTTGGTTGTTGTTATCCAGCGTAAAAGCCCCGTCTCGGGTAAAGAACTTCTGCGCGCCATCCGAGAGCAGAAACATACCCTCTCCGTCAACGGCCACGTCCAAGGGCTGGCCGGTTCGCTCCAACGCGCCCTGTCCGACGAGCACCTGGACTGATCCCATACTTACACCCGAACCCACTTGCACCGGGTTCTGCCCGCCGACGCCTCCTGTCTCGCCCGCCGAAGCTGCTCGCAGCGTCTGGTAGAAGGTATCCCGGAATGTGGTCCTGGCCTGCTTATAGCCTACCGTATTTGCATTTACCAGGTTGTTGCCCAGGATATCCAACCGCTCCTGGTGGGCAATCGTCCCTGACAGTCCCGCAAACAACGCCCTATTCATCTGCTGCTACTCCTCCTCTTTCTCTGCACACGCTAACTGCACTGCCTTTCCTTACTTTCCTACTACCGACTTGTCCCCCTGACCCTCCTCTCTGGCCAATGTGCTCTTCCTGTCTCTTAGACTCAGTCCTGCCCGAACTTATGCAACTTCCTCGTGCAACAGTCTTGCCCACACCCGCGAATGTGCCTAACTGCCCCCAACTGTTGCTTTTCCTATCCTGCCATTGTCTCGTGTTCTCTGCTCTGCTCTTTCTTAATTGCTCCTCCCCAGCAGCTCTACTGACATCCGTACTACGGTGCCCTCTCCTGGCTCTGAGGCGATGCTGATCTCCCCCCCATGCTTCCGGGCTATTCCGCTGACCACGCTCAATCCCAACCCGTCGCTGTCGTTGCCCCGTGTGGTGAAAAATGGTGTTTTGGCCCGCCGCCATGTTTCCTGATCCATACCAACGCCGTTATCCGCCACTTGCACGAAAGCCTCGTCCCCGTCGTAGCCCTCGGTGACTACTATCTCGCCTCCCTCCGGCAGTGCTTGAATGGCGTTAAAGATGATATTTATCAGCGCCTCTTTGATCTCGCCTCGGTGGGCATGTATACTTATTCCTGCTTGCCCCTGGTGTTTCACCTCGATGCGCCCGCTGCCTCGGCCCTGTCTCCACACAGGCCGGGTCAGGTCAATCACCTCTTGCACGAGCTCTTTAAGATCAAGCGTCTCGCGGCCCTGGCCCCTGCCTTTCCCACTGAACTGTGCCAGGGACCGCAGCACCCCGGTGCCTCTGATTACAGCCTCCTCCATCTCCTTGAGCCGCCTAGCCATCTCTTGGTTATCAATTTCCTCTCCCAGAAGCTGGAGGTTGCCCAGCAGGCTGGCGAACACATTGTTGAGGCTGTGCACTACCCCATTACTCACTTCAGCCACCAGCCGGTAGTGCTCCTGGACGCTTCCGTCCTCGCCTCTGTACCGCTCCGGCCCTGGTTTCTTAGCTACTTCCCAGTAACCGTGCAGACTGGCCCGAATCGCCTCGCCCAATCCTCCCAGCCGCACTGCATCATCATGGCTGTACTGGTTGGTCCGACGGCTTGCCACCACCATCAGCTTGCGATGTGTCCCTTCGGTTTGCAGCGGCAGGGTGATACACGATAACATGCCCCCCTCGGCCAGTCGTCGTTCTATCCAGTCCGAACTGACCCGCGTGTCAGCGCATATTGCTGCTTCCAGCCGCCCGCCGGCCAGCTCCACTGCTGTCGCGCTCATGGGCAGTTGCATATCCGGCTCCAGTCCATGGGGCCGACTTCCTGCCGTAGCTTCTACCCGCAGGTTCCGGTAGACGTCTCGCCAGCTCAGTAGGGCCGCATAGTCGTGACTCACCAGCTCATTCAGCTCGCTGGCGATCAGCTCGAAGGTGTTTTGCAGGCCGTAGTCCCTGGCTCCCGCCCGCATAACTCGCTCCTGGACCGTGAGCATGCGCGCCTCGCTATTCCCCTCCCTCGTCCGTTCGAAGGGTGGGCCTATCTCACGAGTCGCAGATCGTCCCGCTGGCATTACTAACCTCCTTGAATCCGTCCATACTGTTCACGAAGCCGAACCGCAGCGTGCCCGCTCACCATATCTCGACAATCTCGTCCATGCCGACTTCCTGCCCTCCCACCACCACAACCAACTCGTTCGCTTGGCCTGGGCGCTTTTGCCCTGACCGGAACCTGACTGCTTCCACCTCGCCCTGCTGGCGCATGGCCTCTTCGTCCTGCCATATCACTGTCCGCCCCACCAGGCTAGCTGGCAGCCCCAGCCACACCATTTGCCCAAATTTGTCGAACCCTTCTGCCAGCTCGCTCAATTTGGCGACTGATTGCAACTGTGCGAGTTGCGCTACGAAATCCCGCGCGTTCATCGGCTCCAGCGGATCCTGGTTCTGCAGCTGGCCGATGAGCAGCTTCATGAAGTCCTCGCTACTGAAACCGAGCTCCTCCGCTGTCTGCCGTTCATACTGCTGTTCATTCAGCCCTATTGCTGTTACCGCTGATACATTCATTTGCGCTTACCTTTCCCCGGCCCCGCCTCGCAATTCACGCTGAGTTTGTCGCAGACCCTGAGCCTGCCGATGGGCCGAAGGGCCCTCCGTATGCCGTTATCTGTTTACTAACCACTGTCTTTACGCCACCAAATCCACCAGCCCTACATGCTCCCAACCACTCCCCCATTCTCTCGCTACTTCTGCCTCTGTCTGGTTCCGCGTACTGACCAGCTCGGAGGGCCACGCCGTGGCCGCCTCGCGAGTAAGCCCACCAGACCCCGGACCTGCGCCCGCCGATTGGCCCCCGGCTCGGGCGTTCTGTCCTCCCGTCCCTGCCAAGTCCCGTGTGCTAGTGGTAGTCTGCTCGACCTCAAAGGAGTCAACTCGCAGGTTGTGTTGCTCCAACGCCGCTCGGATCGCCGCCTCGCATGATCTAACCAGTTTTCGGGCATCCACGCTGTCCGTCATCACCACCGCCCGGACTGTCTCGCCGTCCATTTCCACCTCCAGCCGCAGCGGCCCTAACTGTCCTTCTTCTACCTCCACAATCACCTGGTATTGCGCACTGGTGACCTGCTGTTGTCCGCTGTGAGCCACTTGCGCCGCCTCTGCGATCCCGCCAGCACTACCCGGACCATTAGCCAGTCGGGCCTGTCCGCCGGGGGCGAGCTTGCCCAAGCCCAGGTCGGTCACTATCACTTGCGGTGCCTTCTCGCTGCCGCCCTTTGCTTTGATCTGTCCACCGCGTACTTTGCTTGCCGCTTCCTCGCTCTTGGCCGCCACCTCTGTCCCGGTACTCTCCTCGCTCGGGCTGGCTGCCCCAGCTGAAGTCACCTGTGTCCATCTCTCCGCTACTCCTTCGGCGGGCCGCACAGCCTTCAGGGCCTGCCCCGGCTCCAAGGCCTCCTCCAACCCGGCTTGCCTCGGCCCTACCACCTCAGTTGCTGTGCTCGCTTCGGTTGGTGCATGGGCTATCTGTCCTGAGTTGCCTGGCTCCGTCCTTGGCCTCGACAGCGGTGCTTGAGGCTCCTGCGAGCCTTTGCGCATGTTCTCACGCCCCGGCTCATTCTCAGGCGCGGTTCCCTCTGTCCTCGCGGCCAGCTGCTCCGCCCCGGGCTGGGCCTGACTGACCGCCTCCTGGCCTGACGCGTCTACTGCCTGCCGCACCGCTGGGTTTACGGGCTTACTATCCTGCTCACTACCGAGGGGCTGAGCCGTCCCTGCCACCCGGACTGAATCGCCCGCTGTAGCATCCATCTGCACTGTCGGCGTTTGCGGCGCTCGATCAGCTTGCCGCGAGACCCCGCGAACCGCCACATTCTCAGCCGGCGCTTGCCTCGGCGTCACTCCTCTCCGCTCCGGCTCCTGCTCAGCCTCTCGGGCCAGCACCCGGCCCGACGTATCTGCTGTCTGCTGCACTCCTTGTGCCTTGCCATCAGCACCCGCCCCAGTTGCGGGGCCTATGTCCACAGGCTGACTGCTGCGGGCCTCAGCCATCCATGCCACTCGCACCGAATCGCCCGCTGCAGGGTCTATCTGCAGTGTCGGCGTTTGCGGTGCTCGATCAGCTTGCTGCGAGACCTCGCGAACTGCTGCATTCTCAGGCGCTGCTTGCCCCGGCCTCACTCCTGTTCGTTCCGGCCCGGGCTGCCCCTGTCGAACGACATCGTCCTGCGCCTGCTCAACTACACCTCTCCCCCGCCGCGCTTCCCCGGGTATTGCCTCCCGCTGCAGTCTCACACCGTCACTGACCGCCGCCGGCCTTCCCCCCGAACCTGCTCTGTGCTCCTGCACCCGCGCCCGACTTGGCCTATCTGCTGTCTCCTGCACTCCTTGTGTCTTACCCTCGCCACTCGCCACCGTTCCTGGCGCCGTGCCCGCCGACTCACTGCCCTGCGCACTGCTGCGGCCCTCAGCCGTCCATGCTACTCGCACCGAATCGCCCGGCATAGCATCTATCTGCAATGTCGGCGTTTGGCGCACTTGGCCGGCTTCCCGCCAAGCCGCCCGACCTGCCTCATTCTCAAGCGCCGGTTGCCTCGGCGTCACTCCTCTCCCCTGAGGCCCCTGCTCAGCCTCTTGAACCAGCACCTGGCGTGCCGTATCTGCTGCCTCCCCCACTCCTTGCTGATTGCCCTCGCCACTCGCCACCGTTGCGGGGCCCATGCCCACAGGCTGACTACCGGGGGCCTCAGCCGTCCATGCTACTCGCACCGAATCGCCCGCTGTAGCATCTATCTGCACTGTCGCCGTTTGGGGCGCTCGATCTGCTTGCTGCGAGACCTCACGACCCGCCTGACTCTCAGGCGCCGTTTGCCCCGGCCTCACTCGTGTCCCCTCCGGCCCGCGCTGCGCCTGCTCAACTGCACCTCTCCCCCACCACGCTTGCCCGGGCACTGCCTCCCGCTGCAGTCTCACACCGTGACTGACCGCCTCCGGTCTTCGCCCTGCATCTGCCCTGTGCTGCTGCACGGACGTCCGTCCCGGCCTATCTGCTGCCTCCCCCATCTCTTCCGGCTGGCCCTCAGTAGTGGCGGCCCTGCCTTTTTCCGTTCCCTCTGCACTCTCCACAATTCCGGGCACCGGGCCCACCGGCTGGCTGCCCTCCGCACTGCCGCGGCCCTCGGCCGTCCATGCTATTCGCACCGAATCGCCCACTGCAGCATCTACCCTCAATATCGGCGTTTGCGGCGCTCGATCAGCTTGCTGCCAGGCCTCACGACCCGCCGCATTCTCAGGCGCTGGTTCCCCCGGCCTCATTCCTGCCCCAGGGGCCTCACCCTGAGCTTGCGGAAGCATGTTGTACTCAGCCGGCTGAAACACCCTGTCCTCTGCTACTCGAGCTACCGGTTGCGGCTGGCGCAACTGCTCTGCTTCTACTTCCTGCCTGGGTGTCACTGCCGCCCCCGCTGCCTTTTTCCCAATTAGCCCGTCCACCCCACCCCTCTGCTGTACCGGCTGCCCTTCATTTGCCGCGGATAGCTCGATCCCCGGCAAGTACACCGCTACCTGCCTGCCCTGCTGGCTCATGCCACTTAGCGAGGCGTTGCTTCGTCGGCCCATCCCGCCTACTTGCTGCCCTGCTTCCGCCGCTGCGCCCACCCCTCGTCCTGGTCCGAGGCTGCCCACGGTTTGTGTTACCGCGGGGCACGCCTCCAGGCTTTCTACGGCCGGGCGAGTTGCATTTACCACACCTGACTGCGCCGGGTGGAAGCCGCTGTTCTGCAGCACGGCAGCGATGACCAGTTCGAACCCTCCGCTCGGCCCGGCCGCACCCTTGCGGTCTTTGCTCTGTTCTCCAGTACCGCCGATCCGGAGCAATTCACTGCCTGAGACCAGATTCTCTACTACCCCTGCTGCGATGTCTGACTCCTCCTAAGCGTAACTCACCTTTACTTATTATCCGCCGTCATCTGCTATTCAATCGCTGCCACAAACTGCCTGCTCATCTAGCGTTTGGCACGGGGTTATCATTGTCCCGCTTCTTTCCGCTGCTCCAGGTACCGCGCAACCCGCTCCACGTACTGTTGTGTTTCTGGGTATGGTGGCACCCCGCTGTACCGTCTCACTGCGCCCGGGCCGGCGTTATACGCTGCCAGTGCCAGTTCCAGGCTGCCGAACCGGGCTAGCTGGGCGGCGAGGTACCGGGTTCCGCCCTGGATATTCTGCTCGGGGTCCCACGGATCACTCACTCCCAGCGCCGCTGCGGTCCCGGGCATAAGTTGCATCAGACCTTGGGCACCGGCACGAGATTTACACCAGGGGTTATAGTCTGATTCCGCACGAACGACTGCGTGCACCAGGTCCGCATCCAGCCCGTGGTCAGCCGCCGCGGCAGTGATTATCGCATCGTACTTCCCGCCCGCTCCGCTCACGCCGACTTGCCGGGCTGTTGCATATCGTTGTGATAGCCGAGCGCTCCCGAACACCTCACCGAAGCTGCGCTGTGCTTCCCCGCATGATGTTGTTGCCGGCAGGAGGCTGTCCAGCCACGTGCTGATCTCTTCTACTCGGTTCTTGATGCTTGCTACCCTACGCAGTCGTGCCCCGCCCCTCTCGATGCCTCGTGGTTGAGCTTATGCCGCTGTATACTCACACTGCTCGGCGGCCTCCGCCGTGGCTTTACGCGCGTCGAGCATTGCGGCTACTTCGTCGAGCTGCTTGTCCTGCTTTTTGCGCTGGTCGCGCGCGAATTCCCGGTGCTGCCGTTCCCGCAGCTTCTCCAGCACTTGCCGCTCTCTTCTGCGCTCGACCACTACTTCCCGCCGCTGCTGCTGCTCTTCTTCCCGCCTGCTGACGATCTCTTGTTGCTGGGTTATGGCTTGTCGTAGTCTCTGCAAGTAGTTGCTATACGCCCGCATCACTAGCCCGCTAGTTGCTTTCGCTTCCTGTTGGAGTCTTTGGCCTGTGCGCAGCAGGCGGGCTTGAAGCTCTCTGAGCTGCTCTTCTGCTGCCCGCAGTTCCCGCTGCGCCTTGCCAAACTCGATTTCTGCTTCTTGCTCTGCGCGTGCTCTGACACGCAGGGCTGTTTCCAGCGAAAATTGGAATACGGTCATAGCCGGTGTTACTCGATGTACTCAGTCGGGTAGCGGGAAGCAATTTAGAAGATGTCCACCTTCTTATCGGCTGTTGCGATATTAAACTTAAGGACGCCGCTGATTTTTCCCCTCCACGTCGCCTGGGTTGCCATGCTCCGTCTGCCGCAGGTCCTGAGGCTACCGAAGGGTCGAAGGACCGCCGCTGGGTACGACAGGCGTCTCGCCTGTTGACCATTCAGGCGGCCAAAAGTAAAAGGCCTCGCCTGGGGGGAGAGGCGAGGCCCGGGACGAGAGTACGCACTCCCGTTGTCCAGTTAAATGCCCTACGCGCCGCCTGCTCTACGCCAGCAGCTTCGGGGCATCTTCCTATCTCATTATCGGCACTCACTCCCCGCCCTTTTAACCTACCCCCCCCGGTTGTTTCTGCCGTTATCTGCTGTTATCTGCCATTGTCTGCTGTTCTCCGCCTCAACGGAGGACCTTATGCTCGCCACGCCGAACTTCTCTCTGGTCTATTCGCCCTGGGGACTGTGACACTGATGCGTTTCTTTATAGCAGTAGCGCTGATCATCCTGGTATGCGAGCTGATACTGGCTGCTGCTTTCCTGGCCGGCTACTTTTGGCTGGGCGGCTGGGGGCCCGGGCTTTTGCTACTCGGCGGCGTACTCCTGCTGCTGATTCTCCCCTGGATCGGCGAGGCTGCGGTCGAGTACGATTCCGCGGCCGGCCAGGCCACGGTAAGGCTTGGGTGGTGGGGCGGTCTTACCTTCCGTCAGCGGCCCGAGACCGAGGTGCGCGGCCGCTTTTTCCTCATTCCTTGGCGCAGCAAAAAGCCCAGCAAACCTAAACCCGAGCCGACTGAAGACTCGGTTGGGGTACAGCGTCCCCGCCGAGCTTGGCGGCTACCGCGTTTTAGCCTCTTCCGCGCGATTAACGCGAAGCAACTCCTGGGGCTGCTGCTGGCGCTTGGCCAGACGGCGCACGAGCTTTTCTGGGGCGCGCGCTACTTTTCCATTGACGTCGAGGCCCCCACTCAGAATCAACTCGCTGATTCCGCGCTTCGCAATCTTGTGGGCCGGCGTACCTGGGGCCCGCTCGAGTTCCAGCTTGGTGATACCGGCACCCGCCGGGTGCGCGTGCGCTATCGCATTGCCCTTGTGCTTGCCGCCGTAGCGGGACTGCGCGTGCTCGTCGAGGGTCGGCCCCGCGCCGTTGTGAAGTCGCTGCGCGTCGCACAACATACATCCGCCGTCGAACGCGTTACTTCCACGCCAGAGGAGGATGAGTAGCAATGTCGGGTTTTGACACTGAGAGACTCCTGGACTCAATCGCGGGCAGCATGGCCAGCCTGTCCGAGTCAATAAACGTAATCGGTGAGCCCCTTGAGGCCGCGGGCAAGGTGATCATCCCTGCGGTCAACGTGCGAGTGGGCTTTGGCGCGGGCGGAGGCAGCGGCACCACTTCCACCACGGACCAAGACAGCCCTCAGGAGGGTGGGGGCGGGGGCGGGGGTATGACACTGACTCCGCTGTTCCTGGTCGTGGACGCTGAGGGCGAGCGCATCCTGACCGTACCCGGAGTGGGCGACTCGCTCCTGTCGGCCGTGGACGCCTTCAAGGATGTTTTGCAGGGGTGGTCGTCCCGGCGCGAGCGCGCCGACTCCGAAGGAGATGAGGCCTCAGAGGAGTTCAGCGATCAGTAGTTGCTGGTGTTGTCTACCGTTAGCTGCCCACCAACGCTACTTCGACACTCACCCACACCCCCAGCACCTCGTGCAGTGCCTGCTTAATCGTCTGCAGTCGTTCCTTCTGGCTTAGGCGCTGGTGGACTACTCGTTGGTCGCAGACGATCGTCGCCCTTTCTTCGGAGACCTCGGCGAGGAAGGCGAGGTGCAGAGCAGGTGACCAGCTTTCCTGCTCACGCAGCACCTTCTGCACCTGCTGCCAGACATCATCAACCGCTGGACTTATGCCAAGCTCCTCCAGGCGTGCTTCCCGCTGCTTGTAGAAGAACTCGGTTTGCTCCTGGCGCTCTTGCTCAATCTCTGCTGCAAGCTTCGTGCTTTGCTCAGCTTTTTGCTGCCTCGCAGTCGCATCGGGGGCTTCCGGGAGTTCATACCCCTCCCTGATTGCCGCAACTAGCCACGCTGCTGCACTTTCTTTAGGCTGCCAGCCCTGCTCGAGGCGCTTGGCGAGGTAGTTGAGTACAACAGCGATCTGTTTCGGGGGGTGGTTATTCACCAGGGCATCTGCTGTTCGGTGATGCACACCAAGGTCGCGGAGGGTGTCGTATAGCTGTTGATGGTTCTTATAATCATCAACAACAGTGTGGGGTGAATTGTTGTTGTAGTTTACATTTTTATCTTTCTTGTTTTTCTCTTTAGGCTTCAATGATTGGAGGGGGTCCTCTTCAGCGATTGCGGGGGCCCTCTTCACTGTTTGCACCCCGGGGTTCATTGACTGAAGCCCCCTCTTCAATGATTGAAGAGGGGGGTCATCTATGCCTTCTTCGCTGTCCTTTAGCTGCTCCTGCTGCTG
>JALGTU010000089.1 GCA_029821195.1 Candidatus Zipacnadia bacterium
GTTTTGGCCTTCGGAGGGCCCGGATAAACGCCTCCTGGGGCGTGGCGAGCAGCAGCGGGCTGCTCGGTACGTGGCCCAGGCCGTACCCCTGGCGCTGGCCGCCGGGGTCGAGAAGGTCTTCTTCATGCTGCCCGATCGCCGAGAGGGTGACGTGCAGTTCGGGTTCCTGCGTCCTGATATGACCCCCTATCCCTCCTTCGTCGCTCTCTCCGCCGCTGCCAATATCCTGGGCGAGTCTACCTACCTGGGGCGGCTGATCACTGCTGCCCCGTGCGACGCCCACGTCTTCTCGACTCCGAAAGGTAATGTGGTGGTCGCCTGGGCAGATGACGAGGCGTCGCTGACGATTCCGACTGAGCGCCCGGCGCTGCAGATGGCCAACCTATTCGGCGCGGAGCGGACAGTACCTGTGACCGGCGGCGAAGCGGTAATCACGCTCGGGCCTGACGCGGTGTACGTCCTCGACGTCGGCAATCGCCTGAAGAAAGCCCTGACCGAAACCCCTCCCCCCCAGGGTCAGCGCTCACCGCTGAAGCCCTCGCGCGTTGTGCTTGCCGGGCACTGTGATCTGCCGATCCATAAGTGGCGAAACTGGTACGTGATCGCTGGCCTGGAACCAATCGAGTTCACAGTAGACGTGTACAACTTCGATGAGGAGACGCCGACCCGCGGGCTGGTGGAGGTGATACCGCCTCACGGGTGGCAGGTGACCGACGGCAGGCATGAGGTGGAGCTGGAGCCAATGGGACGCGAGAGCTTCACCTGCCAGTTGTGGCCGACTGGGGATGCGCTCGGGCCACTCAAGCTCTTCGTCCGCGGGGAGTTTCCGAACACGTCGGTAGCCCCTTCGGTCAGCTACTTCGGGCGGGACCCCGGCTCTCTGGATCCCGCTCGGTGCTGGGCGCTGGGCCTGGATGACCCGTCGCGTTGGCAAGTCGAGGTGCCGGACGATAAGGGGACGGCTACTGTCAGGCGCACCGGCGCTCGTCACGGCCTGCGCGTCGTGGCGCGTTCTGACGATGATAGCCCGCGCCAGGCGGAGCTAATCGCGAGATTCGACCCGCCGGTGGACCTCTCGTCCTTCGATGGCCTCCGCTTTGACCTGACACCCCGCCCCAACGACATGGACCTGACCTTAAGCTTGGGCCTGACCGACCAGGCGGGTGCCTGCTGGCAGGTGAACGTGCCCATATCCCCGGACCAGCCCGGCCTTCTGTTGTTCGAGGACTTGAAATGGGAGTGGTGGTCGGCGCCGACCGCCAGCCTCGATCTGCGCCGTATTGTCCAGCTCAAGCTGCACTGCAGCAGCCCGGCTTCTGGGAGGAAGCTAGTGGTAGAGATGGCTGGATTTGAGGCGATCAAGTTCAACTGATGGCGGCCAGGCGACCTCTTCGGCGCGACTCCTGCTCTCGCCAAGTACGCCTGAGGCTACAGCGGGAGCTTGATTCCAATGCCTCGCTGTGTGGCCAGCGTGTAGATATGCTTAGCGGTGATCATATCTTCGATGGCCAGCCCCAGATTCATGGTCATGGTGCGCTGCTCAGCCGAGGTGCGCCCGGGCTTAGCGCCAGTGACAATCTCGCCGAGGTCGGTGTAAGGCGGGGGTGTGCTCTGGAAATAACCGACCTCGTAGTAATAGGCAAACTGGGCCAGATCGTCGGTGGCAAGTAGATCGAACTCGGCGAGAGCTTCCCCCTCCCAGTATGAATCGAAGTCTACCGCCGAAGCGAACGCTCCGGGCGCCACCCAGCCCGCTTTGATGGTGGCGTGGGGGATCTTGACAACCGGACCGGCAGTTACCACCACATCTCGGTCCTTGACCGCCTCTTCAGGGCTGGCCACAGGCTTCACGTCAATGCCCAGCCGCTCGTTCATTTCTTGCGCATACGCCGTGCTGCGATTGGCGACAACGTCATAGGCATTGGCGTGCTCAATTTCGGGCAGCACATGGCTGAGTGCTTCAAGATTAGTGCGGCCCTGGACACCGCAGCCCAGGATGCCCGCGGTTGTGCTGTCAGACCGGGCCAGGTACTTCGCGGCCACGGCGGTGGCAGCACCGGTACGCATCGCGGTGATCCAGGTGCAGTCCATCACTGCCAGCGGCAGGCCGGTCTCGGGATCGTTAAGGATGAGCAGGCCGGTAATCTGGGGTAGGCCCCGATCGAGATTGTCCGGGAATCCGCCTACCCACTTGATGCCTGCTGCGCCTATCTCTGAGAGGTATGCAGGCATAGCGTGGATGAAGGCGTCGCCGTAGGGATGAATGCCGGGCTTGGGCGGCATCTCCACCCGCCCCGTGCCCTTCTCCACGAAGGCCTGCTCGACAAGTCTGATTACCTCGGGCATAGTAAGGCCAACTGATTCGACATCGGCACGCGACAGGTAGGTCAGTGTACGGGACATTGCTATCCTCCTCCTGGTATTGCAGCTCAAGGCGCACAGGCCGTTGCCCGGCCTCATACTACCACCAGAACACGCTGCGGTTGCGCTCCAGGCCTCCCCCAGGGCCCGATTCCGGCAGATGTGGGGGCACTGAGGTATCAACCCAGTTTCCCCGGATCTCGCGCGGCTGATCCCAGATCTCCAGGCGCTTGAATGCGCCGGGGCAGTCAAATGTCATAACGCCCAGCCCGCCCGCGGCAAAGGTGTCGTCGCGTATCTGTGTATAAGTCGCGGCCCGGTCCGCGTCCTCCAGGAATGCGCCCATCAGCCGGTTGCCCTCGATCTTTACCTGCATCTGCACCCAGGTGCCCGGCGTCAGTCCGCCGTAGGCCTCACGCTGCACCAGGAACCGGAATTGGCCGTTTTCCATCTTGCCCAGCGTGACCATTCCCCGGCGCCGCTCGGTATCCTTGCCCTGCAGACCCGCGCCCTCTTCCTCCGGGAGAATGCGCACGGCAAAAGCGTAGTAGTTCGCTTCATCCTGGATGCGAAAGGCCAGCGCCGACCACTTGTCCACGCGCGCAAAGACGCGGGCCGAGAAATCTTTCACCTGCAGGCTGGGTACGATCGCCAGTGCTGGACCGGCGGTTTCATTCTGTGCGAGGACATCGCTGCGGTCATACGCGAAGCGCGTCATCCGCAAGCGGGCGTCGTGGATGTGCGGGAAGGGCCGGTCGGCGATGTTGGCCTGGGTGATATTGATGATCCGGCCGTCGTTGGCCTGTACCAGTTTTCCGTAGTAGCTCGGCGCGATGCGGTGGGCCTGCCAGGTTTGGCCGTCGTCGAAGGAGACGTAGTGACGGCCGTCGCTATCCCATTGCCAGATGGTACCGTCCGCGCAGCGTAGAAATGCGGGGTGCCGGACGCCTCGGAAGGGGTTGGGCACTTCCTGTCTGTCCCACGCTCCCGGGCCGCGCCGGCGCAGTTTCAGCGTGATGCGCCGGCCCTGCCCGGGTTGGGGGCTGTTGCGACGTTGCACCAGCAGGACGTGGCCGTCGTCGCTCAACTCGACCAGCGAGGTCTCCGCCGATACGTTGTGCTCCGAAGAGGTTGCGCCGTCGGTGGGGTAGACGATGATCGGCTCGGACCAGGTGTGCCCCCCGTCGGTTGACTCGATGATGATAGTAGTGTCGTGTGGTGCGGGGGAAGGAAGTCCGTGTGAGCCGCGCCCCCCGGCTGCAATGATCGTCCCGTCGCGCAGTTCGAGCAGCGAGGTCAGCCGGCCCACACCGGCGTATGCTGGGCTGTCGAAGGCCGCCACGGTCTCCCACCGTTCGCCGTCCCGTGACTGAATGATGTGGGGGACCTGGACAGGCATTTCCCCCTCTTCAAGCTGCAACTCGCAGCGGCCGGTAACCCCCGGAGGGGTGAAGCTCAGCCAAGCTGGGTCGTATCGGGTGAATATCTCTCTGGGGAAGCTCTGTGTGGGGTCTTTGCCCAGGCAAGTCGCGAGCAGCCGCCCGTCGCGCAGCGACAGGACGAACAGCGGGTCCATCCACCAACCGTAGCATTCCTGGGGCACCTGTCCGGGCAGCCGAGTGCGCCACCCCACATCTTCCCAACTCTCGCCGCAGTCGGTGCTGCGCAGTTCGTGCACACCGACGCCTGATTCCGGCTCATCGAGTTCCATCGGCAGTTGATAGACGTCGCCACGGGCCTCGGCGAAGAAGACCCGGATCGTCCCGTCCGGTTCTTTCCAGACCTGGGGCCAGGCCACCCAGCCCGGCTCCTGCGCTGGCGTGTAGATGTCGCGGTGGACGATGTCGCGGATCTCTACATCGGGGCTGATCTCCCACCGACCACCCGAAAATGTCCACTTGTCTGGTGCAAAATCAATCTTCATATCGCTCTCCCTGAACGGTAGATGCCTCGGCCACCGGTGGAGCAGGCTCCCGCCGGGGAGCACTCGTCGTGGGAACTTGCTGCTCAGTTGCCGATTGCTTCGGCAATATGCCCGAAGGTCTGCTCGAGCCGCGCCACTTTGTCGGGCGGCAGTGGGCCCTTTTCGATGATCTGTGCGTCCTCTTCAAGCTCGTGTAACTCGATGGTACCACACATCACGGTGGTCACGCCTTCGGTGTAGGCGGCGTAGCGATATGCGGCTTCCACCAGCGACTCGATGCCAGAATCCTCGAGCAGCCAGCCCAGCGGGTCGTCATCGGGGACTGTATCCTGTGCCAGAACGCCGTGCGCCTTGAGGTCGGCGATGACATCGCCCAGCCGCCGCGGGTCCCAGAACAGGTTCCGCACGGTGAAGATATTCAGCACCCCGATATTGTGCTTGATGCAGTACGGGAAGACGTGGCGTTGGGCGGACTGGTTAAGCATATTGTGCGCCACCATCACCACGTCGTACAGATTCGCCGGCAGCGACTTGCGCAGCCACTCGTGGGCGCCATCCACGCGCGACACTTCACTGGAACCCAGGTACCGGAACTTGCCCTCCTGCTGCAGTGCCTGGAGGACCGGGATCTGTTCGGACATGACATGCTCGTAGTACCGTGCGGCAGGTGCCTGAATCAACAGTATGTCAATTGTATCCAGGTGCAGGCGGCGCAAACTGGCCGCGACAGTCGCGCGGATTTCGTCGGCACCAGTATAGGTTGGATTGCCGTCTTGGTCTTCGGTCACGAGGGCGAACTTGGTGGAAACCACGAACTCCTCGCGGGGCAGCTCCTGCAGCGCCCGGCCCAGAATCAGTTCGCTGGCCAGATAGCCCGGCGAGGTATCGAAGAGGTTAATGCCCAGATCAAAGGCGCCGTGCAGCAGCCGATGCATTTCCGCCTCGGTCCGCCCGCTCTTCTGCCCCAGGGGATCGTGGCCTCCAGTGCCCATCCCCAGCAGCGATACCTTCAGCCCGGTTCGACCCAGCGTGCGATATATCACCAAGCCAGCCTCCTATTCCAGCCCGATGGCGCCGTCAGCCTCGATAATAACGGGGCGGTCGTACGGTTTGTAGGGGTAATTCCCGGCGGCCTCCTCGTTCAGTTCGATACCCAGCCCCGGCCGGTCGGGCAGCTTGAGGTAGCCGTCTTCGATCACGGGGAGGCCGGTGAACAGTTCACTCAGGATCGGCGCGTCAACATCCACGTTGCACTCCTGGATGAGGAAATTGGGGATGCAGGCATCAATATGGGCGCAGGCCATCAATGAGACCGGGCTGCACGCTTGATGCGGCGCGATTACGATGTGGTATAGCTCAGCCAGCGCCGCCCATTTTATCGTCTCTAGGATGCCGCCGTTGGCGGTTGGTTCGGGTTGAATGATGTGCACAGCTCGCTTCTCCAGGATCTCGCGCACACGGTCCCTGCTGATACACCTTTCGCCTCCCGCTATCGGTATGGTCGTCTTCAGCTTGACTTCCACCAGCGAGTCTGGAGCCTCGGTCAGCGCCGGCTCTTCCAGAAAGAAGATATTGTACGGCTCGATGGCCCGCGCCAGCTTGATGGCCTCCACGGGGCTGAAGCTGCGCCCGTGGTAATCCAGACAGATATCCACGTCGCCGCCAACCGCCTCCCGGACCGCCTGGACGCGCTCGATAGCGTCTCGCAATATCTGGGGTGGTGACTTGGCCTGGTAGTCGTCGGGCTGCGGGGTGAACTTCACCGCGGTGAAGCCCGCAGCTACTGTGGCGTGGCAGGCTGCGACCAGGTCCGGGCCCGCCTTGTCGAAATGCTGGGGTTGGGCCAGGTACCCGCTAGCATAGAGGCGGATCTTATCCCGGCACGGCCCGCCAATCATTCTGTAGACGGGCAGCCCGCAAGCTTTGCCCGAGATATCCCACAGCGCCTGCTCGATGGCGCTAAGCGCCGCCATCGTCGCAGTACCGAGTGGGTAGCGCGAGCCGCGATAGATCGTCTGCCAGTTGCGAATGATCTCGGTGGGGTCTTGCCCCGTCAGCCAGCGCTCGAACTCATACAGGGCTGCTTCAGTGGTCTTGGCTTTGCCCGTGCCGAAAGCTTCACCCAGGCCCTCGAGTCCCTCGTCGGTATAGATCTTGACCAAGACCCAGTTCTTAGCCCAGCCGGTGCCGAACGGCACCCGCTGGCCCTCGTTGATCAAGAAGGTTTTCAGGCCAGTGATCTTCATAGCCTCACCTCGGACTGTACTATTGTACTAGCACAATATACACTCCAGCCACGGCCGCCGATTAGTCCAGCAGGCCGATTTCGGTGCACGCTTTGCGCAGCGAATCACGCTGCTCGGGGGTGCAGTCCAGCAGGGGTGGGCGCATCGGCCCGCCGGGCAGCCCGACCAAATCTTGGAGTGTTTTCAGACACGCCCAGTAGCGCCCCGTCGCCTTGGTCACCCGCAGGTAGGGCAGGTCTTTTTCCACCACGATCTGCTCGGCCTTAGCCCGCTCGCCGTTCTCCAGGTGCTGCCAGAAATCAATCTCCCACTGGGGCCAGATATTGCCCAGGCCGGTCAGGAAGCAGGGCAATCCAAACGTCCACCCCCACAGAGCGTAGTTCATCCCGGCGCTGCCCATCACGGCAACCTGGCCGCGCAGAAGCTGGTTGACGTCGCGGTGAAATGCGAAGTTGGCCGAGGCGTCCTTGAAGGCGGAGATGTGTCCGTTGCCGGCCTCGATCAGGTCCAACATCATCGGCGGGTTGGCGAGAATGTCGGCAACCTGGTGGAGCACCGCACCGCTGAAATAGACAACGATCCCGATGTCCGTGGCCTGGGTAATCAGGTCGTAGTGGGTTTTCAGGCCCTCGAAGCCGGAATACGTGTAGTACGGCGGCGTAACCATCGCGCCATCGGCACCGATACTCTCCGCGTACCTGACCATATCTATGGTCAGTTGCGTGCCGGAATGGGCGCAGCCGGCGATGACGGTCATCTGGCCGGCGGCGGTCTCGACGACTGCCTTCTGCACTGCTTTCCGCTCATCGTCGGTCAGCGAGTAGAACTCGCCGGTGCTGCCGGCGACGATCACGGTGGGAATGCCGCTCGCCACGTAGAACTCAGTGAGCCGGTGCATTGCCTCCAGATCGAGTGAGTAATCATCCTTGAAATGGGTGGTCATGGCTACGACAGGGCCGCGCAGTTTGTCGCGCAGTTGAGCTGGGGTCATCATCGCGTCTTGTCCTCCATTATACGGCGATTTGATATGAGCAGTGATGCAAATAGGGCGTATTGCGAGCGGTTCACCTCAAGAACCGTCGAATTGTCATTAGCCAGCTCACGACTGAGCGGCACTCTCAGTCTTCTGCTTTCTGTCCCAGTATTCCTTCAGAAAGCGGGCGCCGTTTTGTACGGCCGCGTCCATAACGAGCTTGCCGGTCTCGGCGCTGGCCACGGTCGGGTCGCCGTAGATGCCGGACTTGCTGGGTTGGATGTACCAGGTGGACCAGCTTACCTGCTGGCGGCCCTGGAAGCCGTCGCCAGCGACAAACTCGGAGTGGTAACGCATCATATCCTCGTCGCTGGCCTTAGTCATATCTACAGCTTCGGGGCTTATATGCAGCAGCAGCGAGGTTTCCCACTCGCCGCCGTGGATTGAGCCGCCTTGCTTGGACTTGCGCGCCGCATCGTAGGCCTCCTGAGACAATCGAGCGGGGCTGAGGATAGCGACGGCCTTGTCACAGGCATCGCACAGCTCGCGGCTCACGGTGCTGAGCAGTCCGCGGTGGTGCCCGTGGCAGTCGAGAATCGCCAGCTTGGTGAAGCCCATATCGAGCACCGACCGGCATACATCGAAGACGTAATCCATAAGCACGCGAGTGCGTACCACCACCGTCCCGGGCCACTGCTGCATTATCTTCATCGAGTAGCCGTAGCGGATTGTGTCCATCAGCAGGACCGGTATCTGGGGTGCGAGCGCCTCAGCCAGGCGCTGGCCGTACGCCTCGGCGATGCGGGCGTCGGTGTCCACAGGCAGGTGCGGCCCGTGCTCCTCGGTCGTACCGACGGGCAGAATGATAAGCGAATTGCTGTCCAGGTGCTCGTGGAGCGTCACAGATGACTGGTCGCGGAACAGGTAGGACATTGCGCTCCTCCATCCGTCCATTCGGTACGACAGGCGTCTCGCCTGTCGGGGGTATTGTCTGCCCTCTATAATTGCTGCCAGGTGCGGCTGGCTGCCGACTCGGCGGCGATTGCCAGCATGCGGCGTAGCTCCAGGCCGCGCTCAAGCGACGGCTGGGGCGGCTGGCCTGTAGCGACCGCGTTCAGGAAGTTATACAGGCAGTGCATGTGCCCGCGGATCCAGCCGATGCCGAATTTGGGCCCGGGGAAGCCGCCGGGCTTCTCGTAGCGTTGGACAGTCGCGATCCTCCGCCAACCGCGCTGACCGCCAATTGGTCCCTCCGGCTCGCGCAGATCGTAGGCCTCCAGGTAGTTGGGATCCATCAGGTTGAAGCGCAGGGCCCCCCGGTCGCCGTGAATCTCGAAGCGCAGTTCGTCTTCGGCGCCAGTGGCGATCTTGGAGGCTTCGATCAAGCCCAGCGCGCCGCTGGGCAGCTTGACCATCATCACGAAGTGGTCATCGGCTTCGACGGGGACGATCTGGCCCTGCTGGTTGGGGCGCTTTTCATACAGAATGCGAGTTTCGGTAAGCACACTGGCGAACGGCCCGATGAGGTAGTCCATCAGGTCCACGACATGAGAGCCGAGGTCCTGGAGTACCCCGCCGCCTTCGGACTTGAGCTGCTTCCAGCCCATTGGCTTGTTGGGGTCAACGCTGCCCGAGTGCAGGTAGATGGCGCGGAAGCTGGTAACGTCGCCCAGGAAGCCTTCTTCGATGAGCTGCCGGGCGCGTAGTGTCGCCGGATAGAAGCGGTACTGCAGCGTCATCTGCCCGATGCCCGACCAGTTCTGCATCGCTTCTTCGACACGCCGGCCCTCCTCCTCCGTCACCACCAGCGGCTTGTCGCAGTAGATGTGCTTGCCCGCAGCCATCGCGGCGACGAGCTGGTCGGCGTGGAGGCTGTTGGGCGAGCAGATATTGATGATCTGGATGTCATCGCGCGCGATCAGTTCCGGCCAGTCGTCGGTGCCGAATTCGAAGCCGCCCTGCTCTGTCGCCTTCGTGGCCGTCTCCGGATGGGAGGTCGCTACGCCAACCAGCTTGGTCTTTACCGGCACCGGGTCGTAGTACAGCGGGATGTTCCGGTACCCGTAAGCATGTACCTTGCCGATGAAGCCGAAGCCAATTATGCCAACGCCGAGTGTGTCCATAGTGATCCCCTCGCCAAGCAGGCTAATCGTAAAGCCGCTGATAAATGTCCAGATAGCGAGCATAGACTTCGCGATAGACTTCGTACATCCCTGTCTGCGGCTCGAAAACGCGATCGGTGCGGTACCAGCTGTCGGCGGCCTCAGCGATTGACTCGAACTGGCCGATGCCGGTCGCCGCCAGTATCGCTGCGCCCAGCGACGCCGCCTCGGAGCAGGCAGGACGCTCGACGGGGATGCCCAGCAGGTCGGCCTTCATCTGCAGCCACAAATCACTGCGGGCGGCGCCGCCGAGCGTCCGGACGCTGCTGACTTCGATATTATGCGCCCGAATCGGTTCGAGCAGCTCCTGGAGTAGACACGCGCAGGACTCCATGATTGCCCGGGCAATATGCGCCCGGCCGTGGCCCAGCGTCAACCCTACGATTGCGCCGCGGGCGTGCGGGTTGAAGGTGGGGGAGGCGGTGCCGGAAAAATGGGGCAGGACACTCAGTCCGTCGCAGCCGGCTGGGACGTTTACTACCTCGGCCAGAAACTCGGTGTAGTCTGTGTCCGGCTCACACAGGTCGCGAAACCACTTCAGGACGATTGCCGAAGTGTTGCCGAACGGCATAGCGTAGGCCAGGCCCGGCACCGCGTGAATGCCTACGTACATACGCTCGTCGTCCAGCAGCGACGCGGTAGTCGCGATCACCGTCAGCGCGGTGCCGGTGGTCTCGGTCACCAAGCCGGGCCGGACATTGCCCGCGCCGATAGCCCCGGCAAGCTGGTCGTTGGCCCCAACGCAGACCGGTGTCCCGGCGGGGACGCCCAACTCGTCAGCCGTCTGCGTTCGCATCCGTCCGACCACTGTTCCCGGGGGATGTACGTCCGGCAGTTGTTCGGCACTGATGCCCGCTGCCGCCAGCAGTTGCGGTGCCCAGGTGCGCGCCTGGATATCGTACAGACCGCTCATCTGAGCGATATTGTAGTCGGTAGCCGTCTCGCCGGTGAGCCGATAGATGAGGTAATCGGGCAGGCACAGGAACTTCGCCGCGCGGTGCGCTGCCGGGGCATGTTGGGCCAGCCACGCGATCTTGAAGAGGGTCAGGCCTGCCGGGATCCACGGATAGCCGCTGATGCGACGGTATTCCTCCCGCGTCAGCCACCGGGCCTCCCACGCATCGGCAAGCTCCTGCGCGCGGTTGTCCATCCAGACAATAGCGTCGTGGAGAGCTTCTCCCGTATCGCTAAGGGGAACGAAGGTTTGTCCCTGCGAGCTGAAGCCGATTGCAGCGATTCCTGAGGGATCAGTGCTCGCTTCGGCAAACACCGCACGCGTGCTGGCGACCGCGGCTGCCCAGTACGCGTCGGGGTCCATCTCCGCCCAGTCAGATTGAGGCGTCTGAGGCGTATACTCGGCAGTGTGCACGGCCAGCATCCGCCCGGCTTCGTCAATCAGCGCGGTCTTCAGCGCCGTGGTGCCGATATCAAAGGTGAGATAAGCAGAGCCGAATTCCTGCTCGACCTCGGCGATGGATTCTTCGATGATCTCCATCCCTTGGGCCGCGATCTCTTGGCTCATTACGATGGGCGGTGACATCCGCAGGATATGTCCGGCGGGTACCCACGCCAGGCCCTTCCCGAAGGCGCGCTGGTAGACCAGCTTGCCCGCCTCCTCGAAAGGCTCCTTGGTGGCGCGGTCCTTGACCAGTTCGATGCCTAGCAGGCAGCCAAGCCCGCGCACATCGCCGACAATCGGGTGAGCGTCCTTGAGCTGGGTCATGCGCTGGGTGAAGTAGTCGCCCAATTTCAGAGCGTGCTCCAGCAGGCCCTCTTCCTCCATAGCCTCGAGGCTGGCCAGGGCCGCCGCACAGGCCATCGGGTTGCCGCCGTAGCTGGTGGATGCCGAGATCTGGTTGATGCTCTCTTTATACTTATCCGAAACCAGCATGGCAGTGACGGGGAAGCCGTTGCCGAAGCCCTTGCCCACCGTCACCACGTCGGGGGCGGTGTCCCAATGTTCCATAGCGAAATGCTTGCCGGTGCGACCCATGCCCGTGAGGACCTCGTCGGCCATCAGAAGAATCCCGCGCTCGTCGCAGAACTGGCGCAGCTTGGGGAAGAAATCGTCCGGCGGGAAGACCGAGCCCCCCCAGCCCTGCACCGGCTCCAGCACGAACGCCGCGATATTGCCGGTGGTTGCATTATTGATGAACTGGTCGTAGAAATCCAGGTAGGCGTCGGTATCTATGCTCCCGTCTGCTTTGGTGAACATAGGGCGGTACGGGTAGGGCCGCGGGACCATATAAAAGCCCTGGCTCCGGCCCGGACCGTTGGCGGGAGTCATCTTGCCCAGGCTGACCGCGTGGCCGGTCTTGCCGTGGAAGTCCATAAAACAGGAGATGAACTCGAACCTGCCGGTCGCCGCCCGGCAGACGCGTAGGCCGGCTTCCACGGCGGTCGTGCCGCTGTCGTAGAGCTGGATTCCGGTCAGGTCCCACGGCTGGATCTCCGCCAGTTTCTCCAGCAGTGCCACTTTCACCGGCGTGTTGAAGTCGTGACAGTTCATCAAGCTCTGCACCGCATTCACCACTGCTTCGGTGACCTTGGGATGGCAGTGGCCCAGCGTAGTCACGTAAATGCCGCTGGAAAAGTCAATGTAGACGTTGCCGTCCACGTCAGTCAGCGTCACTCCGTGGCCCTTCTCGAAGACAACCGGGCAAAGCCGGACCTGGCTGGAGTAGCCGATCATGTGGGCCATGCCCCGCGCGTTTAGCTCCTCGGATTTGGGGCCGGGAACGGTCTGGGTGACGAGGTGGGGAATACTGCCGGCATCAATAGATGCCCAGTAGTCGGCTGGCAAGGCCATAGCTGAATCTCCTGCTTGTCGTGGAACAGAATCGGTGCGGCGGTGATACGTCATTATATCACGCGCCGGGAAGGCACTGTCAAGCAGCGAAGGGTGTGCCGGCGGCGAGCCGCCTTGACAAGAGGGCAGGTAACAGCTATTTTTGCGCTAACGGTGTATGAACCGTGCCGGGAAGGGAGCCAACCATGGCCAAGTATGCTGACGTGGAACTGCACGGGCCGGAGCGCGCGCAGGCGCTGGCGGCTATCGGGGAGCAGCTAGCCGAGTGGGGGCTTACTATGCCGCAGGTCGAGCCGCTCCCGCTCGATTTTGGCCTGGGCCGGTTCCGGGAGATTGGCGAGACCGAATTCTGGGTGGCTAACGAGGAGCAGTACGGCTACTGCGGGAAGTTCCTATTCGTCTTCCCCGGGCAGACCTGCCCCTATCACCAGCACCGCGTCAAGCACGAGACCTTCTTCGTGCTCAAGGGTGCCATTCGTATGCAGGTGGGGGATGATGAGCAAATTATGCACGAGGGCGACCTGCTGACGATGCCGCCGGGAACGGGCCATTCTTTCACTGGCATTGGCCCGGCACTGATTCTGGAAGTCTCGATGCCCTCGGTTCGCCAGGATAGCTTCTTTGAGAACAGGGATATCGGGGATGACGGGGTGATCTAGCGAAGATTGGTCACAGGGGTGCGAGGCGTTGTGACTACATCGGCTCTTGTAATAAAAGACAAGGTAGGGAAGAGGATATGAATTCGAGCGAAGCGCCCTGGGAACGCGGCTACGTTCAAGTATATACCGGCGAGGGGAAGGGCAAGACTACTGCTGCCCTCGGATTAGCGCTGCGGGCGGCCGGCGCGGGGGCTAGAGTGTTCATTGCCCAGTTTGCCAAGGGGATGAGGTCCAGCGAATTGGCCGCCCTCGACCGATTGTCCGACCTAATCACCGTCAAGCAGTACGGCCGGGGCGGCTTCATCCGCGGCGAGCCAGCGGAAGAGGACATCAGTGCAGCGCAGGAGGGTCTGGCGCAGGTCAAGCGGATCGTGGCTTCCGGTGAGTACCCGCTGGTCATACTTGACGAGGCCAATATCGCGGTGTACCTGGGACTTTTCTCCGTGGCGGACCTGTTGGCAGTCGTCGAGTCGCGGCCTGAGCACGTTGAGCTGGTGATAACGGGGCGGCGAGCCGACCAGCGGGTGATTGACGCAGCCGATCTGGTCACGGAGATGCGCGAAGTCAAGCACTACTACACCGAGGGCGTCCCCGCACGCCGGGGAATTGAGAAGTGAGCGCTCTCGAACATACGGAGGAACCGACATGGCTGTCAGGGTAGCAATCATCGGGGCGGGCAGTCTGACGTTCACCCGCAAGCTCGTACGGGATATTCTCTGTGTCCCGGAGCTTCAGGATACTGAGTTCGCATTCGTTGACATTGATGAGAAGAACCTGGAGATGGTCTCCCAGCTCTGCCGGCGCGATGTCGAGGCAGCCGGCCTACCGGCGAACATCACGGCCTCTATGAATCGCCGCGAGGCGGTCCGGAATGCCAATTACGTCGTATCGGTCGTACGGGTGGGCGGGCTGGAGATGTTCCAGACTGATATCGAGATCCCGCTCAAGTACGGTGTGGACCAGTGCGTCGGGGATACACTGGGGCCGGGCGGGATAATGTACGCCCAGCGGGGCATACCGGCGCTGCTGGAGTTCTGCCGGGACATCAGCGAGGTCAGTGCGCCGGATTGCCTCTTCCTGAACTACTCCAACCCGATGGCGATGAATACCTGGGCTTGCACTGAGTACGGTCACGGGGTCAGGATGCTGGGCTTGTGCCACGGGGTGGCGTTCGGGCACCGGCAGATTGCCCAGGTACTGGGGCTGCCGGTCGAAGAAGTTGACATCATCTGCGCTGGCATCAATCACCAGACGTGGTACATCAGCGTCAAGCACCAGGGCGAGGATATGACCGGCAAGCTGTTGGAGGCCTTCGAGAATCATCCCGAGTATAGCCAGAGCGAGAAGCTGCGCATAGATATGCTTCGCCGCTTTGGCTACTTCAGCACCGAGTCGAACGGGCACCTGAGCGAGTACCTGCCCTGGTATCGCAAGCGCGGCGAGCAGGCGTTGCAGTGGATCAATACCGACTCGTGGATCGGCGGTGAAACCGGGGGCTACCTGCGCATCTGTATGGAGACGCGCGACGAGTTCGAGCGGAATTTCCCCAAGTGGATGCAGGAAGCCCCGTGGACGTTTGATCCCGAGAAACGCAGCGGCGAGCACGCCTCGTACATCATCGAAGCACTGGAGACCGGACGGGTCTACCGCGGGCACTTCAATGTGCGCAATGGGGGCTGCATCACCAACCTGCCCGAGGATGCCATCGTGGAGGTGCCTGGCTATGTTGACGCCAACGGCATCAGCATTCCGATTGTCGGCGCTCTGCCCCTGGGCCCGGCCGCGGTCTGCAATGCCAGTATCAACGCACAGCGCCTGGCCGTGGAAGCTGCCGTCCACGGCGACGGTGCTCTGCTGCGCCAGGCCATGATGATGGACCCGCTGACCGGAGCAATCTGCACGCCGCCTGAAATCTGGCAGATGACCGACGAAATGCTGGTTGCCGGCGAGCAGTACCTGCCACAATATGAAGGTGCCATTACTGAGGCCAAACAGCGTCTGGCCGGCGGCGATCTGCTGCCCACGCAACAGTGGAAGGGACTGGC
>JALGTU010000007.1 GCA_029821195.1 Candidatus Zipacnadia bacterium
AGATACCATAATCAAGATGTTGGGGCGTTGCGCCATTCTTATTGCCTCCCAGGCTGCTCGTATATTGCGAATAGCAGGAGCTACTCCTCAGGCCATACATTCGAGCCTGCTGGTGTCGGCCAGACCTCGCGGTCGGGGCTATACTTGGCCTGTTGCCAGCCAGCCATAATATCGTAGTCGCGCTTGCGGCGCTTTAGGATACCCAGAGCCCGCTCGGGGTCCCAGCCTTGCAGTGCGCGATAATGGAGCTGCCTGACCAAATCGTGCAATTCGGGGTCGTCGGCGCGGTTGACAAACTCGTGCGGGTCCTCGTCGAGATTGAACAGAATCGGCGGATGGCCTTCGTAGTGGATGAACTTCCACGGCCCGCTGCGCATCATCTTGCTGGGGACATCGCCAGAGAGCTTGATGTGCTCGGAGAATACCTCGTCCCGCCAGTCGGACACAGCCTGCTGAGTCAGTAGCGGTACCAGGCTGCGACCGGAGAGCACCGGGATCTCGGGAGCCTCGGCCAGCTCGATGAGCGTGGGGGCGATATCCACAAGGCTGGCAAGCTCCGGGCGTCGTACGCCTTCCATGAACCGACCGGGTGCCGAGATGATCAAGGGCACTCGCACCGAGCCCTCGTAGAAGTTGCTCTTGAACCATAGACCGTTCTCACCGGCCATCTCGCCGTGGTCGGAGCAGTATATGACGATCGTGTTCTCCGCCAGGCCCGCATCTTCCAGCGCCTCGAGCATCCCGCCGATGATGCCGTCGAAGTACTCGACCAGGCCATAGTAGCCCGCGCGAGCGATGCGGACCTCCTCCTCGGAGAGGTCGTGGATACCGCGGCGCTCGCGCCACTCCTGCATCACCGGCGGCATATTCTCGAGGTAGCCGGCAGGAAGCTCGGGCAGCTCAACGCGATCGTAGTAATAATCAAACAACGGCTTCGGCGAGATGTACGGGTTGTGGGGGCAGACGAAGCCGGCCACCAGGCAGAAGGGAGCTTCGGCGTCTTGGTGCCCCTTCTCGTCCATATACTCTGAGCATGCTTCCAGTACTGCCGCATCATAGGCAGTGAACATCGTCCGCCCCGGCCCGGCGACCGTCACGCTCTGCCGGCTCTGACCGTTGGCCGGCGGAATATGCTCGAAGCCAACGCCGCCGCCGACGTCCCCGATGATGCGGCGCTGGAAGCCGTGGCGCTGGTCGGGGCCCATAAAGTGCATTCTGCCCCCCAGAACTACTTCATACCCGCCGGCGCCCAAGGCGTGGGCGAAGGTAGGGACATCAGACGGAAGGAAGCAGCGGTTGGTCCAGGAGTTGTTCTCCGAGCAGTACCGCCCGGTCATAAAGCCCATTCGGGAGGGCCCGCAAACCGGTCCACTACAGTAACAGTTGTCAAAGATGACGCCGCGCTTGGCCAGTCTGTCAAAATTCGGCGTGCGCACTACCGGGTCGCCGGCACAGCCCATAAGATGTGGACTGTGTTGGTCAGCCATCATAATCAAGAAGTTGGGACGCTGGGCCATGATCTCACCCTCAGTTACAGTCAGCATTGCTAAGGCCACACCATAGTCTTGCAGCGCGCTTGCGTGCTGTCAAGTCTTGGTTAGCCGATACCTTGCCAAACCCTCTGCCAGCCTAGAGCTTCAACCATACTGGACTGCTCCAGGCGCGTGCACCAGAGGCGCACGTCACTCGCAAGTAGTAGTAGACAAAGGGCCTGTCCAGGGAAGGAGTTGGTGCGAAGGCTACTGGGGAGAGGCTATCGCTATCGGTATAGTCGAGATCGAGTTGCCAGCTCTCGCCGCTAATACTGGCGATATCTTCGCCGTTGCGCACCACGGCCACCGTGATGATATCGGTCTCCGCGGCAATCATTGCCCGTATCGCTCGCGGCTTAGTGGCCTCGGGCCAATCCTGCTCAATACCCATGCGCTGGCCGGCAAGCTGTGCCTCGATAATAATGCGCTCGTCGCTGGTGGCGTAGCAGTTGCGTCGTCGGATGCTGTCGAATAGATTTGTGCGGTCTAGCCTCGCCGCTTTTACGCCGGTCAACCCCGGTCGGCGCGTGAGATGCTCCTCCCCGTAGCCTGCTGCCATGGTAGCGTGGGTATCCGTACCGCCGATAAAGCCGAAGCGAAAGCCCTGACCAAGAAAGTCCTGAACGTAACTGGGACCGGGATGAATCTTCCGAAGGGGGTCGGGATTACCCCGGTATTCACTGGCACCCCACTTCGAGTAGATCTCTACTACCGGCATGTGCTGCGGCCCCGTATATAAGTCATGGCTCAGTTCCCCATGCTTGCCTGTCCGCGTGGTGTGGTGCGGCACCACCAGGAACTCCTCGTGAAGCTTGCTTAGTCTCTCAACCAGTGTGCGGACGTTACCCTCTTCGTATTCGTCAATGTACTCTTCGGCATCACCAGGGAAGTAGACGTTGTTGTCGCCACCGCAGCCGCCCTTCAGGGAGGCCTCGTAGGCCAGCAAGTTCGTGAATATGCCGGGCTCATCATAAAGCTGTGAGAAGACGCGCTGTGTCTTCCATTTGCCGGGATCGCCTCGACCGTTGGAGACGTGGTCGGCCATAGATACCCAGTCCAGTCCGGTGATATGCCGGGCACACAGATAGCCAAACTGCAGCGAACGACAGCTCTCCGGCTCACAGTTGCTCAGGAGAGTGTGAACATGCGGGTCGCCCCACCATAGGCGCTGCTCGGGGGCATGGCGGCAGAGCATTGGGTTACTCAAGTAGGTTTCGCCCTCCATCCGGGCAGCTATGCGGTGCAGGCCTGGTCCAGCGAGGCTGACGCCACTGATCTGGGCCAGGGCAGGTCGCCTGGAGTCAAAGGCGATCTCAGCAGGTAATCCCTCCACGGCATCAGGAAACCTCACTACTGCATCACACGCCAAAGAGGGATAGCCATCCTCGTCAAGTGCTGCGAGCTTGAGAGTAAAGGGTTCGCCTGGCTCAACGATGCTGGGGGCGACGACCGACAGCTTTGCCGGCGCTCCCCCCGGCGCTTCTATTGCGATCAGTCTCTCGGCCTCTGTGCATAGCTCCATTGTCTTGTTCCCCAATATGTGGGATGTTGCCCGCGGGATTGCAGATGTTGCGGCTTCGTGCTCTATGTCTACAGCTTCGCGATGGGCACGCCCAGTGCTTCGGCGTAGAGCCCCAGGACGTTTTCCAGCGGCGTATCCGGCTGGATGCAATGCGCTGGACTACAGATATATCCGCCGCCCGCGCCCATCACCTCGATGCGCTCGCGCACCTCCGCCCGGACGTCATCGAGAGTGCCAAACGGCAGCGTCTGCTGGGTGCTAATCAGGCCGCAGAACGTCAGTTTGTCGCCGTACAGCCGCTTGATCTCGGCCGGGTTTACACCGGGCGGCTCGGGCTGCATTGCGTCGAGAATGTCCAGGCCCATCTCGATGAAGGTGGGTATTATGTCGTGGGTATCACCGCACGAGTGCATCATCGCCAGCGCCCCGTAGTCGTGAGCCAGGTCAATGTACTTCTGGAGCCGGGGGACAAAGAATTCATCAAAGACCTGCGGCGGGAACATCCGCCCGCGCTGGTTCCCGCAGTCCTCGCCGAAACAGAGGATATCAATCCTGCCTTGCGCCGCCTCCAGTGCCCGACGGGTGACCTCGTAGAAGTAGTCAACGCGCTTATCAATTATCGCCATGCCCACCTCATCCTGGGTCATAATGTCAATAATGATCTGCTCCATGCCGCGGCCCCGCGAAACCCCGTTGAGAATATCGGGCATTCCCGCCCGCCCAAAGCAAACGGCGTACTCAGCCACCGCCTCGCAGGCGTCGGGCAGAACCGAGTAGTCGAAGTCGTCCGGCGAGGGCCACGGATAGGTCTCGACGTCGTCCGTTGTGTTAATCAGCGCGAAGGGCAACTCGACAGACTCGTAATAGACTCCGCCGCGGTACTCCTTGGGCGAATAGCCAATGCCCCACTCGTCATAGCGCTCAGCTTTGCCGGGCAGCCCCGGACCGGGGCCCATTCTACCGTGATAGGGCGCGCCCACCTTGCGAAAATCTATCCCCAGGGCCTCGCGGTAGTCGCGCTGGCCAAAGTACTCGGTAAGCTGCTGGCGGATTTCCGGAGTCAGGTATATTTGCAGTGGTATTCGGTCCGGTTCCTGGTGCCGGCAGGCAGTCAGCACGCGTTCTTTGGGAGTCATAGGACCCAAGCACTTTCCGCGGTCGGATTCGAGAAGCGTTGGCGTAATTTCTCCCTCCGCCACCGGACAACCTCCTGGGGGCGGATATAGCCTACCAGTGGCCGATAGTACTGGCAGGAGGAGTTTTCTGCGAGGTGCCGAATAATATACCGTCGTACCGAAGCGAAATGCGAAGGGATGATCTCAAATGGCTTTGCGAGGCAATGCTGTTGTCGGTCAGTCCGGTGGACCGACCATGGTTATCAACGCCAGTCTGGTGGGCGTGATTGAAGCCGCTCGCGAGATGAGCGAAATCGAGCACCTTTACGGTGTGCTCAACGGAATGGAGGGGTTGCTGAATGAGCGGCTCATTGATCTGTTCCGCGAGAATGACGAACTGGTCGAGGCGATCCGCTACCGGCCCTCCTCCGCCCTGGGTACGTGCCGGCTCAAGCCCAACGAGCAGGACCTGGAGCGGGCAATGGAAGTGTTCATGGCGCACAATATCCGCTACTTCTTCTACATCGGCGGCGACGACTCGCAGACGGCCTGCCATGCGCTCTCGGAGCTGGCCAAGACCCGTGACTGGGAGATGAGCCTCGTCGGAGTTCCCAAGACTGTTGACAACGATCTGGTCATCACCGACAACTGCCCTGGCTTCGGCAGCGCTGCGCGCTTTGCTGCCTCCGCGGTGCAGTACCTCGCCTGTGATGCGGAGGCCTTCGGCAACTTGGAGGTCGTCGAGATCATGGGGCGCAATGCCGGCTGGATGACCGGTGCGACCGCCCTGGGCCGCTACGAGGACCGCGAGGCGCCGCACCTGTGCTACCTCCCCGAGGTGACCGTGGATCCCGACAAATTCCTGGCCGACTGTCACGAGGCCTATGACCGGTACGGCTACCTGGTGATTACGGTATCCGAGGGCTTTTCGTTCGCTGACTCGGGGGTCGCGACCACTTCGGAGAAGGTGGACGAGTTCGGTCATGCCCGGCTCGGCGGGGTTGCCCAGGCGCTGGGTGATATGGTCGAGGAGGAGCTGGGCGTGCGCTGCCGCTTCGACCGGCTGGGTAATATGCAGCGCTGCTTTGCCATGGCGCAGTCCCAGGTAGACCTCGATGAGGCCTACGCGGTCGGCGAGAGTGCCGTGCGCCGCGCCTGTGCCGGTGAGACTGACGTGATGATCACCATCCAGCGCAAGAACAACGACCCGTTTGAGTTCGAGTGTGAGACCACCTCGTTGAGCAGCGTGGCCGGCCAGACGCGGGTGGTGCCCACCGAGCTTATCAACGACGAGCAGAATGGCGTCACCGAGGCCTTCGTGGAGTACGCCCGGCCCCTGATTGCGCCCCGCGCTGAAATGCCGCCGGCTCTGCCCAAGTACCCGCGGCTGCAGAAGTTCGCGATCGCCTCGAAGCTGGAGCCGTATGTACGCTCGCACTAGGGAAGTGTTCCCAAACTCCTGGGAGCACTGCCGCGATTTCAACACAACGGCAGGTCGGCAGGGCCGAGATGATGGCGGAGGCAACTGCCACCCCAATATCAGTGACAGAAGATGGGCTATGAAAAAGCTTAGAGTTGGTATTCTGGGACTTCGCCGCGGCATGACACACCTGCGCAACTTCCTGATGCTGGAGCAAGCCGAGGTGATCGGCGGTTGCGACCGTTTCGAGGCCAATCGCGAGCGGGCCGAAGAGTTGCTGGCGCCTGCAGGTGGGCAAGTGGTGCCCGAGTTTGAGGATCTGTTAGAAATGGAGCCTGACGCGGTGGTAGTCGCCAGCAATGGCAAATGCCAGGTGGAACATGCTTGCCAGGCTATGGAGGCAGGTTGTCACGTGCTTTCCGAGGTTCCAGGCGCCAATAGCGAAGGGGAACTCATCCGCCTCCGCGACACAGTGGAACGCACGGGAAAGACCTACATGCTGGGCGAGAACTCCTGTTTCCTTGACTTCCTGCGCTACTGGCGCAAGTGGGTCATTGCAGGCCGCTTTGGTGCCATCTCCATTGCCGAAGGCGAGTACCTTCACTACCTGCCAGAAAGCCTTTATGCTCCTGACGGCTCGCGGCTCTCACCCACCGAGGCCAAAGCGCAGGGGCGCACAGACTGCAAACCCATCTGGCGAGCCGACCAGCCCCCTATCCAGTACCTTACACATGATCTCGGTCCGCTTCTGGAAGTCCTGGACGACCGCGTCGTTTCCGTCACTTGCCGAAGTGCTCCCTGGCGATGCGTGGAGGCTCCCCTCCGGTCCGACGGCCAGATCGCGCTCTTCCATACGGCCAAAGGCACGCTCATCAAGATCACGGTGACGCTGAGCACTCGTCAGCCGGGCAATGGCGCACACCGTTATCGTCTACTCGGTACGGAGGGCAGCGCGGAGTGGTTCAGCTACGAGGGCTTTTGCCGTCGGTTCGACCGTGACCGCGATGAGGAGGAAGGATGGGAAAGAGTTGATATTGGCCTCGCCGCGCGGGACGAGGATACCAGCTCGGGTCACGGCGGCACCGATCTGAAGAATGCCCGGTACTTCACCGAGGCGGTATTGGCAGGCAAATCCCCGCCCATTGACGTGTATCGCGGCATCGAATTCGCACTGCCCGGCATCATCGCCAACCGATCCGCGGAGATGGGCGGCGCACAACTGGCCGTACCCGACCTGCGTCGGGAGCCGTTCTCCACCACAACCTTCTGGGACACTGTCAGCTTGCCTGATGCAGAGCCCGCCGGTCAACCTTATCGGCCATCGTAAGGCTGGGCAATATGCAGCGGTGCTTCGCCCAAGTGCCCACGGCTGCAGAAGTTCCCCATTGCGCCGAAGCTCGAGGGCTATGACCGGTAGGGGCCGATTCGGTCGCGGAGGCAGTGGCTGGCAGTAGCCGATAATCCACCTGCTTGCGTTTGCTCAGGCGCAATCGGGCTTTCTTTGTGTTTTCAGGACCTCATCGTCTGGCTCGTCGTGAAGGATTCTGGCAGGTCGCAGCGAATGTAGACTGGATAGTCGTGCTTTCAATCTGGCGGCTGTAAGGTGGTGTTGAGCTATGCCATTGTGCCCCGAACTTATCAAGATGGCCATAATCGCTGCCGTGCTGATGCTCACAATGATGATGGCGGAGGCCAAAGTCCCCGCCGATCTGCCCGGGGCGGAAAAAGAGATTGCCAACACGGTTGACCCGTGGGGCCTGCCCTTCGGCGATCAGCTTACTCGGTTCCGTGGGCGTTTTGCCGATGCGCCCGAAGCTAACTACTGCGTGGGTATCACCCACGACCTGGTCAAGATCTGGTCGAACAAGTACTGGTTCCGGGGCGACAGCTTCCCGGCCAACCGCAGTGGGCGCATAGATCGGGCCGAGACGATCTGGGCGGCCGCGGGCACCACCGCAGCCTTCCAGATGGCGATATTGCCGAAAACGGGCGCCCTCGCGGCGCAGTACCGGGTTGAAGTGAGCGTGGCGGATGACAGCGGCAAGGCCACCGCCGAGCTGTTCCGCGAGCTCTTCGTCAAGACAGCCGAGCCGGCCTATCCCCGGTATAACGTCGAGCGCTGGCCCGATCCGCTCGTGCCGGAGTCGTCCGTGGCCCTGGAGGAGGGCCTCGAATGTGGCGTCTTCTGGATTGATGTGCATCTGCCCGCGGATATGCCGGGCGGGACGATCCTGTGCCAGGTCCAGGTCACCGACGGCAGCCAGGAATGCAAAATCAACGTGCCGATCCGAATAGTCAGCGGGCTGAAGCTGGCGCCAAATGACTATCCCTTCATCGGCTGGTTCCGGACCAAGCACGCCGGCGGGAAGCTGACCTACGAGCAGTACCGCGATATGTGCGGCATGGTCCTGGACCATCATATGGCGCCGATTGATGCGCTCGGCTATTTCTGGGACCCCGACGATACCAGCAAGTTCGACGAGTTGCACCAGTACCTGGCTGACCGTGGCATGAAGCTGTTCGACATCGGCCGCTTCAAGGCGGATCGGATGGACGCGCTCTACGAGCACATCAAGCAGCGGGGGTGGCTCGACCAGGCGGTTATCTACAGCAACGCCGACGAGCCGGACGACGAGACCTTCGTCAGCAAGAACATCCCCTTCTGCCAGATGATGCACGACAAGTACCCGGGCCTGCGGGTCTATCTGGCCTCGGAGTGGCACGAGAATCTGGCCCAGGGCTGCGATATCTGGATGACCGATGTCTCCTCGATTCGCTACGATCCCGAGAAACACCGGCATATCACCCAGCCGGAGTTATGGCATTACTACTGCCACCTGCCGGTGCGCTGGCAGATGCGCGACCCGCTGGCGATGGCGCCCAATATGCAGATTGACAACCCGGCGCTCGAGCACCGCCTGGCGCTGATTATGTCGTACTACTACGGAGCCAAGGGCGTCTTCACCTGGACCGGCTTCTCGGGCGGTCCGCCCAAGGACTTCTGGGAGACGCTGCAGCTCTCCGATAGCATGGGCGGGTATCCCTACGGCGGCATTCACAACGGCAACAACTTCCGCATCTACCCGCCTCGCGAAGAAGGCGGGCCGATGCTGCCCTCGCTGCGCCTCAAGGTCACGCGGGCTGCACTGGAGGACATCGCGCTGCTGCGGGCGGTGCAGGAGATGATTGACGCCGGGAGCATCACGGGTACCTCAGCCGAGCGGCTGAGCGAGCTTATCAATCCGGTGCCGGAGCTATTCATAGACTTCCACTACTTCGACCGCACGCCGCAAGCGCTGCTGAACTGGCACGAGCAGATTCTGCGCGCGCTGGCGCAGGCAACTTCGGAATAGGGCAGGCTAGATAGTGGCCCAAACGGAGGTGGTAAGTGATATATGCCGCAGCCGCGGCCTGCCTGGGCACAGCGGGCGAGAACCTGTGCTTGCAGGCGGTGGCACTGGGGCTGGGCTCGGTGATGGTCGGCGCCTTCAATGATGAGCAGGTCACCGAGGCCCTGAACCTGCCCGCCGACCACAGCCCCGAGCTGGTCATCCCGGTAGGGCACGTGCCGTAGTTGCCGATGGTGAGAGCACACGCGAAGGGAAGGGCTTCGGATGGGTATGCCCACTAATCTTACTCCCAAGCAGAGAATACTTGCCGCCCTGGATTGCGAGATACCTGATCGCGTACCTATATGCGAGCTGTACATAAACGAGCCTAACGTTGTCCAAATAGCCCAGCTCCTGTCAGCAGAACCGGTGGCAGTGGAGGCGGGCAAGGACCGCTTCGGCGAAGAGCGCGATGAAATCCTGGATCTCTACTGTCTTATAGTTACCGAGCTGGGGTTAGATGCGACCTGCAGCAACTTCTCGATAGGCTTGGAGAACCTCGGCGATGACACAGCCAGGGACAAGTTCGGGACGCTTTATCACCTCAGTGAGCATGGCGAGCCGCTGCCTTTTGACGGACCTGTCAAAGACAAGTCTGACCTCAAGCAGCTTGAGACGGTCTGTCGAGTGGCGAACGAGGATCTTGCTCCGGTACAGTACGTAATAGACAAGCTCGGTCCCGATAGGGCGCATTTCTTGGCCGTGAACGATCCCTTCAAAGTATGCTGGCGCTGGCGCGGGGGCATGCAGAACCTGCTGGTTGACTACCTGGCGGACCCTGGATTAGTTCACGCCCTGGCCCGCCTCGCCACCGACTTCAATCTGGCGGTGATGGAGAAAGCTGCCCAAGTCGGCGTTGACGTCATAATTGTGCCGGGCGATTTGGCCGGCGAAACGACCACGATAATGTCGCCGCAGCACTATCGCGAATATATTAAGCCCTATCATCAGCAAATGGCCGACTACGCGCATCAGCAGGGGCTCAGGATAGTCAAGCATTCTGATGGCAATGTCTGGCCGATTCTGGATGATTTCATCGAGGTAGGCTTCGACGGCGTACATCCCATTCAGCCGCAGTGTATGGACATTGGCGAGGTCAAGCAGCATCTGGCGGGGCGGGCTTGCGTAATAGGCAACATTGACTGTCGTGACCTGCTGGTCTTTGGCACACCGCAGCAGGTAACCGCGACCGTCCAGCAGACCATCGCCCAGGCCGCTCCCGGTGGTGGCTATATCATCAGCTCCTCCAACTCGATCCATCCGGGCTGCCGAGCCGAAAACTATGTAGCTATGATTGAGGCGGCCCATCAATACGGAGCCTACGTCTCGCCGGAGCCGGGATGAACGCGTCCCGCCGGGACGAACAGGCTGGCCGTCTTTTCAATCTTCCCGCAGACTGTACTGCGCCGATGTTATTTTGGTGGGGCGCGGGCCCTAGAAGGTCAAAGACCATTGGGCCACGAAACTAAGCAAAGCATGTCTAATCAGGTGAGGGGGGCAAAGTGATGAGCGCCCGAAAAGTCGTTGTCGTAGTAGCATTATTGTTGGCCGCCGCGGGCAACCTCTATGCGGCTGATTTCTACAAGCCACCCGTTGTCTCCCTGAGTCCGATGGTGGCAGTACCGGCGGTTGACGGCAAGATCGAGGCCCAGGAATGGGGCGGCGCCGCCGTGCTCAGTGATTTCGTTGCCGTCGGCGGCCAGGCCCCGCCCACCCCCCCCACCACTGTCTACTTGGGCTACGATGACGAGGCGCTGTACGTGGGCGCCAAGCTCTTCGATCCGCAGCCCGACCAGCTTCGTGCCGAGGTCGGCGAGCGCGACGGCGAGGTCTGGCGCGACGACTGCCTGGAACTGTTTATTGATACCGTCGGTGACCGCAAGACCTACGCCCATATGGTCGTCAACGCGCTGGGTACCAAATATGACTCTTTCGACCGGGTTGTGTCCGAGGATTTTCAGTGGCATGTGGCCACCTCCGTGGACGAAGATGGCTGGAGCGTAGAGATAATCCTGCCCTTCGCCAACCAGATTCCGCCGCGCGCCGGCGATAAGTGGATCCTGGGTGTGGCCCGTCATGCCGCCCGCGCCGACGAGCTGAGCACCTGGGGCCGACATAACAAGAGCTTCCACGAGCCGCAGAATTTCGGCACATTGATCTTCGGCTCGAACTACGGTGTTAGCATGGATGATCCCGGAGCGATGTGGCTGGGGGAGAACACCGCGTTCGTCTCAGTCAGACCGCTGGTTAAGCGCGCAACGGTCGAAGGTCAGCCCGAGCCGGGAGACTGGGTGAAGCTGAACGTCCGGGTAATGGGCCGGGACAAGGCCGGACACTTCTTTGGCGCCGTCAAGCAGGCGATGAGCGGTGAGCCCGTCCAGGTCGCGGTGCCCTACTCAATAAAGCAGGACGGCTTCAGCACGGTGGCCTTTTCGCTGACCGACCACGAGGGGGTCATCCGCTGGCGCTCCGCGCCGTATCCGGTGAATGTCCCGGCTGTCTCCGAGACGCTCCAGGAGGCCGAGCAGAAACTGGGGCAGACGTTGGTGGCCTGGGTGCGCATGCCCGACGGGGAGGGAAAACAGCAGGCGCAGGAGATGTTGGAGCACTTGCTTGGAGGCTGGCGCTATCTGGGCGAGCGCTATCAGAGCCGCGACCGGATGACCCGTCCCGAGCTCGAAAGCCTGCTGCTACAGGTGCAACTGATGACCACCCAGGCCGATATGCTACTCGCCACAATAATCGGCGAAGAACCGGGCTAGAGTGGCCTAGCGCTTGGTCGTATAAATCAGCGCAATATCGCTTGTGCCTTTCGGGCCGGCCTCACTTCGACGTAGCTCAGGGTGCGCAACACGGCCCCTCCAACGGCGCAACACAATAAGGTTTCCGGAGGGACCTGTCGCGGGAAGCTTCGCGTTGCGAAGCTTCCAATGCTGGCCCTAAAGGCATTCACCCTAGATCTTGTACACCGTCCCCTACTCCTCCGCCAGAGCGGCGGCGCTCTGGCGCACGTCGGCCAGCAGCAGGCCCAGAGTTACCTCGGGATTGGCCAGGCAGGCCAGGATCTGCTCGGGGCCGGCCTGGGTGACGATGATGTAACCGGTCTCAGCCCGGGCGTAAAGCTCCTGGATGGCCCCTTGACCAAACTCCCGGGCGCTGCGCGAAGCGCGGGCAAGCAAGTCAGCAGCCAGCGCGGCGAGCATGTCGGCTGATACCTCCGCGCCAGTATCCGCGGCGATGGGGAAACCGTCGGGGGTTACCAGGACGGCCGCGGTAACGTCGGGATTGTCCTGACGAAGCTTGTTGAGTATATCGCTGGCTGAACTGGATTCAGTTACCACCTTGTTTCCTCCTTCAAGGCTGCGCAAACTTGACTATGGTCGGTGTGGCGCAGACTAAGTTCGCTGGGCAAGGAACAGATTCCTTCTGTGGCGAATAAGACAGTGACCGGACTGCGCAATCGCACAATGACTCGGGAAATAGCCCAATGAATTCGGAGCGCGGCAAAAAAGAGGTCTCGTTCTTCGAGCACCTCGAGGAGCTGCGCATGCGGCTGCTGCGTATGATGATCTATACGGCGGTGGGCATGGCGCTGGCGTGGACGGTGCGCGCGCCCCTGCTGACTCTGTTGCAAGAGCCGGCCGATATAGGTGCGCGGCAGGCGGGGCTTGAAGAGCTGCCCTTCCGTATCTTCGAGCCGGCAGCGGGCTTCGTGCTGATGATGCAGATAGCGTTGGTGGCGGGGGTGATCATCGCCTCCCCACTGATTTTCATGGAATTGTGGCTGTTTATTGAGCCGGCGCTGGAACCCCGCGAGAAACGCTTTGTTATCTGGCTGCTGCCAGCGGCGACAGTGCTGTTCATGGGCGGCGTCTTTTTCTGCTATTTTATCTCCCCGCGTGCGTTCGCCTTTTTCTTCAACATCAACCAGAGCATGGGCGTGGAGGTGGAGTTGACCCTGCAGCCCTACCTCTATTTCCTGCTGCGGCTGCTGCTGGTCTTCGGGCTGGCCTTCGAGCTGCCGCTGGTGCTGATGTTCCTGGGGGCGGTGGGTATGGTCAAGGCGACTCAGTTGCTGGCCTTCTGGCGCTATGCGGTGGTGGTCATATTCATCGTCGCAGCCGTCGCCACGCCCACTACCGATCCGGTGACGATGCTGTTTATGGCCGGCCCACTTGTGGTATTGTACGCGATCAGCATCGGCTTGGTGCGACTCGTGGAGAAGCGCCCCACCGACGCTGAACCGGAAGACGACGAGGCGTACTATCCGCCACCGTACGATGAGCTGGTCGCCGATGACGACTCTGCCGATCCCGAAGGTGGCGAGCAGTGAGTGGCGAGTCGCGGATTGAGGCGTTCCTGGATGAACTGACCACTGCTGAGGATTACCGGGGCCAGATCCAGCACTTGCGGGTGATTGCCGCGCGGCAGGCCCGCTACGGCCAGCTCAAGGCCGAGCTGAGCGAAGAAATGCAGCAAGTCCTGGCTGATCTGGGGCTGGCGAAGCTCTACTGGCACCAGGTGCAGGCCATCGAGGCGGTGCTGGCCGGCAAGAACGTGGTCATCGCCGCCGGCACCGCCAGCGGTAAGACGCTGTGCTATACGCTGCCGCTGGCCGAGGCCATTCACGAGGAGGCGACCACGCGGGGCCTGCTGATCTACCCGACCAAGGCGCTGGCCCAGGATCAGCTCGGGAAACTGGGGGCGTTCGGCGCGGGCAGCGTCTTCACAGCCAACACCTACGACGGCGATACTCCCCAGAGCCAGCGGCGGCGCATACGCCAGCATTCGCAGGTTATCCTGACTAACCCCGATATGCTGCACCTGGCTATCTGCCCGTACCACGAGTCCTGGGCCGACTTCTTCCGGCATCTGAAGTACGTCGTGCTCGATGAGGTGCACACCTACCGCGGCGTATTCGGCTCGCACACCGGCAACGTCCTGCGCCGATTGCGGCGGATTGCTCGGCATCACGGCGCGGACCCCCAGTTTATCTGCACCTCGGCGACCATCGGCAATCCCCAGGCTCACTGCGAGCGGCTGGTCGGCGTGGAGTTCGAGGTCGTTGACGAGGATAGCTCGGCACAGGGGCGGCGCTTCTTCGTCTTCTGGAATCCGCCGGTGGTGCAGCAGGAGGCCGGTCGGCGGCGCAGCGGCAACATCGAGGCCGCCGAACTCACCGTGCGCCTGGCGCGGGAGGGGATCCGCACGATCACCTTCACCCAGGCGCGCCAGCAGGCGGAGCTGGTCCTGCAGTATATGCGCGCTCGGACGGATGATAAGGCGCTGCGCAAGCGGCTGATGGCCTACCGGGGCGGATACCTGCCCGAGCAGCGCCGGGAAATCGAACAGCAGCTCTTCGCCGGGGACCTAATGGCCGTGGCGGCGACGGATGCCCTGGAGTTGGGCGTGGATATCGGCGGGCTCGACGCGGTGGTGATGACCGGCTATCCGGGCAGCATCTCCTCAGTCTGGCAGCAGGCGGGCCGGGCCGGCCGGGGTCAGCAGGACGCGCTGGCCGTACTCGTGGCAATGCCCGGCGGCATTGACCAGTACGTCACCGAGCACCCCGATTACCTGCTGGCCGCCGACCAGGAGCGCGTGCTGATCAATCCCGAGAATCGCTTTATCCTGGGTGCGCACCTGCTGTGCGCGGCCTATGAGCTGCCCCTGAGCGCCCGTGACGACGAGTTCTTCGGTGCCGAGATGAGCCAGGTTCTGGCGGTGCTGGCCGAGCACGGCTACGTGGTCGAGCGGCGGCGGTGGCACTGGTCCGGCCCGGCGGACATATATCCGGCTGCGGAAGTCGGGATTCGGAGCAGCGGGGGCACCGGCTATGATATTGTGGATACCGGCCGCGAAGAGGTCCTGGGTACGATAGACAAGAACTCGGCTTTTTGGATGACTCATCCCGGCGCGGTCTACCTGCACCAGGGCGAAAATTACCTGGTTAGCGGGCTGGATGTCGAGGAGCAAAAGGTCCTCGTCGAGCCGACCGACGTGAATTACTACACCCGGGCGATCCAGATGTCCAATGTCGAGGTGCTGCAGACCTACGAGCGGCGCAGGCTGGGCGGAGCCGGAGAGATAACGCTGGGCGAGCTTAGTGTGCACAGCCAGGTTGTGGGCTACCGCAAGTATCACCGGAAGACCGGGCGGCAGTTGGCAGTCGAAGACCTGGACCTGCCCGCGCAGGACTTCGAGACAATGGGCGTCTGGTTTGCCGCCGATAAGCCGGAGGCGACGATGCTGACCGAAGCGGGCTGCCACGTAATGGGCAGTCTGCATGGGCTGGAGCACGCGATCATTGCGCTGCTGCCGCTGTTCGCGTTGTGCGATCCGCATGATATCGGCGGCGTCTCCTATTCCCTGCACGAGTCGCTGGGCGCGGGCGGGATCTTCGTCTATGACGGCTACCCCGGGGGCGTCGGCATCTGTGAGGAGGCCTTCTATCGGGCCGAGGAAGTGCTGCAGGCAGTGTGCGAGCGCATCGCCAACTGCCCCTGCGAGGCGGGCTGCCCCTCGTGCGTGCAGTCCCCGAGCTGCGGAGATAACAATCAGCCGATGGACAAGGCCGGCGCCGCGCGGCTGGCCCGGTTCTGGGCCGAGGGGAAGGAATAGCCTCGGAGCAGCGGGAAGGTAGAGGGGCAATGGCAGTGGACCTGCACATTCATTCGGTCTTCTCTGATGGTAGCCTGACGCCCGAGCAGATTGTCGAGGTGGCACTGGCCAAGAAGCTCAAGGTGATTGCCCTCACCGATCACGATACCGTCGGGGGCGTGGCTCGCGCCCAGCAGGCCGCGGCGGGGACCGGACTACTGGTGTTGCCCGCCGTCGAGATCAGCGCCGAGCAGGATGATGCCGACGTGCACATCCTGGGCTACTTCATTGACACCGAAGATGCGAAGCTGCGGGAGAAGCTGCACGCCATTCGGGCCGTCCGACTGGAACGGGCACGAAAGATCGTTGGCAAGCTCGCTAAGCTGGGCCTTGAGATTGACTTTGAGAAGCTGCTGGCGGAGGCTGGGCCTGATAGCATCGGCCGCCCCCATATCGCCACCCGGCTGTTCAGGCAGGGCTACGTCAACAGCGCCCAGGAGGCGTTCGCCCGCTATTTGCAGCGGGGCCGCCCGGCCTATGAGGAACGGTACCGGCTGACGCCGGTTGAAGCAGTCGAGTTAGTGATCGCGGCGGGTGGCCTGGCCGTGCTGGCTCACCCGGGCCTGCAGGGCGCCGACCGGCGGATTGGCGAACTGGCTGGCTGCGGCCTCCAGGGCGTGGAGGCATATCATATCCATCATAGGCCCGCCCAGGCGCGTCAGTACGTCAGGATGGCCGAGCAGCGGGGGCTGCTAGTCACTGGTGGCAGCGACTCGCATGGGCCTAAGGGGCCGGTGCCGGTGGAAATAGGCGCGGTGGACGTGCCCGACGAGTGCGCCCAGCGCCTGGTCGAGTGGGCTAAGAGGCACCAGCCGGCCTGGGAAGATAGGTGAGAGGTATGGAAACAACAGTAACTGAAATCTCCGGCGAGCCGCCGGTAACGGTGCTCTCGATCGGTGGTTCGGTAGACGCCGGAGCCGAGGGGTTAGAGCGGCTCGGTCGGGTGCTGGAGGGGCTGGTTGACGAGGGGGTGCGTCATCTGGTCGTGGACCTGTCCAGCGCTGACTTTCTGGTCTCGCGGGCGCTGGGCCAGCTTCTGACCGCGGCGGTGCGCCTGCGCAGCCGGGGCGGAGATATGGCTATCGCCGGGGCCAAAGGGTCAGTGGCGGCTTCCGCGCTGATGGTGGGGGTGGGCGCGATGGTCCAGCTCTGCGAGACGGTGGAGGACGGCGTCGCGGCGCTGACTGCGCCGTAGGAGCGAGATTCCTGTCGCGACAAGAATGTCGCTCCTACTGGAGACGGGGAGCTTGTCACCTGCACGGCGTTGCGGGTTGTCGTCCGCAGCCCACTCTCCGCTATCCCCTAGCTGTTGTCAGTCAGCCAGTCGAGCAGTTCGTCGGCCTCGGCGGGGCTGGCTACGTCCTGCACTAGGTACCAGACCAGATTGGGCTTGAGCTGGGGATGGACCCACTTGATCGCCTCGACGTCCCCCCAGACCTCGACTGATTTGCCCGCCGCCTGGATCTGGTGGAAGATGTCTACCCAGGTATGCTGGGGAGCGTTGCCCTCGCCGGGCACCCACTGGATGCCGTGCAGCTTGGGGGCGGCCAGTAGATCGGGGAGGTGTACCAGGGCATCGGGGCCGTCGAGGTGATAGAAGTTGTAGTCCAGGAATTCCCACATATACTCCAGAGCAGGAAGTATCCAGCGCCTGAACATCGTGGGTGAGACCATCGCCGAGAAGTCAGACGAAGTGATGCAACCTCTACCAGGGAAGCCGACTGCCGACCAGTCTGAAGTCCAGCCGAACCGGTCTATGTCAGCCGCCTCCCAGAGAGCGTCGAATACCACTGGAAAGATTTCGGTCGCCTGCCTTACTGCTACATCAAGCATCTCCGGCTGGTCGATCATATCTATCAGAAATTGCTGGGTGCCTCGCAGAGCAGCTAACAGGTCAACATGGGGCTGGGAATCGGGTATCGCGGGCAGGAACTTGCCCGCAGCGCGTTCGCCTATAACCTGGTAGAAGTTGAGCATCAAGCGCCAGTAACGGTTCTGAGGGTCTAACTTTATCGGCAGGAAGTCCGCCCAGTCATCAACGCAGGGCTCAATCCAAGAAGTATCCCCGCTCTCTTCCGACGTGATGATTTCGCCGCCTACGAACCCAGCAAACTGGCTCGGCCCGAATGACGGCACAAAGCAGGGGAGCGCCTCGCCGGCGAAGTAGATCGTCTCAGCCCAGGCTTCGAACATGTCCAGGGGAGCAGTGAAATCGCCGTCGAGGCCGACGATTTGGGGGATTGCCGGGCGCTGGGGAGCATCCTCACGCCGTACAGTTATTACCGCCGGAGGCCGGTCGAGCAGCTCTCCCGCCCAGAAGGCGCGCCAGCGCCGGGTAGCTTCATCGAAATCGGGCTTGTAGAGCAGTTCCATACGCTCAGCTTCAGCCAGCAATGACTCTGTGCCCGGTCTGCCCAAGCCGGGCATAGCGCGATTGGGCACATAATCGGACTGTTCTGCCTGCATCTGTCCGGCCGGCTACTTGCCGAAGTGCAGGCGGCCCACGGCGTCGGGGCGCTCCAGGAGTACGGTGCCACTGGCGGCGTCAATCTGGATCGGCACACCGAGCAGCCCGAAGAACTCCACGGGCACCATCGTCGTCTTGCTGTAGAGCAGGTAGGGCACGGCCAGCATCTCGATTTGCTGGTCATTGACTAGTATCGTGCGCCTGCCGATGTACAATTGGGCGGAATCCAGCTCCGACGAAACGATAATCTTCAGGCCCCGGGCGGTGAACCTGGCGGAGGTCTGAAAGCCCAGCCAGTCGGCAACTGGTCGTACCGGCACGAAGATTTGCCCTTCCTTGAGAACGGGAGAATCGGGATAAAGCCCACCCAGCTCGATGTCCATGATCGGTTTTCCCGTGCCGATAGTTGGCTCATTGGACTTCTCTTTGACGCTGGGCGAGACCAGCGGGGGGGCCGCCGGCGGAGTTGCCGGTTGCGTGGCCGGCTCGACCGGAAGGACAGTCACCGGAACCGAGGCAGACTCGGCTTCCTCCTTGGGCGGCTTAACCTCTACGGGCACCGGCAGCGTGGTCGGGGCCGGCTCTTCGGTGCTCTCCACCACGGGCTTGAGTGGCTTAGGAGGCAGCGACGCGGGGCCGCCTGCCCCTTCGGCGGGCCGCTCCGGGATAGTCGGCCGCAGCCTACTGGTGCCTTGCAGCGGATAGTTGTAGGCCACGGTGAGCGCCCAATCATCCATATCCAGCAGGCCTGCATCTACGGTGAAGTTGCGCCACAGGCGCATGCGGACGCCCATGTTTATCTGGTCATTGATGTGCTCGGCCATAACCGCCAGACTCCTGCCCAGCCGGACTTCAGCGCCGAAGAAGAAGTCATCAATGCAGCCGCCGCCGATGCCACCGTGGACGCGGAGCATACTCACCGGCGCCCCGCCTATGCTACGTACCGGTCGCCCCAGCTCCTTGCTGGCGACGAAGTAGACGGCGGTGTCCATCTCGTTGGTGATGTCGGTGACGCCGACGGCAAGGCTGGCGCGACCGGGCGTGGCGGGTTGGAAGCGGTACTTGAGGTTGAGCAGGGTCTCAGATTCGCCCGATTTCGGTCGCCACCACAATGCCCCCGCCTCGATGGCTTCCTGGAAGCCGAAGTTGACCATGTACCCCCGAGCATCCCAACCACTCATTTTGGTACTGGTAATTCCCACATTGTACTGCCGGTCAGTGAGTGCATCGGTCGTCGGCGACAACAGCAGGCCGCTGTAGCCGCGCAGGGACGGCTCCGCTGAGACAACTGCTGCACACACCAGTAGCACTACTACGCCTGTAAGCAGATAACGACTAACCATCAGGCTCACCTCCAGAGTTTTCCTCAGCCCTCGGCTCCGCTTGCTCTGCCGGCTGGCGGGCCGGCGCGGATTCCTCGGGCTGGGCTTGCTCGCCGCCCTCCTCTTCGGAGGGCGATTCGGTCTCGGCCGCCAGCCGGGGCAGTTCCTCCTCAGTGGGTTGTAAGGCCTTTATCACGGCCTTTATCTTCTCATCAACCTGTCCGCCGTGCGTGTCGCCGCAGCCACACTTGCCCATTTTTTCGGCCAGTCTGAAAAGGTACAGAGCCTGGTCGAGATCGGCCAGCGCCTGCTTGCGATTCTTCTGACTGTGATGCAGTTCGGCCTCACCTGCAGCGTGATCGGACAGTTCGACCAAGGCCTCCCCCACCTCGTCTCGCGCTGCATTCCATCGGTCCCGCTGCTTCTGCAGGACTTGCAATTGCTCCTGCATCTGCTCAGTAATGACCACAGTCTCGTTGCGCTCCCAGATCAGATAGGCACAGGCAACGGCCAGCACGAAGGCCAAAAACGCATATAGCTCGACTCGCCGGGAGCCGGGAGAGCGTCGTTGGGGCGGCGGCCCAGTCAGGTTAAGATCAAGGTCATCCAATTCACTGGACAATTCTATCACTTACTCCTTTACCTAGTTAGAGTTCGCCGTACCTAGATGGTTATCCTGCTTGCAGCGCAATAGAATTTGCAGGAACTGTGACCGGCCCGAAATGACTAGGCGGGGCCGGCCGTGCGCATCACCAGAGTAGTACAGTGCGCGGCTTGAACCACTTGCTCCGCTAGCGAGCCGAGCAGTTGCCGTCGGAGCGTATGCAGCGGCGGGGTGCCGACCACCACTACGTTGTAAGCCTCGCTGGCGTGTATGATGCCGGCGGCCGGATCTGAGGAGATCTTCACGAGGGCCCGACCGTAACTGTCCAGAGCAGCGTTGTTCAGAACTGCATTGAGCTCGTCAAGCGCTTCCTGGGTCTGCTCGTGGGCTGAGGCGAAGTGCACGAAGTCAATCTCGGCGCCGGCCTGGTGGTAAAGCGGGACTATGATCTCGCGGGCCAGACGCGGGTCGGTCGAGCGCGCTACCGGCACCAGAGCTCGATCCAGGCGCAGGTCCTCCTCAAACCTGGCGACCAGTACGTTGCAGGGCGCATGGGCGGCCACGGCGTCAACGATGCGGTCAAAATCGAGATCGGACTGCGTCAAAGTGGGATGGAGGTGCTGCGACATGCCAATGACTAACAGGTCAGCATCGTAGGCTTCCGCTACATTGTTGATGCCTTCGTGGATATGCTGGCCGACAGCTACCCGACATTCAGACTCCAGGCCCCGCGCCTGGGCGGCGTGCTGGGCACGCTTGACCAGATCCTGGGCGTTGGTGAAGGCATCCCCGCAGGGGCCCGGCTCTTCGCCTGCTTCGTCCGGGGATGGCACCACACTGGTGCAGATCAGCCGCCCGTCGTGCTCGGCCGCAATCAGGGCGGAAATGTGGATGAGGTTGGCGACGGTAGCGGGATTGGCTACCGCGACGACCACAGTATATTGATGCACAACCGATGTCACCGACCCTTACCGGTGGGGTGAACGATAGATGCGGCAAAGCTGACTGTTCAAGACCGGCTGACCGATTGACGGAGCGGCAGCCTACGCGTAAGACGATAGCGATTATCGCCGGGTTTGTCAACTTCTCCGGCGGTCTCGGGAGCATTGACGAGCCGCAGGTAAAATGTTATAATGAATATACTGAATTCTGTAGGCAGAAATTGGCGCGGGTAGGCAAAGGCGCAGAACGCAATCCTATTTAGCGATGCAGCACAGAGCCGCCGAAGGCTCTTTTTTTGTGGGGGCGCCAGAGTTGTCATGGCGTCGTGCAGCGCAGCTACAACACCGAGTAGTAAAGGCCTGAGCCGGGCGAAGAAGACGAGGGAAGATGCGCGTCAATCTGGGCAAATTGGCTCGTCCGCTACGTTGGCTGACGCCGGGGCTGGGCATTAAGCGCTGGTATGCACTTGTTTTCGTGGGATTGTCACTGGCGGGAATAGGCGCCGTGCTCTTTTTCAACCTGAACGCGTGGGATCTGACTGTGGCGGTGGGTGGCCCGGAAAATGCAGTAGTAGTTGGGCTGATTGGTATCGGTCTGGGTCTGCTGGCTGTCATCGTGGGGGTACGGGGTACGCTTAAGGCCGTGGCGCACACCTTTCTGCCTGCCGGAGAGCAACGGCTGGTGGACGTGATGCTCTCGCGGCGTAATATGGGTACCGGTCTGCGGTGCGTGGTAATCGGCGGGGGCACGGGCCTGGCGGCATTGCTGCGGGGTTTGAAGCAGCACACGGCCAACATCACCGCTGTGGCGACCGTTTCGGACGAGGGTGGCAGCTCGGGGCGATTGCGCCAGGAGCTGGGCGTTCTGCCCCCCGGTGATGTGCGCAACTGTCTGGCGGCGCTGGCTGACTCCGAGCCGATGATGACCAGGCTGTTCTCGTTCCGCTTCGACGATGCCGCCGGGACGTTGGGCGGACACAGCTTTGGCAATCTGCTGCTGGCCGCGCTCACCGAGGTGACTGGGGATTTTGAGAAGGCGGTGGTGGCCAGCAGCCAGATTCTGGCAATTCGCGGGCGGGTGCTGCCGCCGACCCTGCAGAATGTTACCTTGTGCGCCCGGCTCCACAGCGGCGAGACAGTACGCGGGGAGCTGGAGGTCGCCCGCGCCGGGGGCCAGCAGATAGCGGAGGTGCACCTTGACCCCCCCCGCCCGGCGGCGGTGCCGGACGTGATCGAGGCAATTGAGCAGGCGGAAGTGGTGGTACTGGGGCCAGGCAGCGTCTTTACCAGTATCGTGCCTAATCTGCTGGTAGCAGGAGTGACCGAGGCACTGGTCGCGAGCGAAGCCCCGCGCGTGTTGGTCTGCAACGTAATGACCCAGCCCGGGGAGACCGACGGCTTCGGGGCGGCAGAACACGTCGAAGCCATCAACCGCCACGTATCGCAGCCGGTGTTTGATTACGTTCTGCTCAACGATATGAAGCCGCCTGCATCGGTGCTGGCGCGATATGAAAGCGAAGGCGCCGAGTTTGTGGAGCCGGCGCCTCGGCAAATTGCGCGGCTCGGCTTCATTCCCGTCTGCCGGCACCTGATAGCCGGGGAGGACCTGGCCCGGCATGACCCAGAGCAAGTTGCGGCGGCAATACTGGAGGTCGCTGCCAAGCACAGCGGGGGCTTGTTTTAGTCATCAGGCCTCTGGATCGGCCCAGAGGGGCCCAGCGATCTGGCCCCGGCAGGTAAAGTTCCAAGGTGATATCAAACCCCAACTCAAATCGTATCAGGAGGTAAGCAAAGTGGCTGTAAAAGTAGGCATCAATGGTTTTGGACGGATTGGGCGACAGGTATTCAAGGTTATTCAGGAACAATTCGCCGACGAAATCGAAGTGGTGGCGGTGAACGACCTGACCGATAATGACACGCTCGCCCACTTGCTCAAGTATGACAGCGTTTACGGGAAGTATCCGGGTACGGTGGAGGCCAGCGGCGAGGCGATCACCGTGGACGGCAAGAGCGTGGCCTCGCTGGAAGTGCGCGATCCCAAGGATCTGCCGTGGGATGATATGGGAGTGGACATTGTTCTGGAGTCCACCGGCGTCTTTCGGGAAGTGGAGAAGGCGGCCTGGCACCTGGAAGCCGGAGCCAAGAAGGTCATCATCTCCGCGCCGGCCCGGGGCGAGTGCTGCACGGTAGTGCTGGGGGTCAACGCCGACATCTACGATCCGGCCAACGATCACATTCTCTCCAACGCTTCCTGCACCACCAACTGCCTGGCGCCGATGTGCAAGGTGCTCAACGATAGCTTCGGCATCAATCGCGGCTTGATGACCACCGTTCACTCCTACACCAGTGATCAGCGGCTGCTGGACTTCCCGCATAGTGACCTGCGCCGGGCCCGCTCGGCCGCGATCAACATTGTCCCCACCACGACTGGTGCGGCGTCAGCTATTGGTCTGGTCATTCCCGACCTGGACGGCAAGATGGACGGCATGGCCCTGCGCGTGCCCACGCCAACTGGCTCGATCGTTGATCTGGTGGTGGAAACGGAAAAGGCTACCGACAAGGAGGCCGTCAACGCGGCCTTCGCGGCGGCTGCCTCTGAAGGCTCGCTGGCTCCGTACCTCGACTACTGCGATGAGCCGATCGTCCAGAGTGACATCGTGGGCGATCCGGCCTCCTGTGTCTTCGACTCGTTGGAGACGATGGTCCTGGGCGGCAATATGGTCAAGGTGCTGGCCTGGTATGACAACGAGTGGGGCTACTCCTGCCGCACTGCCGAATTGATGAAGGTACTCGCCGACAAGGGCTGGTAAGTTAGTGACCGGTGGATAGTGGCGAGTGGCTAGTGGTTAGGTAACAGCGAGAGGCGAAGGGGCCGCGACTGGCGAACCGCTGGCCAAGGCAGAATGCGGTTAGTGCCCGCAGAGGAGGATTGACAGAGATGAATAAGAAGACCATCCATGACGTAGACGTCACGGGCAAACGGGTGCTGGTGCGCGTGGACTTTAACGTGCCGATGGAGGACGGCCAGATCACTGACGATACGCGCATCCGGGCCGTCCTGCCGACAATCGGCTACTTAACCGGCCAGGGCGCAGTGGTCATCCTCTGCGCGCACATGGGACGCCCCAAGGGCAAACGCGTTCCCGAAGAGAGCCTCAAGCCCGCCGGCGACCGCCTCGGTCAGCTTATTGATGCGCCAGTCAGCTTTGTGGACGACTGCATCGGTGAGCCGGTCGCCCAGACTGTGGCAGCCGCCTCCCCGGGGGACATTATCCTGCTGGAGAATACGCGCTTTCATCCCGGCGAGGAGTCCAAGGATGAAGCCGAGATGCTGGCCTTCGCCGAACAGCTCGCCGCCCCCGCCGATATGTACGTCAATGACGCCTTCGGCGCCTCGCACCGCAAGCACGCCTCCACCTACGGCGTCACCAAGTACCTGAGCCCATGCGTAGCCGGCCTGCTGGTTGAAGAGGAGGTTACCAAGCTCCAGCGAGTGGTGGATGCCGAGCGGGAGGGCTTCGTGGCCGTGCTCGGTGGTGCTAAGGTCAAAGACAAGATCGGCGTCGTGGAGGCGCTCCTGCCCCGCGTCGAGCACCTGCTGATCGGGGGGGCGATGGCCTGGGCCTTCTTTAGGGCCCAAGGCATGGAGATCGGCGAGTCGCTGTGCAGCGATGAGAGTATAGAAGGCGCTGGGAAGCTCCTCAACTCCATGGCCGAATACCTCGACCGTATGGTCCTGCCGGTTGACGTGCATATGAAAAAGCTTGCAACTGGCGAAACCAGGTATGCACCTGCCGGCGGGCTCAAGCCGGGTTGGGATGCGCTGGACATCGGCCCCGAGACGCGCGAAAAGTACGCTGACACTGTCCGCAAGGCCAAGACCGTTTTCTGGAATGGCCCGATGGGTTACTTCGAGGAACCGCCCTTTGACGAGGGTACGCTGGCCGTGGCTGAGGCGATGGGCGAGTGCACGGGCTATAACGTGGTCGGCGGTGGTGATTCGGTAGCCGCGATCACCCAGATGGGCCTGGCTGAGCAGATGGATCACGTCTCCACCGGCGGCGGAGCATCGTTGGAGTTCATTGAAAATGGCGGTAGCTTGCCGGCAGTAGAGGCATTGGATGGCAAAGGATAGTGGATAGTGGCGAGTGGATAGTGGCAAGTGGCTAGTGGATAGTTAACGACTAACGACCCGAAACAACAGCCCGCGACAGCGACTGGGTGGGGAAACTGGCCGCGAGACCTGTCCCGTAGGAGCGGCATTTTTGCCGCGATTTGTGATCGTAGACGCAGGGCAAGAAAGGCGATCGCGTCAGGATGCCATCGCAAATTAGAAGTTACCGGGACCTCAGCGTTTGGCAGAAATCGTGCGATTTGGCTGAAGAAATTTACATGCTTACTCGTCAATTTCCCAAAGAGGAGTTGTACGGTCTAGTCAGCCAAATGCGCCGGGCTGCTGTCTCGGTTCCTTCGAATATCGCAGAGGGAGCAGAGCGCGAAGGGGCTGCAGAATACCTGCGGTTCTTGAGCGTCGCAAGCGGCTCTCTGGCTGAGTTGCAGACTCAGGTGGAGTTGGCGCGGCGCTTCAACTACATTGCGGCTCAACAAGCGGAAGAGCTGGCCCTTGGAATTGATGAAATCGGCAAGATGCTGTACGGGCTACGGAAGGGCCTAAGGGAGCACAGGGGAGGCGACCATGCTGGCATCGAACATCGAAAAGCACGTCAATGATGGACGTCAAGTGATTATTGAGGTTATGAAAGCTAGCAAGTACAGTTTCCAGGACGTGACTCCTTCAGTGCTCCCATCAGGGCCGGGGATATATGTGATTACAACGGACAACGGCGAAATTCTGCGAGCGGGTAAGACAAAGGTCCTATGCCAGCGTATCTATCAGAACCACTTGATGGGAGACCAATCAGGGAACCTGCGGTCCCAGTTGGTCAATACGGGCGTGTGCGTTGACTTAGAGGAAGCGAAAGAATGGATCAGGCAACACTGCACAGTGCGATGGATAGAAAAGAGCACGTTGGATAGAATAGGCATCCAAATCAATTGGGCGGAGCACTTTATGCTCAGTGTCCTTCGGCCAAGGTTTAGCGATTAGGCACCAGTGAGAGCTGTTGAGGTGTCAGGGGCCTGGTATCCTGTCGTTCGCCGTTTGTCGTTCCCTAACCACTGTCCACTAACCACTGTCCACTGAAAACACGGGAGGTCGGTTTGCTATGCGTATTCCCATAATGGCTGGGAACTGGAAAATGAATTGCGACAACGAGGAGGCCTGGCAACTGGCCGCGGCCATTGCCGACCAAGTCGGTGATGTCCAAAACTGCGAGATGATCCTGTGCCCGCCAGCAACGGCACTTACTACCGTGCTGGCCGCTATCGAGGACACCAACATCGGCCTCGGCGCTCAGAATATCTTCTGGGAGGAAAGCGGCGCCTATACCGGTGAGCTGTCCGGGCCGATGCTGGTCTCGTGCGGCTGCGAATATGTTATCATCGGCCACTCCGAGCGGCGCGGGCGCTTCGGGGCACCCGATGAAGACTTCACTGCCGAACTTCAGAAGGTCTTCGGTGATACAGATGCCAGTGTCAATCGCAAGATCAAGGCGGCGCTGTCGTACGAGTTGACGCCGATTGTTTGCGTGGGCGAACTGCTCAGCGAGCGGCAGGCGGGCCAGACTGACGAGGTGGTCACCAGCCAGGTCCACGCGGCGCTGGACGGTTTGGCCGCCGACCAGATTGACTTGCTGGTCTTCGCCTATGAGCCGGTCTGGGCCATCGGCACCGGCGAGGTCTGCGATGCCGGGGAGGCTAACCGCGTGCTGGGCCTGATCCGCAGCCTTCTGGCCGAGGCCACCAGCGACAGCGTGGCCCAGGAGATACGGATTCTGTACGGCGGCAGCGTCAAGCCCGACAACATTGTCGGCCTGATGCAGCAGCCGGAGATTGACGGCGGCCTGGTGGGGGGCGCGGCGCTGCAGGCGGATTCCTTCGGCGAGTTGATCAGCGCGGCGGCAGCGAGCATGGGGTAGCGCGACGACGAGAGACGGGCGCGATGATTTCCCCCAGGGCACGATAATGGTAGGAGCGACATTCCTGTCGCGACAACCCCTCGCGTGCCCTGTCCACTGCGTCGTATTCGCCGGTGTGCCATAGTGCTGTGGCGAACGGTCACACCCGCCGAAAGCTGACCAGGTCCGAGAAGTCGGCCATCGCCCCCATCGCCCGGTTGCTTGTCTCAATGCCTGCCTCCTCGACAGCCGCACCAGGGTTCAGACCCGCGTAGAGAATCACCCCAATGCGTTCGAGGGGGACAGGGATTTCCAGCAGTGGTTGGCTGGACTGGCCCACAGCGGCCACGCCGCGAATGCCCGCCTGCGCCATCTCATCGGCTAGCTGGACAAACTGGCTACGGGCGGCGCCAGGAATGATGCGGAAGCTGGCCCCCACTTTGCCAGCTTCCCCGCGGGCGGCCGGGGTGACTGAGGTCATCTTGCCCTTGATAAATATCTCCAGGGGGTCCAGGGAGGTACCGCCGTAGTTGATCAGGTCGGTAAAGCGCAGTGGTTCGTGGCCGGCAAGCTCCAGCAGACCGCCGAATTCCGACTGCATGGGGATGCCGTGGCTGAGCAGGATACCGTTGATAGTGACGCTGCAGACCGTACCGATACCGACCATTCCCGGTGGCACGCGGGTGTCGCCGACGCTCTGGCCCGGTTGGTAGATAGCTACCAGGTCACTGGTGCACAGGCCCGCCAGGAAAACCGGACGCATCACCCGCAGGGCCGCCTCCAATGCCTCCGCGGGTAGCAGCGAGATGTTGAGGACAACCTGGCCCTGACGGGTAGCCAGGTCGAAGCTGGTCTGGTAGGCTAGCCGTTCGAGCCGGGAGATAACCAAGGTGACTTTGTCAGATACGCTGGCGTCGGCCAGTTCTTGCCGGCCCGCCTCGGTGAGGCGCCGGCCCTGACGCCCCAGCGGTTCGGTTAACCCCGCCTCGTCGAGCCGGCTCAAGTGGTAGCGGATCGCGCGGTCGGTAAGGTGCACCCCGAAGTTGGCTAGCTCGCTGGCCAGCCGGCTGCTGCCTAGCGGCTTGCCCGCCTGGCCTAGCACACGAAGAATTGCCAAAGCCTTCCTATCAATTTCCGGCATATTTTTCCCTCCAATGTCGCTCCTTGTGGGATGCTGCCGTGATGAGGATGCTGAGTTAGGGGAAAGATAGCGGAAGTGGCCGGAAATGTCAAGTCGCCGAGCGGAAGAATTTGCCGGTGCGGTTCCGTTGACAGCCCTGTTGCAGCGCTCTAGAATACGGTTGGTAGGAGGGGCAACATAGACACGAGCTGATGCTGCAACGGCGCTCCGTCGGTCGCGGCAGGCTCAGCGTTTGCCCTATCGTAGAAGGAGAGAGCGAGCCTATGGATGCCAAGCAGTTTGTAGACGAGAAGACTGAGGAGATTCGACAGACGGTAGGCGGGCAGCGGGCGCTGGTGGCGCTTTCCGGCGGCGTGGACAGCTCGGTAGTGGCAGCTCTGGGCCATCGAGCGCTCGGCGATCGGTTGGTGGCACTGTTCATTGATGATGGTCTGATGCGCCAGGACGAAGGCCCGATGGTCGCTGAAGCGTTTGCCACACTGGGGATCGAGGTGCAGATTCAAGACCGGTCTGAGCAATTCTTTGCCGTGCTGGCTGGTATCACCGATCCCGAGGAGAAGCGCAAGGCCTTCCGTGATACCTTCTACAAGACGCTCGGTGCGGCAGTCCGGGACAGCGGGGCCAAGTTTATGCTCCAGGGCACCATCGCTCCCGACATCCTGGAGACCAAGGGCGGGGTGAAGACCCAGCACAACGTGCTGGAGCAGATTGGTCTGGATACTGCTGTGTACGGTTTGGCGATTCTCGAGCCCCTGCGGGAGCTGTTCAAGCCGCAGGTGCGCGAGGTGGCGCGAGAACTGAGCCTGCCTGAAAGCATCGCCGAGCGCATGCCGTTTCCCGGGCCAGGTCTGGCTACGCGCATCGTGGGGGAAGTGACGCCCGAGCGGGTGGCCACCGCGCGGGCGGCAACGGTAATCGTGGAAGATGAACTCAGCGCGCTGCAGCCCTTCCAGTGCATGGCGGTGCTGCTCAGCGACCGCGCCACTGGTCTCCAGGACGGCAAGCGCATCTTTGGGCAGATCATCGTGGTGCGTTCGGTGGAGTCAGAGGATGCCATGACCGCGACGCCGACGGAAGTGGAATGGGACGTGTTGCGGCGGATACAGGAGCGTATCTGTGCGGAGGTGCCGGGGGTAATCAAGGTGCTCTACGATCTGACCCCCAAGCCGCCCAGTACCATCGAGTACATCTGATAGAGTTGGCGACTTTGGCGAGGAGAATGATGATGGCTGAGGACTATGTTAGGGTTATTCCCTGCCTGGACATCAAAGATGGCCGGGTGGTTAAGGGCATACACTTTGTGGACCTGCGGGATGCGGCTGATCCGGTCGAGGCGGCCGTCGCGTATGATCAGGGCGGCGCCGATGAGATAGCTTTCCTGGATATCAGCGCATCGCTGGAGAACCGAGCCACGATACGAGAGCTGGCCTTGCGCGTCTGCGAGGCTATCTCCGTGCCGTTCATCGTCGGGGGTGGTATCGGTTCGCTGGAGGACGTCGAGAAGCTTCTGGATGCCGGCGTCAGCGCCGTCTCGATGAACACCGCGGCGATCGGCCAGCCCGAGCTGGTCCGAGAGGCCAGCGCGGCGTTCGGCTCCGAGCGGATTATCGTGGCCATTGACGGCAAGCGGAATGTGGAGCTGCCCTCAGGATACGAAGTGGTCACTCATGGGGGCACGCGGGGCACCGGAAGGGATGCCCTGGAGTGGGCTGCGCGAGTGGCTGAATTGGGCGCGGGCCAGATTCTGCCCACCAGTATGGAGACTGACGGAGTCAAGACCGGCTATGACATCCCGCTGACGCGGGGATGCGCGGAGGCTTCGGGGCTGCCGATTATTGCCTCGGGCGGCGCCGGGGAGCTGGAGCACTTCTATGAGGTAGTGGCTGAGGGCAAAGCGGCAGCAGTGCTGGCCGCTTCGGTCTTCCATTTTGGCGAGATTTCGATACGGGAAGTTAAAGAATACCTGGCCGAGCGCGGTGTGGCGGTGCGCCTGGACAGGTAGCGAGCTTCTTGCGGTTCAAGACCGGGGGCCGGCCTGGGCTTTGGCAAGGGCGGCCAGATACTTGGTCGGAGGTGAGAGGATGTCGGAGTACAATCCGATGGCAGTAGCCCAATCGCAGTTCAATATGGCTGCGGAGATATTGGATCTAGACGAAGCAATGCGCGAGTTTCTGCGGTGGCCGATGCGCGAATTCTCGATGAGGCTGCCTGTACGAATGGATGACGGCAGTGTGGAAGTCTTTCAGGGCTTCCGGGTGCAGTTCAACGACGCCCGTGGACCAACGAAGGGCGGAATTCGCTTTCATCCTACCGAGACATTGGATACGATTCGGGCTCTGGGGATGTGGATGACATGGAAGTGCGCGGTTATGGACCTGCCCCTGGGTGGCGCCAAGGGGGGCGTGATCTGCAACCCGAAGGCAATGTCGGCTCGAGAGTTGGAGGCGCTGTGCCGGGCATATATCCGCGAAGTCGCCTCTATCATCGGGCCAGGCCGGGACGTGCCGGCTCCTGACGTGTACACCACGCCGCAAATGATGGCCTGGATGATGGACGAATACGCTAAGATATCGGGCTGGAGCCACTTGGGTGTCATTACGGGCAAGCCGCTAAGCGTCGGTGGCTCGCAGGGGCGGGGTGACGCGACGGCCCGGGGCGGCTGGTACACTGTACGGGAGGCAGCTCGAGAGCTATCAATTGATCTGAGTGAGGCAACTGTGGCGGTGCAGGGCTATGGGAATGCCGGCTCGTATGCGGCGACCCTTGGGCGCCAGCTCTTTGGCTGTAAGGTGGTCGCGGTGAGTGACACCGGTGGTGCAATCATTAACGAAGATGGCCTTGATCCACAGGCGGTGCTGCGGCACAAGACAGAAACCGGTTCAGTAGCGGGCTTCCCCGAAGCAGAGGCCATTGCTAATGGCGAGCTGCTGGAGTTGGACGTGGATGTGCTGTGGCCGGCAGCGCTGGAGAACGCCATAGACAAGGATAATGCGGAGCGCATTCGGGCCAAGATCGTTGCTGAGGCGGCCAACGGGCCAACCTCTCTGGAGGCCGACGAGATTCTTTACCGAAACGGCATACACGTGATACCCGATCTGCTCTGTAATGCCGGAGGAGTGACAGTGTCCTACTTCGAGATGGTACAGAATGCCTGCTTGGAGCAATGGTCGGCAGAGTGTGTCTACGAGCGTCTCGATGCGAAGATGACCAGGGCATATCACTCGGTGTTGCAGCTCGCCAAACGGGAGGACATAGATATGCGCACGGCTGCGTGCATGGTAGCTATCCAGCGAGTAGCTCAGGCCGTCCGGGTGCGCGGCTGGATTTAGCGATAGCTGTGAATTGTGGGCATCGGGCTCGCCGGCTCGGTTGTTGCAGTCACATAGGAGCGGATGATGAGAGAGAATCTCGTCATCCGCTTCTGCCTTGCCCGCATTCTGGCTTGACTGTTTGGGGGAAATGGACGATAATGGTACTGGAGTAGGTAATCTTTGCAGGTACGGCGAAACCTTTAGGCAGCCTGAGGTGTCTACTAAGACACAGATGTCTTAAAGGAACGTCGTTGGTTGTCTTGAGAAGTGGCTAGTATGCGGAGGCTCGACGGGGCAAAACTTGCGATATGCCTTGGGGCGCTACTGGTTGTGAGCGGGGGTTTGGCCTGCGCCCAAGAGGTTGGGATGGTGGAGAAGCTGCATCCGACCACCGGCAGCCTGCAAACCATCATGCAACGCGATGGCGCGTGGGCCAGTGGCCGGGCGGGCGATGCCCGCCAGGATGAGCTGGAGTTCATCGCGATGCCTGGCCTGCAAGTGCGGCGGGGATTCAGCGAGTCGGTCATTCAGCATGACCACGCGCTCATGGGTACGGGCATCAAGCGTGACTTAGTGGATAGCCTCACCCTGGATCTGACGCCAGCAACACGTCTGGGCTTTTCCCGCGAAGTGAACAACGTCCAGGACCTCAGGCGGGCGTTGCTCTCCGGGAGTACCAAACAGACCCTGAGCCTCGCCCAGGACTTCGGCACCGGGGAGAGTAGCGGGACCTTCGAGTACAAGCAGATCGAGGCCGCGAAGTTCACCCGCGGCGGCGAGCTCGATCCACTGTTCACTGAGATGATGGCGCTGCAGTCCGGGCTGGGCGGCGGTTACGACATCTCCGCGAAGCTGACTACGACCGATGCTCCTGACCTGTTTGGCCTGCACCAGCGCCACGAGGAATTCGGCGTGGGCCTGCCCATAATGGGTGGGACGGGGAAGCTGGCGCTCTCGAACTTCCAGGAGCGCAAAGGTATCCATACCAGGGAAGTGCGGAAGTTTGATGCGGCTATGCCGCTGGTGCTCAGTGGCGGCGAGGGTAAACTGGGCTTCGCCAAGGTCACCAAGGTAACAGATGGACAAGCTGAGGAAAGGCGTACTTTCGATGTGTCCGCAGCGTTGGCTATGTTCGGCGGCGACACCAGGGCCGTCTATCAGCGAATAGCCGCCGACAAGGGCGGGCGCAGTTCGGCGGAGCAGACGCTTGATTTGCAAATGCCTCTGGACACGATTCTCTCGGGGGCGAGCTTCGCCCACAAGATCGAGCAGATCAAGAAGAAGAAAAAGCCCCGGCGCGAGGTGCGCACCAGCGCGCTGGAGATACCGTGGCAGGCTTTCGGTGCTGAGACCAAACTCGATCTACGCCGCACGTCCACGCGGCAGGAAAGTGCGTTGACGACCGGGTACGAGACCAAGCTGACCACTCAGATCGAGGGTCAGCCGCTGCTCTTCCAGTTTCAGAACGCGCGGACCGTCGGCGGCAGCGCCCACTCCAAGAGCGATGCGATGAAGCTCGTTATCCCGAAGTTGAGCCTGGTGGGCGACAGTACGATCGGGTACGAGCTCGATGTAACGCACAAGGACGGGACCAAGACGAGCCGGCCGACAATGGAGCTGATCGTGCCGCTGGCGTTCCTCGGCGAGGATACTAGCCTGGTGCATACCCTGAAGCAGGTCAAGCGCAAGAAGAAGGCCACTCAGGAGGTGCGCGAGAGTACGCTGGCGTTCCCGGTTGATATCGGCGGGGCTACTTCTGAGTTCAAGCACACGCGCAAGACGGTTCGGGAACCGGGCGACTATCGGATCGTGCATGACAGCTTGTTCTCGGTGCCGCTGGCCGGGGAGCACCTGAAATTGACCCGAAGTGCTACGAATATCCCCGGCAAAGAGGGGGCGCCGGACCGAGAGCGGCAAACCGTGGTGGCGTTTCCCAAGTTCAAGGCGCTCACCGACTGGGCCATGATAACGGGTAAGTACGCGCTTTCGGAGAAGTCCGGTCGGGTGGACTATCGGACCACACATATTGACGTCCAAGTCGAGCCGACGCGGACGGTGAAGATGATCGGTAACTATCGCATCAACGATCAGGGCGAACATGATAGCCGCGATCGCCGGCTCTTCTCCAGTTGGCACCTGAAGAAGAACCTGTCACTGAACGTGCTCTTCCACCAGCTCAATGATGCCGAGAACCTGGCCACGATCGTGCGCAACGTGCAGGTCAAGAAGGAGAGCAGCGGCAGCGGTCTGGGCGTGCAAGTGGGCTATACCACCTGGGGCCAGCAAGGGGAGGAGCCGGAGGGCGCCCACGATGTGCGGCTGTCGTTCGGCGATCCTAAGAACGTGGAATTCCGGGGCCGGCTGAGCGAGTATGACGAGAAGAAGTTGAAACGCTTTGACGATCCGATTGTCCAGATGGCAGTTCAGCGTGGCGATCCTGACCGGTGGAGCGTCAAGCTCGAGTATGAGGATGCCTCGAAGCGCCTCGCACCGATGCGGGGTGTCAAGCTAGCCTTCCCCGCTCTGGGCGGCAGCATGCAACTGGGGGCCGCGGAGTGCCCCGTAGGAATGGACGGAAAAACGGTTCAACCCGCCCAGCTCTACGAGGCCAGTCTGAAGCGCAAGGTATTCGGCGGCGTGGATTTGAGCCTAGGCTACCACTACTGGGACTATAAGGAGTTGCGCCAGGACGACAGCACTATCCAATATCTGCGCCTTCAGCTCGAGGGTGGCAAGGAGGATCGCGGCGGGAAGGTGGCGGTAGCGTTCCGCTCGGGGGACTTCGTGCCCCAGCCCAGTGATAAGAAGAAGCAGCGGCCCGAAGCCCTCGTTGACGTGAGTTATACCCGGGGGCTGGGCGACGCGGGGCGTATCCTCCTGGCGCTGCACCGACCGCAATTCGCCAAGCCTGGGGAGAAGCTGCAAGAGTTCGTTGAGGGGCGGCTGGAGTACGGTGATCTGGACGTCAGCTATAAGTCCGGCGTAGCGCTGCCGCGGGAGAAGGGGCAGAAGGTCGTGCCGGCCTCCGTCCTGAGTATGAGCTACGAGGATCGCTGGTCCGACGAGAGTCGGCTGATCATCACCCTGCATCGGACGACGCCGCCGGAGGACAGTGAAGAGCTGGCGCGGTCCATCGAAGCTCGCGTGGAGTACGGTACTTCGTTCTGAGCCTGCGCCAGCGCAGCAGCCCGGAAGTGCCGCGAGGGCAAACAACAGCAGAAAAGTACGGGCGGAAGTTAGCAATAACTTCCGCCCTGGCGTTTCTCTTCTAGATTGTGGCCCCGGCTGGGCAGGCTACCGGTACTTCTTCAGCTCGTCTTCTTCGGCAGGCGCGGGCCCATAAGCCGTTAGCTTGAACAGGCTGCGCCTCTTGTCCTTGCTGCGAGCGAAGACTATGAAGCCGCGGCCGTCGCCCAACTGCCGGTACAGTTCCAGCGCATCACCGTAGAATACCGACAGGATGCGGTGCACCTCTTCCTGGCGAATGCCCAGTTGCTCGAGGGTGGCGGGATTGACGAATTCCGGATATGTTGGCGAGCCCTCCAGTTGGACGTGGAGTAGTTGGAGCCCCTTCTTGGTGACGGTGCGGCGCGCGAAGTCAGCACAGCCCACTCCCCAACTGGTCTTGCCAAGGCCCAAAATGGTCAGGGGCATATCAAGCACCTGAGTGATAGTGAGTTCGACGTTCTTCAGCCAGTGCTCAGGAGGAATCTCTTTGGTCAGCTCTTTTTGCCTGAAGTAGCGCTGCTGGTCGGCGGCGAGCTTCTCGGGCTGCTCAGGCGCTTGACCCAGGAGAATCGAGCTGGTGGTGTTGGCCTGCACGTAGCGGGGTCGGCCGCGGAAGCCCATCGCCTCGACCGAACCGGCGGTGCAGTAGACGGTGCTCTGATAACCGCGGGGCGCCTGGTAGACCGAGAAGGTCGTGCCCCGCACCGCGGCCACCGAGGAGGGCGTATACACCCGCATTTCCGAACGCTTGCCGAAGTGGGGGGAGACCCGCGCCCAGATCTGGCCGAACTTCACGAAGAAGGAACGGCCCCGCCATTTGCCGCCCCGGCTGTACTGGAGCATCTTGACCACCATATAGGTATTAGGGCCGACCGTAACTACACTAGCATCGGGGAATTCCAGAACCGCGCGGGACCGCTGACCGGTGCGGACGACGTTGCGATCCTCCAGCTTGTCACCCACCTCAAGCCGTGTGCCGCTGCGCCCTTCCCGGGGCAGCTTCTGCACTGTGCCGACCACGCGGGTGGCCGTGGCATAGAACTCTTCGTTCTCCCGGCGCACCCCATCAGCGATAAATGCGCAAAGGATCAGGCCAAGGCCAATAAGGATGCGCCGGTCGAGCCAATCGGGCAACAGCCGGCGGTACTTCTTGCGGCGGATGCGCGCCTTCTTTTCTTGGTCGGCCTTGACGCCGGCAAAGGCGTCGGCGAGCATCTCCTCTTCGGTCTGGGGCTTTTTCTTCCTGCGGAATAAACCAAGTAAGCTAAACATTGCCATCACCCTATCTCGTTGCCGGGTGCCACGTCTGCGCTGGGCACTTCAAAAATGCGAACCGGCTGGCTGCGCCCGGGCACGGGCATTTCGCCGATCTCACGCAGTTTGACCAGGTCCTGAGTATGCGCGGCGGTGCTCTCGCTGATGATGCAAACAGTACCCAGTTCCTTATTCATGGTCTCAATGCGCGCGGCGGTGTTGACCACGTCACCGATGGCGGTATACTGACGGCGCTGGTCCGAGCCGGCATCGCCCAGCACCGCTTCGCCCGTGTGCAGCCCAATGCCAATGCGGAACGGAGTGCGGTCCTCAGTCTGCTCCCAGTATGCGTTGAGGGCCTGGAGGCGCTCCAGCATCGCCTGCGATGCCTGTAGCGCCAACTCAGCGTGGTTCTCCTGAGTGCCGAAGGCATTCCATACTGCCATTATACCATCCCCCATAAACTTGTCCAAATACCCGTCGAACTGGAAGATGGCAGCGGTCATTTCGCTCATGTATTCGTTGAGTTGGGCCAGCCATATCTCCGGCTGGGCATTCTCGGACAGGGAAGTCGAACCGCGCACATCCGAGAACAGTATGGTGACTTCGCGGCGCTGGCCTGCGCGGAGGATCTCCGGATTGCGGGCGAGCATCCGCAGGACATCCGGCGAGACGTAGGCGGAAAACTGCTCACGGATCATGCGCCGCTCGGCCCCCAGCCGTTCATAGACGCCTAAGGCGACCGGTATGGCAACGGCCAGGACAACCGCTCCATAAGGGATTATCTGGTTGACTCCGGTGAAGGCAGCGAAGAATGAGGGGAGAGCGATGAGAACGAGGATCAGCGCGCCGAGCAGTGGTCCGACGACCTCCCCGTTGGTCCAGACCATCCAGCCAGCGATTGCTCCTAAGACAAGGGCGAACGCCAGCCAGAGAGTAGCCCGCGAACTGTCTCTGAGCGGCGGCATGTGCAGCAGACTGTTGACAATGTTGGCGTTGGTCTCCACGCCGAGGAAGAAGCGGTTGCTGCGGCGATACGGGGCTGGACGGATATCATAAAGGCCGGGAGCAGTCGCGCCGACCAGAACGATCTTGTCGGCAAATTCCGTCGCGGGCACATCGCCGTGCATAACGTCCCAGAAGCTATGCCGGGCGATCGTGCCCGTGGGGCCGCAGTAGTTTATCAGCATGGTCCCGTTGGCGTTGACAAAGGCCGCACGGCCGGCGAGGGTAACCCGGCCCCGCGGTATTTGGCTGACCACCTGCTCAGGGGTGGTGCCCGTCACCAGCCGGGCAATCTCGGTGGCGAAATGGGGGTAGGTGTTCTCACCGGCGTAGTCCGCGCATAGGGGTTTGACGCGGCGGTAGACGCCGTCTTTGTCCGGCTCGATGTCCACATAGCCAACCCCGGCGGCTGCATCGGCCAGGGGCGCGATGGGCGGGGTGAAATTGAGCGGCTGGATCCGCGCCAGCGGCCCAGGGCCATCCTCGGGCATAGGATAGCCCGGGATCTTCGGCGGGTTGTCCTCGGCATACTCGGCGTGGACTCGTTTGTATGCGCCTAACACTACCCGACCGTGCGTGCGCATGGCCTGGGCAAAACGCGCGTCGGCCTCCGGACCAGAACGGTCAGGCTCGGCAAACAGAATATCGAAGGCGACCACCTTCGCGTTTGGGATCTGGGCAAGCAGGTCGGCGTAGACTCCGCGCGGCCACGGGAATTGCCCCAGCCGGTCGGGACGCAGGCTCTCGTCATCTATCGCGATGATCACTATGTCCGTAGGGGGTTGGGGTGCACGCCGGTCGAAAGCTACATCGTAGGCAAAGTTTTCGGGGACCGAGAACAGCGAGATGCCGGCGGTAAGGGGGAGATAACGCAGCACGACCACAACCACTGCGATCACAATGGCAGTGCGGATGCCCCGGGCACGCTGCTGGGCCAGTTGGCCGGTAACTGCATCGCGGCGCGCCAAATTGCGCTCCTCTCCCGGACGCAGGTCTGCTGCTGACGCGTCAGTTCACTATTCGCCGGCGGGGCTTTGAGTCCTCCACTGTGAAGGACTTTCCGGTGAGATCCACGAACGGAAGCAGCAGGAAAGCGGTTGACAGCGGGTGGGGCGGTTGGGCAGTTGCCGGTCGAAAAGCGCGTGGGGGGAAGACCACTGGACAGAAAAAAGGACGAGGCGCCCATTGGTACGGCATGTGAAGGAGGGAGGGTGGAACCTTCTCATGGCCTGGCTCTCCCGCAGGTGCGGGTAAATGGGCGCCTCGTTGGGTCACTTCCTTTGTATAGACGTATTACATTGTCAAAAAGTTCCGCAATATCCCTGGCTCTCTCAGAGTCGTTATGCTTTCCTTGCCCCTGAATTGACAAGTTTTCCACAAGAAAAGCCCAGTAGGCGACCGTTATCAACGGAGTTTTCCACTTTTTCCACGGCTCGGCGGCGACGTTGCTTCTTCTCCTTATAATACCCAGTTGCCAGGAGAGTTAATCCAGGTATTTGAGCGGAATAAGACCGGGAGGAAGGAATTCGCAGTGCAGCAGGGAAAGGAGGCTGCTGATGCCGGACGGCAACTGATCGTGGCCTGGCCCAGATCTGGATCAGTTCTGTGTGCCAAGCAGCCAGCAGCACAGCAAAAGGAGAGGATCAAAATGCGTAACGAGACTGAAGTGCAAGGACCGTACGAGGCCAACTGGGAATCACTCGACAAACATCCGCTGCCCGAGTGGTTCGACGACGTCAAATTCGGCCTGTTTCTGCACTGGGGACCGTACTCGGCGGAGGGGTGCGGAGCCCACGAGTTTATGAAGCCGGAGCTGTTCACCGCCGATCGGTACGATCCCTACGAGTGGATCCAGATCGCCAGGGATGCGGGAATGAGGTACATCACGCTGACCACCAAGCACGGCGGGGGTTACTGTATATTCCGCACCCCGCACGCCCGGGCCAGTAGCGATCAAGGACCGGGAGCTTTTCGACAAGATCGTCGCCGAATACGATATGCAGTGGGTCATTGACAACTGGCCGCAATGGCTGCGTGACAACCTCCGGGCGATCATCAGCCAGTACGAGCCGGACGGCTTCTGGTTCGACGGCGTCCATCCCGAATACCAGTATACGGGAATCGCCGAGGTCATGGCCTGGATGTATAACAACTATCCGGAGATGGTCATTGATGACCGGGTGGGCTGCTTCACCCAGCGCAAACTCCACGGCGACTATTATACCTACGAGCGCGGGTGGATTAAGCCGGTGCATATCCTGCCGCATAAGTGGGACCGCTCCTGTCCGATGATAGGAGGAGCCTTCTCGTACAAGGC
>JALGTU010000235.1 GCA_029821195.1 Candidatus Zipacnadia bacterium
GAGCAGATGGGGCAGAAGATCCCCCGGTAGTATCCCCCGGGGGCCTTTAGGTCACTCTACTGCCTTAAAGAATACGCGAAGCTGTACGGCTATGACGTTCCCGTTACGACCTGCTACGAGTGGCGAGTGCGGGGCACTGAGCCGGGTAATCTGCGCCTAGCCACGCAGGCGCAGTACTACGTACGAGATGCGCTCCAAGCGCTGGCCTTCCGTGCACCCCACATAAACATCGGCAACGTCCACGATGTCGGCGACGCGTACTACTACAGTCGGTGGGGTTCGGGCGGGTATCTGACCCGCTACCCTCTGCTGACGCCCAAGCCGTCGTTCGCCGCGATGGCTACGCTCACGCAGGTCCTTGACCAGGCTGAGTTCGTCCGCTACCTGTCCACCGGCTCGCCCACGCCCACGCTGTACTGTATGCAGTTTAAGAAGGGTGACGGTTTCGTCTATGCCCTCTGGCTCCCACGTGGCAACCGTCCGGTGACGCTGCGCTTTGCTAAGGATACGGAAGTCACGCATACAAGTATGGTCGGCAAGCAGCAAAAGCTCAAGACTAAGCTGCGCAGCATTCACCTGACAGTCTCAGCGTCGCCGTGCTATATAGCCACGCCCGTGCCGCTGAGTTTCATCGAGTTCAGTCCGACCCAGTGCGAGCCCCCACCGAAGGTCATGCGTGTCGTGGATAGCCTGACCAGGCTGGACAATTGGACAGTGGCGCAGGAGCCTGAGCCGGAGCTTGAGAGGCACTTTGACCTGCCTCGTCTCCCGGGCAAGATTGATCGGCGCCTTGTGGCTGATCCTCAGAAGAAGCAGGTGTTGGAGTTGACGCTCCAGCCCGAGCCGGACATCGCCCCGCCGTACGCCCGCTACATCGTGCTGGAGGCGACAGATCCGCAGCCGATACCCGGCGCGCCGACCGCGATCGGCGTCTGGGTCAAGGGCAATTCCTGCTGGGGGCGGGTATTCTGGGAGTTTGAGGACGCCCGCGGGCAGAGGTTTCTCTCAGTTGGTGCGCCCTGCGGCGGCTGGAGTGTGGGTGACTGGCGCGCGCTGACCTTCATCAACTTCGATGGCTGGAACTACCTGTCGGTCAAGCTGCCCTTCCTCTACGAGAGCGGCTTCGCTGGGCCCACGCTAAACAACTGGAAGCCGATGCCGACCGAAAGCCCTGTCGAAGGAAACGTGTGGACTGTGGCCTATCCCATCAAGCTCACCCGCCTGGTAGTCGCCCTGCGCGACCACGTCGTCCACCTGGCCGACATGATATCGGTCCCCGACCGCTCCGTGCGGCTCAAGGACCTGAGTGTCAGCTACGAGCAATAGACCCTACACACAATTGCTCGCTGTCTCTGGCAGCAACAGCAAACATTTCTATTCCAGGAGGTTTGGGACCGTGATTCGCACCGCCAGGTGGATAGTTGCCGCAAGTCTGGCTTCGCTGATAGCCAGCACAGCCTACGCCCGCGACTGGACGCAGGATCAGTTTGAAGTCACCGCAAGTATCACCGAGAACGAGGCCAAAGGAGAAACCTCGCGAGACTACTCGTGGGGCTTCGATGGGCTCTGGACACGCCACGGCGACAATGAAGCGTTCTCTATCACGGTGGACTCGGACTACAGCAAGGTGACGGGTGGCAGCTCATCAAAGCTCGATCGGCTCAAGACCTGGTTTCGCCAGATCTACCAGAACCGGCTGGCCACCGAGTGGAACCCGGTGATTACCGTCTCCACTGAGGGCAACCACGACTTTGACACCCTCCTCACGCTGGTCGCCGGAGGAATGCGCCGGGAGAGCCGCCACGGATTCCTTGAGCTTACCGCCGGTGCCAGCAAGGATGTCCGCAGCGCTGAGAGTTGGGCGGGTGACATTGGGGTGCTGTTCCAGCACCGGCGCAACTGGGGACGCCTCGCGCTCACCGTCAAGCCCGAAGCCAGCTATGCGGTGCTCGGCGAATTCCGCCTGAGCAAGAAGTCGCGCTACACGTTGGACGTGGCCCTGGACTACTCGCTGGGCGAGAATCTGGGACTGACCTACCGCATCCTGCGCAACAACTTCACGGGCGACTCCCAACGCCGCCAGTACCTCGGGCTGACGTACAGAAACAACTGAGGCTCAGGAGCACCGCGCCAGTCCCTTCCACTGTTGCGTGGGCAGCAGATCGCCGCCGGCCAGACGCTGTTTGGCCTCAGTAATGGCACCTTCATATTGTGGCAGGTACTGCTCGCCGGCAACCAGCATT
>JALGTU010000008.1 GCA_029821195.1 Candidatus Zipacnadia bacterium
ACCCACTATTGCACGCACTCCTTTGTGCTGGGCGGCGACGGCCCCGAAGACGTGCGGCCCGGGGGCTTCGCCGAGTATGTGCTGACCAAGGAATCCACCCTGTTCGCCAAGCCGGAGGGACTCGCCTTTGATGTGGCGGCCATGACTGAGCCACTGGCCGGAGCCTGGAAGGGCGTGATCCAATATAGCGAGATGTCGCTGGGCGATGACGTGGTGATCATCGGGGTGGGAGGCATCGGGCTGCTGTGTATGATGGTGGCCAAAGCCGCCGGAGCGGGGCGGCTGATCGCTATTGACATCAGTGACTATGCTCTGGAGAATGCCCTCGAACTGGGCGCGACCCACATAGTAGACCCACGCACCGACAACGCCAAGGAACGCATCTACGAAATAATCCCGGGCGGGCCGGACTTGATAGTGGAGGCGGCCGGACCGATTGAGGCAGTCAAGTTAATGGTGGAGCTGCGCCGGCGCGGGACGAGGTGGAACGTATTCGGCATCACCACCCACGAGACTTTTGAACTGGACGGGGGGCTGACCCACTTCCTGGAGGGGCGCATGGACGCCAGCTTCGGGACTACAACGCAGGCAATGGGCAAGGCGATCGCGGTTTGATTGATGTGGAGAAGGTGATCTCGCACCGCTTCCCCCTCTCGCAGATCCATCAAGCTCTGGAAGTGATGAGTTCACCCGCACACAACAAGATAGTCATTAACCCGGGCGAATAGTTTCAAGCGAGGCCACGGTGATCAGCGGAGTCAGCACCAGCGAATGGATGGTTCTCGAGGTTGAGGCGCCCGGGTGGGCGGCCGAGAGTGTGGCCAGTGTGGTCACCGAGGTCACAGGGCGGGGAGTTAGTCTTGCCGAAGAGGACGAGAGGACCGTTATCACCGGCTATTGGCGAAGCCACGAGGCGCAGGCCGGTGAGCAGAAACTGCGTACGGTGCTGGCGGCACTGGCGGCGAACCTGGGCATGGGCTCGTCGTTTCCTATGTCTGTGACGAGTGTTGCCGAAGAAGACTGGGTGGGGGCGTGGCGGGACTCGTACCGGCCAGTGCGGGTGGGTAAGCGGCTGGTGGTGAAGCCTTCGTGGCATAGCTGGCCCCCGGCGGACGACTCCTTGCCGGCATTCGATGACGATATCGTCATCGAGATGGACCCGCAGATGGCCTTCGGCACCGGCAATCACCCGACGACGCAGTTGTGCATGGAGGCGCTGGAGGACTTAGTGCGGCCGGGGTGCGCGGTGGCAGATGTCGGCTGCGGGACGGGCATCCTGAGCATTGTGGCGGCGAGACTGGGAGCCGGAGAGGTCTGGGCGGTGGACAATGACCCGTTGGCAGTAGAGATAGCACGCGACAATATGGTGCAGAATTCGGTGGCCGAGCGCGTTGTGGTGACGGTCGGGGAAGGGTTAAAAGGCGTGGAGCGGCGGTTTGACGTGATTGCAGCCAATATCAGTACGCCAGTGATTGCTGCGATGAGCAGCGACTTTGCGGGACATCTGGCTAAAGATGGGGCTGTCGCGGTGTCCGGCATACCGACCGTGCGGTCACGACGGGTCGGCTCAGCACTGCGGCAGGCCGGACTGTGGGTTGAGCAGACGCGGATTATGGGAAGCTGGGTATGCGTGATCGCCCGGCGCCGAGGCGGGAGTTAACGGCTGCCGGAGCTGCGCGACACGTCCGAACTGAGTATTGTCATCCTGTACGAAATTGGTGACCCGATGACCCCAAAGCAAGCAGAGGAGAGCGACGCGCAGTGAGGATAGTGGGCATGATTCCGGCACGCTACACCGCCACGCGCCTGCCGGGTAAGGTGCTGGCGGATATCGCCGGCAAGCCGATGGTCCAGCACGTCTATGAGCGCGCCCGGCAGGCCGAGAGCCTGGACGAACTGCTGGTCGCGACCGACGATGAGCGCATCTTCGCAGTAGTGACAGGCTTTGGGGGGCGGGCAGTGATGACCTCGCCGGAGCACAAGTCGGGCACTGATCGGCTGGCGGAGGTAGCCGCGAGCATGGAGTGTGACGTGGTCGCAAATATCCAGGGCGACGAGCCGCTGGTTGAATCCGGCGCGATTGATGCGCTGGTTGAGCCGTTCCTCTCGGATCCTAACCTGCGAATGAGCACGCTGGCCGCGCGTCTGGAGAACTATGAGGAGCATATGGAGCCATCCGTGGTCAAAGTAGTCGTGGATAAGAAGGGCTTTGCGCTGTACTTCTCGCGCGCGCCCATTCCCTACTTCCGGCTTGACACGTCCGACCAGTGGTCGGATAATAAGCCCAAGCAACATCCGGTGTCGGGCATCTGGCCCCTGCGGCACGTCGGCCTGTACGCCTACACTCGCGAGATGCTGCTGTGGTTGTCTTCGCTGCCCCAGACCGCGCTGGAAATGACCGAGAATCTGGAGCAACTGCGCGCGCTGGAGAACGGCTGCCGGATCAAGGTCATTGAGGTGGCGTATGATGCGCTATCGGTGGATACACCGGAGGACCTGGAGCGGGTGCGGCTAATAATGGAGGCAGGATAGTGGGGCTAAGCCCGGTAAGGGCGATCGAGACAGGAGATGGCAAGTTCCGCATCGGCGGCCCAGAATTGGCGCTGATTGCCGGGCCGTGCCTGGTGGAGGACTACGATACCACACTGGGCATCGCTAAGCGGCTGGCGAAGATGTGCGGGCGGCTCGAGATACCACTCGCGTTCAAGGCTTCTTATGACAAGGCGAACCGGACTGCCCTAGACTCAGCGCGGGGTCCGGGCTGGCGCAAAGGGCTGGCCATCCTGGCCGCGGTCAAGGAGACCAGTGGACTGCCGCTGCTGACCGATGTGCACGAGACCAGCCAGATTCCCGAGGTCGCCGACGTAGCGGATATTCTGCAAATCCCGGCGTTTCTGTCCCGGCAGACTGACCTGCTCGTGGCCGCGGGTAAGACCGGACGGCCCGTCAACATCAAAAAGGGGCAGTTCCTCTCCCCTACCGATATTCAGTACGCAATGGGCAAGGTCGCCTCGACGGGCAATGAGCAGATAATGATTACGGAGCGGGGCACCACGTTCGGATATAACAACCTGGTCGTGGATATGCGGGGGCTGGCGATAATGCGGCAGTTCGGCTACCCGGTGGTCTTTGACGCCACCCACAGCGTGCAATTGCCCGGCGGCGCCGGTGGTGCTTCCGGCGGCCAGCGGGAATTTGTGGGGACACTGGCCCGAGCGGCGGTAGCCGCGGGTATTGACGGACTGTTCCTGGAGGTGCATCCGGATCCCGACCTGGCCCCCTGCGACGGGCCGAATATGCTGCCGCTGGACGAACTGGAGCCGCTGCTGGAGACACTACTAGCCATTCATGAGGCGGCGTGGGGATAGTCGAATTGCTATGACTAAGCAAGAGATTCTGGAACAGGCGCGCAAGACACTTCAGATTGAAGCCGAGGCGGTAAGCTGCCTGGCCGAGCGCCTGGACGAGCAGTTTGTCAAGACGGTGGAGCTGCTGCTGAATATGTCGGGCCGAGCGGTGGTATGCGGCATCGGCAAGTCCGGGGCAGTCGCGCGAAAACTGGCCGGCACGCTGGCCAGTACGGGTACGCCGGCGTTCTTTATGCACCCGGCCGAGGCGCTCCACGGCGACCTGGGCATGGTCACGAGTCGCGATGTCGTCATAATGCTGTCTAACAGCGGAGAGACCGAGGAGATACTCAACATCCTGCCCGCCATCAAGCGGTTGGGGACGCCAATAGTGAGCGTCTGCGGCCGGGCCAGCTCGACCCTGGCTCACGAGGCCGACGTGGCCCTGGACGGGTCGGTAGCCGAGGAGGCATGCCCCCTGGGGCTGTCGCCGACCGCCAGCACCACGGCGGCGATGGCGTTGGGAGATGCACTGGCGATGGCGACAATGGCGGCGCGTGGGTTCACCACCGAACAGTACGGCGCTACGCACCCGCAAGGGGTGCTGGGCCGCAAAGTCCTGCTGCGGGTTGCCGACCTGATGCACGCCGGCGAAGATAATCCGACCGTGACGACGTCGGCGACGGTGCTCGACGCGCTGCTGACGATGTCTAACGCGTCACTGCGGGGGGTGGTCAGTGTGGTGAACGAAGAGGGACATCTCCAGGGACTGTTCACCGATGGCGACTTCCGACGCTTGATGCCCAAGGTGGCAGACCGCAATGAGGTAATGGAGCAGCCCGTTGCCGAGGTTATGACAGCCAATCCCACGACGGCGCGGGCGGATATGCTCGCGGCGGAAGCGGCTAAGATAATGGACGAGCACGAGTTCGATAACATTCCCGTCGTTGATGAGCAGGGGTATGCAGTGGGCATCCTGGACGTGCAGGATCTGATGAAGGCCGGCTTGCTGTGAGCATCCCCCCCTACCAGTGCAGTGAGTGTTGATGGCATCTCTGGTCCTGCTTCATACCGCAGATATGCATAACCGCCTCAGTGCAGCGGGGGCTCAACAGTTGGGTGAGTTGCGCGAGCAGAACGAGGCGCTGCTGCTGGACGCAGGCGATGCGGTCGGCGCGGGTAACGTTACGGTCCGGCGCACCGAGCGGATTATTGATTTGATGAATCGGGCGGGCTATGCGGCGATGGCGGTGGGCAACCGGGAGTACTTTTTCCGCAAGCGGGGCATGATCCGGAAGACCCAGGGGGCGGAATTTGCCGTGCTCAGCGCCAATCTGCGGCCAGTGCGTGGCGATCTGGGCCATATCGAGCCGTGGACCATAGTCACCACTGCCGATGGCGCGAGGGTCGGGATATTTGGGCTGACCCCGACGATGATCCCCGCGGGGAGCTGGGCGGTGCTATTCTCCGATTCGCGCTTTGTTCCCTGGAAGAGAGCAACGCAACAGGTCGTGACGGCGCTTAACGGGCAAGTGGACTGGCTGGTAGCGTTGAGTCATCTGGGAGAAGAAGGCGATCGAGAACTAGTGGAGAGCTTCCCCGAGATTGACATCGTGTTGGGAGGGCATAGCCATCCGAAGGTGGCGCAGTTCGAGCACCTCACGCGGCGATTGGTCTGCCGGCCCGCGCCGTACGCCAAGGAAACGCTGCTGGTGACGATTTCGCAGACGCGAGGCAATAATCATTACGAGACCAGCGTGATCGAACTACTATGAGCTGGAGCTGGTACGCGGACGTCGGTAACTGTACGGTGCACTGGGCCGCCTGGGCGCAGGACCGGTGGCAAGGTTCAGGACGGCTGGCAGTGGACTTGCTCGAACGTCCGGACTGGCAGGGGACGCTGTTGGCAGCACTGGAGGACGTCGGACTGGAGGCAGCGGATTGTGAGCAGGCTGTTTTGTGTGTGAGCTCGCCGCGGCAGCAGGCAAACATAGAACAGTTCGCGAGGCAGTCACTGGGCAGCAGTAGCCTCGTGGCGCGGGCTGATTTCCCGGTGGAGGTGGCGACCGATTACTACGATCCGGCCCAGATCGGCGCGGACCGGCTGCTGAATGTGCTGGGAGCAATGGTGAAAGTCGGTAAACCGTGCGTGGTGATAGACTTCGGGAGCTGCGTGACCTGCGATGCGGTGACGGCGGAGGGAGTGCTGACGGCAGGCGCGATTGCCGCTGGGCTGCCGGTGGTGCAAGCGGGACTGCACAGCGCGGTGCCGCATCTGAGCAAGCAGCTTAACGAAGCTGTACAACTGGTTAGGAGTGCATCCGTGCCAGCGGGGCGCGCTACCGCTGAGGGTCTGGCGCTGGGAATATTGGCGGGCATCGCCGGGACTGCGGATCGGCTGATTGAGATTATGCGCCACAGGCTAAGGGCCCCCGCGCCGGTAGTAGCCACGGGCGGTGATGCAGAGCTATTCGCTGGGCATTGCGCAGTGGCGATGGTCACGGACGAAATGCTCACGCTCGACGGTCTGCGACTGGCGTATGAAAGAGCAAGAGGTCAGTGATTCTGGCAGCACAGAATAGTGTGGTATGAAGCACATACTGAGCATCAGCCTGGGATCATCAACGCGGGACAAGAGCGTCGAGATAGATACTCTGGGCGAGCGGTTCCTGTTGGAGCGGCGGGGCACAGACGGGGATCTCCAGCGGTTTGCGCAGTTCCTGAAGCAAAACGACGGTAAGGTAGACTGCCTGTGCCTTGGCGGAACTAACCTGGGACTGCACTGGGCCGGGCGCTTCTACCCCTTCCGGGATATTCAACGGGTCACCCGGGGAATCAAGCGCACGCCACTGGTAGACGGGGCCGGACTCAAAAACTCCCTGGAACGGGAAACGATAAGGCGGCTGCAGGATGAGGGCGTGATAGATTTTAGGCGGGCCAAGGTCCTGATTCCCTGTGCGACCGACCGGGTTGGGATGACTGAGGCGATCTGTGCGCTGTCGTCTGACTATATTCTCGGTGACTTGATGTTCAACCTGGGGGTGCCCATACCCCTACACTCCACACAGTCGCTGGATACTATGGTGCGGCTGCTGCTGCCGATCGTGCGGCGCCTGCCGTTCAAGTGGCTGTATCCCACCGGGAGCAAGCAAGAGGAGATCCGGCCTAAGTACCAGCGCTATTACCAGTGGGCGGATGTGATCGCCGGAGACTTCCCCATAATTCGGCGCCATCTTCCTGACCAGCTTGACCGGGGGATCATTATTACCAATACAACTACCGAAGAGGACGTCGAAGTGCTGGTGAGTCGCGGGGTGCACCTGCTGATAACTACAACGCCGGTCATCGAGGGCCGTAGCTTCGCCACCAATGTCATGGAAGGCGTCTTCGTGTGCCTCATGGACAAAGCGCCCGGGGAGGCCAGCGCCGAGGAGTATCTGGCTATGGCTGAGAAGATGGGTTGGGCGCCGACAATCAGAGAGTTGAATCCGCCCGAGGGGCGGTCAGTAGCCGGGGGTTATGTGAATAATGGCTAAGTTCGCCTTCATACTCCATCCGCTTACCGCCCGGGATGTGGCCCGCAAGTACCCGTGGACAGCATGGCTGCCGGAACGAGTGCTCGAATGGGTAATGACCAGGACGCCCGCGCAAACGATCAGCGAGATCACTGGTATCCACTCGGCCACCGGTGCGGAGACAACCGGGTGGTTTGTCGGCTGCCCACTCACGGCTCGACAACTCATGGATGCGAACCCCGAGCGGGGGCTGGAGAAGATCATCGAGGCCGGGCAGGTCGCCGTGCAACTTGGGGCGGATATCGTTGGGCTGGGGGCATTTACCGCAGTGGTCGGCGATGCAGGGATAACTGTGGCGGAAAATCTGGACATTGCGGTGACCACCGGCAATAGCTACACCGTGGCGATTGCGGTGCGGGGGCTACTGGACGCGGGCCGTCGGCTGGATATTGATCCAGAACAGGCTCACGCCGTGGTGCTGGGCGCCAGTGGTTCGATTGGCCGGGTCTGCGCGCACCTGCTGGCAGGTGAGGTAAACTCCCTGACCCTGGTCGGACGATCGGACGACCCTGTAGCCGAGGTGGCTGGTGAGCTCGCGGAGCAAAGTGCGACGGTCAGCACCACAACAGATGCAACTAGCGCGCTGCTCCAGGCCGACCTGGTGGTGACAGTGACCTCAGCGCTGGAGGCGATTGTTGAGCCGGAGATGCTCAAGCCGGGCGCGGTGATATGTGATGTGGCGCGGCCGCGCGACGTATCATGGCGTGTGGCCGAGGAGCGCGAAGATGTGCTGGTCATCGAAGGCGGCGCGGTCGAGGTACCGGGCCAGGTTGAGTTCAATCTTGACTTTGGATTTCCGCCGCGGACAGCTTATGCCTGCATGGCCGAGACCATGATACTAGCGCTGGAGAACCGCTGCGAGAGTTTCACGCTGGGCAGACGGCTGGAGGTGGATAAGGTGCGCGAGATCGAGCAGCTTGGCGACAAGCACGGCTTTCGGCTCGCCGGCTTTCGCTCATTCGAGCGGGTAGTCACCGAGGAGCAGATTGAGCGGGTTAGGCGGCTGGCCCCTCGTGCGTAGTGACCTGGGGCAAAGGAGATCATCCAGCAAAGGAAGCGACCATGTCCGAGCCGCGGGATGAGTACCAGCGTAGACTGGCCAAACTGAGCCGACTGAAACGCCAGGGGCAGGACCCGTTCAGTCATCACAGCTACCGCCGCAGCCACGTAACGGCCCAGCTCCAGAGCAATTTCGCGGAGTGGGCAGGCCAGCAGGTGTCTGTGGCGGGGCGGATCGTGGCGGTGCGCGGGCACGGCAAGTCCATCTTTGTCGATCTGCAGGATGCCAGCGGAACTGTGCAGGTATACGCACAGGTAGACGTGCTGGGGGAGGAAGAGTACGCACGCTTTCAGGATCTCGACCTGGGTGACATAATCGGGGTGCAGGGCGAACTGTTTCGGACCCGGAGCGAGGAGGTGACGGTGCGCTGCGAGCAGTTCGAGCTGCTGGCCAAAGCACTGCGGCCGTTGCCGGAGAAGTTCCACGGGCTCCAGGACCAGGAACTGCGCTACCGACAGCGCTACGTTGACCTGCTGGCCAACGCGGAAGTGCGGAAGATCTTCGAGACGCGCAGCCGGATCGTTCAGGTGGCGCGCGACCATCTGATTGAGCAGGGGTTCCTGGAAGTCGAGACGCCGGTGCTCCAGCCGCTGTACGGCGGGGCAGCAGCCCGCCCCTTTACCACCTACCACAACGCACTGGAAATGCAGCTCTATATGCGGATCGCGCCGGAGTTATACCTCAAGCGCCTGGTCATCGGGGGGCTGGAGCGGGTCTTCGAGATCGGGCGGGTGTTCCGCAACGAGAGTATAGACACGCGCCATAATCCCGAGTTCACTATCCTGGAAGCATACCAGGCTTACGCCGACTACGAAGCGATGATGGCACTGACCGAAGGGCTGGTTGGTGCGATGTGCCAGGCAGTCCACGGCGGGCTGCAGTTCACCTACCAGGGCAACGAGATTGACCTCACACCGCCCTGGCGGCGCATTGCGCTGCTTGATGCCATCGAGCAGTACAGCGGCGTGACGCTGAGCGGCATCGCGGATGCCCAAACAGCCCGCGAGCAGGCGGTTGCCGCCGGCCTCCAAGCGGAGACGATAGAGGGGCAATCGCTGGGGTACATCATTGACAAGCTGGCGGACCGGTTCGTCGAGCCGGAGCTTGTGCAACCCACCTTTATCACCGATTACCCGGTGCAGATCTCACCGTTGGCCAAGCGCAAGGCCGATGCTCCGGAGCTTACCGCGCGCTTCGAGCCGTTTATCGGGGGTGAAGAGATCGGCAACGCCTTCAGCGAGCTAAACGATCCGCTGGACCAACGGGAGCGGTTCGAAGCCCAGGTGGCAGCTCGCGCCGCCGGCGATGAGGAGGCCCATCCGCTCGACGAGGATTTTATCCGCGCGCTGGAATACGGCATGCCACCCACCGGCGGCCTGGGGATAGGGATTGACCGGCTGGTAATGCTGCTCGCCGACCAGCCCAACCTGCGCGAGGTGATCTTCTTCCCGCTGCTGCGGCCCAGTGGCCAATAGCCCTCATAGGTCGCAAACAACTTGCATGACAAAATGCCGGCGATTCGGCAACAAGAAGCGCAGGCTGGCGATTGCAGGAGGCGGTCATTGGCTGACACCAATCACGAGAGAAATCTGAATATGAATGTGTTCCTGGCCCTGCTGCGGGCGATGCGCCCGAAGCAATGGACGAAGAATCTGCTGGTCTTCGCCGCGTTGATCTTCGCGCAGCGCTTCGACGACCCCGCGGCAGTAGAGACCGCGGTCAGCGCCTTCATCATGTTCTGCTTGCTGTCCGGATCCGTCTACCTGGTAAATGATGTGGTAGATTGTGCTGAGGACCGCCAGCATCCCACCAAGCGCTACCGCCCCATAGCCTCCGGGCAACTGCCCATACCGGTAGCGTTGGTCGCTGCTATCGTTCTGGCGCCGGTGAGTGTCATCGGGTGCTACTTGATAAACGCGCCCACCAGCTATGTCGCCGCCGCATACCTGGTTCTCACACTGGGGTACGCGTTTGTGCTCAAACACGTCGTCATCCTCGACGTTCTGGCGGTATCGCTAGGATATGTGCTGCGAGCCGCTGCGGGCGCGACGGCCGTCGGGGTAGTGATATCGGAGTGGCTGCTGATCTGTACGATTCTGCTGGCGCTGTTTCTGGTGCTCAGCAAGCGCCGCCAGGAACTGGTAGGATTGGAGGAGTGCGCGACCGCGCACCGGCCGATCCTTGGCGAGTACAGTTTGTGTCTGCTCGATCAGATGATCGCAGTGGTTACGGCATCCACGGTGATGTCATACGCGCTGTACACCATCAGCGAGCGCACCGTGCGCGAAGTGGGGTCAAATCGGTTGATGTACACGATACCGTTTGTGATCTACGGTATATTTCGGTACTTGTACTTGGTCCACCAAAGGGACGAAGGAGCAGCGCCGGATCAGGTGTTGTTAACCGATCTACCCCTCATTGTCAACATTATCCTATACGGGATCGCTGTAGTAGTCATCCTGCACTTCAGCCCGTAGCTGCGGAGAGCTGGCGGCGCCGTCGGGTGGCGTCTGCCGAGGGACGGATAGTGAGACAATGAAAATCCCCGCGATGACGATCGCTATCCCCAGAACGCGCACCACGCTGAGGTGCTCCCCGAACAATATTGCGGCGGCCACCGTGACAATCACGAAAGCGCCGCTGATGAATATCGGGTAAGCAGCAGTAATGTCCATCATGCCGAGCACAGCCAGCCACATCAGCGCCGATATAATGTAGACCACGCCACCCACTAGGATCTGCCACTTGGTGAATACCTTGGCGTAGTATTGCACAATACCCCCATCTGCCTCCGCGATACTGCCACATTCACTCATCCCCGACTTCAGGAGCAGGTTTCCGACCGGCGTAATGATGACACAAGTAATAAGCAAAGCGATTCGAATCATTAGAGGCTCTCCTTTGTGCTCCGGTGGCGTGGGCGGAACAGGTACTGGCGGAATTCGTGCAGGATCTTGAAGACTACTGCCGGCCGGGCCAGGGTGGACTCGCCCGCCTCCCGGGGTAAGAAGACCACGGGCACCTGCTCAATGCGGAAGCCGTGCCGGCGCGCCTCGCTGAGCATCTCTGCATCAATGAACGAACCCTCCGAACGCAGGTCCATCGCCGCGACGACCTCACGCTTAAACAGTTTGAAGGGACAATTTACGTCCTGCACGCGCACGCCGAGCAGCAGGCGCACCAGTAGCCGATAGCCCCGCGTATACAGCCAGCGCAGCACGCCCTCGTAGCGATTCGTCCGGTATCCGGCGAGTACGCCGGCCGCTTCAAACTTGGGGAGCGCCTCGTGGACGTGGGCCAGGTCGCAGGGAATGTCGGCATCCATATATATCACGATATCGCCCGTGGCGTGGGCAAAACCGGTGCGGATGCTGCCGCCTAGCGTACGGTTGACCTCGTGGTGGATCGGCTTGATGCGCGGGTCGGCAGCGGCGAGCTGGTCAGCGATCTCACCCGTGCGGTCGGTGCTGGCGTCATTGACGATGATAATCTCGTAATTCCCGTCGGTTGCCTTGCCCAGCTCGCGCTGGGCCATCTCCACCGCCCTGTGGATGTTTTCCTCCTCATTGTACATCGGATAGACGATTGATATCTTAAGCGCCATCCACTGCCTCCTGCCTGCGCTTGTGTCTACTCATTGCCGCCAGCAAGATGAGCGTAACCAGTGCGCTGACAAACGAAATGACCAGCCCCCACCGCAGGGGCTTTGATTCGTAGCGCACCGTGACTATGTGCTCTCCCCGGGGCACGGGCACCCCGCAGAGAATGTAGTTGGTGCGGTATATTGGTGCGGTCTTACCGTCCACGCGCGCGACCAGATTGGGATGATAGGCTATGGAGAGCACGAGCAGGGCCATCCCCGCGCCCGCACCTATCTTCTGTTCACTCTGCGCAGAATTAGCACGTTCGCCGCCAACAATCGGCGGAACCTGCGCCTCCACGGTCATCCCTCGTGGCTCGACAATGCTCGTGATGCGGCCCTCGTCAGGACTCGAAACCAGGTCCTCCTGCCGGCTTTCCACTGCTGTCTCCAAGGAGGGGTCGAAATGATACTCGAGAATGAAATCCCTGACCTCTTCCGAACTCCCACAGTACGTGAGGCCCTTTGCCAGCCACGCCAGCGGCATCGTGCGCTTGAGCCGGTACATCGTAAACCTCGCATCTGAATATGCTACCTCGAACTGGTCCACATCCAGCCCGCCCACGGTAAAGCAGTAGTCTTCTGGCTCAGGCCAGCCAATAAAGTACCTCACATTCAGCATCCGCAGCAGTTGAATCGGTTGGGCGCCGCCGGGCTTCCCAGCAAGGCCGTCAGGAATATATTTCTCAAAGAGCTCGTACTGCCGGCTGGGCAGCAGCGCGTAGCGGTAGCCCTCAATCGCGTCAATATCATATAGGACAGCGCTATTGGCGTGCAAGATCTCGCGGGCCTCGACATACGGCTGCACATCGCCACCCTCAGCCCACCCGGGGTATTCTGGGGCAGTGAAATCCAGCGAATACAGGCGCGGGTCAGTGTACTGGCGACCGGGATTCGCGTCGGCGTGAATTAGCTGCGCTGTCCGGGGCGGGTCGGTGTAGAAGCTCGCCGGTGCGGTGCCGTTATAGGGCAGGCCGAAGGTAAGGAGCTGCCAGCCAAGCACTACCACAGATGCTGCGGCAACTGTGCGGTAGCCCCCGAGCCCGAGAGCCAACAGCAGCGCTGCTGTGCCGACCAGGGCTGAGCCGACCACCAGCGCCCGCCAATTGGGGTCAGCGAGGCTCAGCCGGTTGACGAAAAATGTGTACTTGTCCTGAGCTTTCTGAGATATTTCGTCGTGATGGGCACCAGCGTCGGCGTAGCTTGCGGCTATCTGGCCGCGAAGCACGGGGAGCGCCCTTGAGCGAAGCAGATTGGTGTTGAGTGCAATCATAGCGACGCCAGCCACAACTAGCACCAAGATGCACAATTGGGCCAGCCGACGGGCCTGGAGCTTGCGGGCGGAGCCGGCCAGAGACTGGAGGCCCCCGCCGGCGAGTAACGCCAGGCCCAGCGTGGTGAGTAGCACGTAGCGACCGGGTGCGCGGAAGAAATTGAACCCCGGAACGCCCGGCAGTAGCTCGTAAAGTGGATTGTATTTCGCCAGAGCCATAAACAGGCCGAATACGACCAGGAAGACGAAATACCAGCGGTATTTGGGCATAGGCTCGCGACCGGTGAGTGCGAGCAGGGCGAGAATAAGCGTCAGGCCGCCGGCATAGCCGCAGACCTCGTAGTAGTGGTCGTGGCCGAAGTAGTTGTTCTCGGCATACGAGCCGAAAACGGTAGGATGCACGTAGTAGGCCAGATTATGGGCGCTCATGCCCAGAGAGCGCAAGTCGGCGGCGGTCACCTCGGCGCGCCGGTCGGCGAACTGGGCCAAAGCAGCGGTGGGCAGCAGTTGGAGCGCGGCCAAACCCACGCCGAGGCCGAAGACCAGAATCGCACCGCTAAAGCTCCGCACCAGGCGCGTCCCGAGCGGCTGGGGGCGACGGCCCAGCAGGTAAGCGAATATCAGCGCAATCGCGGCGAGTATCTCGTAGAAGACGATCTGGGGATGACCGCCGAGAATTGACAGACATAGCGCCACGGCCCCGCCGATGAAGTACCGAGAGTTGCCGCTTTCCAGCCCACTAATTACGAGGTAGAGAATCAGTGGTAGCCAGGCGCCGCTTTCTAGCACCGTGATGAAGAGCACCTTGCTGACGAAATACCCGGAGAAGCCGTAGACCAGCCCGGCCAAGGCGGCAGCGGCCCAGCCCAGTCTCAGCTTACGGCCCAGCAACGCGGCGAAAATCGCGCCCAGTAGGCAATGCAGGTAGACCATCAGCGAGTAAGTATGGTAATACGGCAAGCCCAGGTAGGCGATAAGGTGCAGCGGGTAGAAGGTCGCGGACTGGCCCTCGGCCAGAAGGGGAAAGCCACAGCCGATCTTCTGGGTCCACAGCGGCAGGAAGCCGTGCTGGATGGCGTCCTGAGCGAGCTTGCGCAGCGGCATATAGGCGACGGTGACGTCATGCCAGAAAAAGACCTCACCCGCCACCAGCACCCGCCAGAATAGCAGCAGCCCGAAAGCAGCCAAAAACACAATTGCCAGGAAAGCGTTGCGCCGCATCAGCCGTAGCCCAGCCCCAAGCCATAGGATATAACGGACATAATACCGGTAGGGACATTCCCTGCCCACCAAGAGGTTACCTGCCTTGTGGATACCGGGTGGCGATTAGGGGGGTGAGTCGTGGTGCCACGATGCCCAGGAAGTCAGCCAGACGCCGTCCAGCTGCTGTCGGTAGGGGGCTGGCTCGTCGCCAGGGACAGAGATCAGGCCAGATAGTTGCAGCGCAGCCAGACCATGAAGTTAAACTCGGGCAGGCGGCGGTCAACGACGAACTCGATGGGATCGCCGCTGCCCAGGTACGAGGTGCGCTCGACCAGCAGGAGGGGCGCGTCCACCGAGACGCGCAGATACCGAGCGTCGCGGGGGGTGGCGGTGGTCGCAGTGATCATCTGCCGGGAAGCAGTGATGATGATACCGAACTCATCGCGGATGACGTCGGAGAGCGCCTCGCGGGCGCCCAGGCCGCGTTCGATTATCCCTCCCAGTTTGCTGGCGGGGAAATAGCTGCCCTGAAACGCCAGGGGCTTACCATTCGCCTGACGGATGCGCTCGATGAAGACGAGGCTATCGTCGGCGCCCAACTCCAACTCCTGCGCCGCCTTGGGCATGTCGCGGACGGCAATCTGCTTGACGGCCAGGACGACAGAGGAGGCCTGGCGCCCGCTTTCGGTCATTTCGCGGGTAAAGCAGGGGATGCGCTCTTTTTCGATAAGCTCCTGGAAGAGGGGGGTGGTGTCGGTTACGTAGGTCCCGCGACCCTGGCGAGGGGATACAATCCCTCGCTTTTCTAACTCGCGCAGGGCTTGCTTTACCGGGGCCAGGCTAACCTGGAAGTGGTTGGCGAGCTCTTGCTGCGTGGGCAGCTTGTCACCGGGCTGCAAGTGGGCCGAGCGAATTTGCTCCTCCAGGACGCGCATTATCTGTGCGTATAGCGGCTCGCCATTATGCGGGAGTAGTTCGTTAAGATTGAGCTGGGCCATTGGTTCACTCCTGCTGGAGGGTGGAGGGAGAATATAGCATAAACTCTTATACTTACTATACTAAATATACTCTATGTGTTTCTGCTTGTCAAGGCTGGGGTGAGAGGAGCTGTTCGGAGTTCTCAGTACAGCGCTGGGAACTCAACCAAAGTGCACCGGTGGCGGCCTCTTATTACCGGTGGGAGCGACATTCTTGTCGCGATTCTATCAAGGCAGGAACAGCCCCCTACAGGCTTACAACTCTCTTCAGTCGCGACAAGAATGTCGCTTCTACCGTGGCGGGTTGTATTCTCAGAGCGATGCTCTTCGACCTCGCGACAACCCAACGACGGGTGGGTGTTGCTAATGCCCAGCAGCCTCCGCCCTTGACAGCTCTCCCCATCTGTTATATACTATTATTGCGTGTTTAGACAGAGATAGAACAAGGAGGTGAGCAGCGCTCAGAGCAAGCCGATTGACAGGACTGCAGTTGAAAACTGTTGGTTAGAAGACCCGTTTTGAAAAAGGAGTGAAGAGAATGGCAACCAGAAAGGGATTTACCCTAATAGAGTTGCTGGTGGTGATAGCGATCATTGCTATCCTCGCCGCGATTCTATTCCCCGTCTTCGCCCGGGCCAAGGCGAAGGCCCAGGAGACCCAGTGTCTCTCCAACGTCAAGCAGTTGGCCCTGGCGGTGCTGACCTACACTTCCGACTGGGACAATTACACGCCCCTGCAGTGGAGTCAGCCGACCTCAAGTGACCCCATCCTGGACGTCTGGCAAACCCTGGCCCCGTATATCAAGACTGTGGATATCCTCCAGTGCCCCGTGGCCCCAAACACGGTGGATATGAGTGGGGCAATAACCAATGGGGAAGGGCTCTCGTCCACCAGCTACGCCATCAGTGGGCGGCAGCTCACCGTCAACGACTGGGCCCAGGCCGACGGCTTGTTCGGCTATTATGTAGCCGACATCATTAACACGCGGCCCCAGCCGTACTCGTCGCCCAGCTCATTTGACCTAGACAACTTCGGCCATCCCCACGTGGGGAACAATTGTCCGTATAGTGACATCTGGGGGCCGGCGTCGGCATATATGCTGTGGGACGCAACACTGGAGGCCGAAGATGGTTCCACTCCCTCAGCTATCACTGACGTCCGTCAGCTCGCCATTGGCTACAATGGCACGCCCTGGTACAAGAACTCCTGTGCCTACAATATCTGGGGTGGCACGTACGCCAGTGGCGGAACCATCCAGCTCGTCCCCGATGCCCGGCACAACAACCGGATCAACTTTGCTTTTATGGACGGCCATGCCAAGAGCCTCAGCAAAGAGCTGAGCGAGAGTACGGGTACCTTGTGCGGGTGGGACTGGTCAGCCCGGCCGACGCCGTAAGGGCTACCGGCGCCGTTGTCGCGCCGAGCCTATAACAACAAACACCTCACAGGAGGTTGAGAACAATGCTGACGAACCGAAGAGGCTTTACCCTCATAGAATTGCTGGTGGTGATAGCGATTATTGCTATTCTCGCCGCAATTCTGTTTCCGGTCTTTGCGCGGGCGCGCGAGAAGGCCTACGAGACCCAGTGTATCAGCAATATCAAGAATAGTGCGCTGGCGTTCAAGATCTATTGCAGCGACTGGAAGGGATATTTCCCGGCCGACCACCACTGGTTCCAGTGGATATACCCAAGGTATGCCTCGGACTGTGAGTCGTTGACATGCCCCAAGCAGCCCAACCCCGGGTGCAGCAACCGCGACCAAGCTTACAACTTTCCCATCCGCGTTTATTATGGGAAGGACAATAAGCGTCCCAACTGGGCTGCCGGCTATGGAGGGTTGCTCTACCGGGGTAATTGCCAAAATCCGGCAGGCGATTGGGTATGGTATATTATCCCGGCACTGGAGACCTGGGTGGAGAATCCCTCCCAGACGGTCATGCTCACCGAGACCCAGTACTGGCCCGACAGGTATCCTGCGAACAGCGGGCGCGAGTATGCGCTAAACTGCACGTGCGGCCCCTGTTACCAGACAACCACATACGTCGCCTTCCCCCACAATGACGGGGTAAATGTGGCCTGGGTTGACGGACACGCCGAGCGCATCCAGAAAGGCACCGGGCTGTGCAACTGCGATCCGGACACGACCTGGTGGGACCTGGGGCCCAATACCAAAGAGCTCGAGGAACGGGCCCCTTGCGCGCCGCCCTAGCGCAAAAACAGGGCCGGGGATTCCCCCCGGTCACGGAGATCACTCAGGGGAAGGCCAAGCGCCTTCCCCTTTTTTTAGTTGGATGTATCGAGAGCCTGCTGTTGCGCGAAGCGGCTACCTTGACAGAGCACCGCCGCTTGGGTTTCAATTGTAGGTGAACCTAGCAATGACTGTGTCTTCGTCGTCCAGGAAGGATGGCTTGTTTATGCGGTTTAGCCGGCCCGTGTTATTTGCGTACTTGGCCGTCGCGGCACTGGTGGTGCTGCTGGCGGTGCCCTGCCCGGCCGCGTCCCCGCTATTTGACAGCGCCACGATGATGCCGGTGAGCAGCGTGCGCGCCGGGATGAAGGGCACCTGCCGGACGGTCTTCTCCGGCGTGGAGATTACCGAGTTCAACGTAGAGATCCTGGGGGTACTGCCGAAGTTTCGCCAGGGCGCTGACGCTATTCTGGTGCGGATACTCGACGGTCCGATAGTAGAGGAGAACCTGGGCATATTCGGCGGGATGAGCGGCAGCCCGGTCTACGTCGGCGAGCGGTTGGTCGGGGCGGTATCTTTTGGCTGGCCCTTCGGCAAGCAGCCGATCGCGGGCGTAACCCCCATCGAAAGCATGCTGCGGGCCTTTGACAAAGAGGATGGTGCGGAGGCGGTGGAGACGGCAAGCTGTTGTCGAGACGACCATATCACACTGGCAGGGCGGCGCATAACGGGCGTGGCGGTGGTCGGTGCTGGCTGCAAAGACCCCTTTGTGGATGACCATACCCTCGCGCTGCAGCCGGTGACGACGCCGATGTTCTGCGCCGGGTTCTCCAAGCAGACAGTCCAGCGGCTGGCCGGTTTCTTCGAAAAGCACGGCCTCCGGGCGATAGCCGGGCCTGGGAATCTGCGGCGCAAGGTAGAGACTGAGCTGGCGCCGGGGGCAGCGGTGGGAGTCCAGTTGGTCGCCGGGGATTTCGATATCAACTCGGTGGGGACAGTGACCTACCGCAGCGGCGAGCGGCTCCTGGCATTCGGGCACCCGGCCATGAAGCTGGGCCAGACGCAGCTTCCGCTGACCACAGCCTGGGCGCACCACATCGTCTCCAGCCTGGATTTCTCATTCCGGATGGCGTCGGGCATAACCCCCGTTGGCACGCTAACCCAGGACAGTGCCTGGTCGGTAGCCGGACGGCTGGGCGAGGTGCCCGAGATGATCCCGGCGGTCTTTGAGATTCACGACCAGGACAGCAATATCCACCGCACCTACCGCGTGCAAGTCTGCAACGACCCCGCCCTGCGCCGCCTATTGGTCCTGTCCTGCGCTTTTGATGCCATTGCTGCCGGGTACGACGCCGGTGATGAGGGCACTGTGGAAGTCTCGTTCCGCGTGGAGGGCGATAAGGGCTCATCAATAAGCCGGAGCGATACTTTCGCCTATAGCACTGACCCGTCGGTGGACGCGATCTGGGATATGCTCTCGGCGATGACGCTGCTGGAGAAGAATCGGTTCAAGCCGCAGCGGGTCAGCAGCGTTAAACTGGTCGCCAAGCTGAAAAGGCAAAACCGTACGGCAACTATCGAGCGGGTGTGGGCCGAGGAGCAGGTGGCCCGAGCCGGTGAAGATGTCATGCTGCACGTGCTCATCCGACCCAATGGCGGCCAGTTGGAAGACTCCACCGTCCGTTTGCGCATGCCCCTGGAGTTGCCCAAGGGCTACCTGCGGGTGGCGGTCAGCAGCGGCGCGTACGGCTGGCTACTGCGCCCGGTGATGCGTCTGCTTATGCCGGAGTTCAATAATCTGGAAACGGTCATCGAGCAGTATGAGAGCCAGGAGCAGACCACGCAGTTGCTCACGCTGGCGGCCATGCCCACGGTGGGCCTGCGCATCGGCGCGGCCCGCCTCAATAACATCCCCAACTACGTAGTGCCCATTCTGTCGGCTTCCACCCGCACTGATGTGGGGGTCGGCTATTCGGAACTCTCCAATATGGTGGATACGCCTTACGTGCTCGACGGTATGGCCATACTCATACTGCCCACCGAGGATCGCAGCGGCGAACGTGCAGCGCTGAAGATCCCCCTCCATGCGCTGCAGCGCGCGAGTGGCGCAGCGGGCGGGCCCTTCGCCGCCGGGGGTGCGGGCTGGGACGAGATGAGCTCAGGGCAGCGTATACCGGCTACGTTGTGGTGGGCGCAATCTGCCTTCGCGAAAGAGCACATCATTGCGCCCAAGTTCCCGCCGGAGATGGTGCCACTACAGCCGGAGATGCCGATTCCCGAGCGTCTCAAAGAGCTCTTGAAGGACGAAGATGTTGATGTGGACCTTAAAGCCGGCGAAGATGAGGAGGAAGAAGAGGAAGAGGAAGAAGTGGAAGGGGCGGTCATCCGTAAGCCCTCGTCCTGGCTGCACAATTCAGCGGAAGACTACGAGAAGGGCGAGTTGGAAGGTATTGGGGTGCGGGATGACGGCGTGTTGTTTGCGGTGCCCAGTTGGCATACCCCAGTCACTGTGCCGGGCGATATACTTTGGAGCATGGCCGCTGATGCAGAAGGCAATGTATATGTGGGCGAGGCTACAAGCGGGCGTATCTCCCGGTACGATGGGCAAGAGCTCCAGCCCTACTTCAATACCGAGCAAGCTTCGGTGAGCGCGCTGCTGGTCGGTGCCGATGGCCGGCTATACGCGGGCACCTGCGGCTCAGGTAAAATCTTTACGGTCACGGGCCAGAATAAGGGTAAGGTCTTCTGTGATTTGCCCGCTGACTACGTCTGGGACCTGGCAGCCGCGCCCAACGGTGGCCTGTTCGCGGCGACGGGGCCCTACGGCGTGGTCTATCTCGTGGACAAGCAGGGGAAGCATTCGGTCTACGCCGACGTCCCGCAGTCGCACGTGCTGTGCCTGGCCGTGCGCGAGGGCACCGTGTTCGCCGGCACGTCAACGCCGGGCGCGGTCTATCAAATCGGCACACAGCGGCAGATAACGGGCGTGCTGGACACCGAGGACCACGATGTGACTGCGCTGGTTCCCTGCAACGGTGACCTGTACGCCGCGACCGCTACATCCAGCAGCGAAGGCCACATCTACCGCATAAACTCCGTGGGGGTCGCGGATATCGTCTACGAGAACGACGAGGCGGGAGTCCCGGCGCTGCTTGCGGTGAATGGGCGCGTCTATGCTGCAACCGACTCGGAGAGCATGATCCTGGCGCTCGGTGACGACGACCACCACACCGTGGTCTACCGCACCAAGGACGACGGCTCGATCCTGTGTTTAGCGACGGACGGCAAGGGCAAGCTCTGGGCGGGCGGTGCGAATCCGGGGCGAATGCTGACCGCGGATGCGTCGCAGCTTGACAGCGGCACCTACACCTCGCCGGTGCTGGATGCGGAGCGTGTAAGCCAGTGGGGACAGGTGAAGTGGTGGCGACACGGAGAGAACACGGGGAGCATCATGGTGCAGTGCCGCTCGGGCAATACTGCGGACCGCGAGGAGGGCAGTTGGAGTGCGTGGTCGCGCGAGTACGATAACGGGGCGCAGATTGATGTTCCGGCGGCGCGTTATCTGCAGTATCGCGTGAAGATGTCAGCGAACGCATCCGGCAATGGCCCTACAGTACGGGCGATAAAGATCAGCTACCTGCTGGCGAACCAGAAGCCCGAATTGAAAATAGACAGCCCGGCGGCAGGTGCGGCCCTGCACAATGAGACGGATATCAAGTGGTCGGTGGAGGATCCCGAGGAGGACACAATTGCGGCGACTGTACACCTGCGGCGCAGCGGCACGCACGAATGGCAGAAGATCGCCGGGCCGATCCAGGAAAGCTCCTACGAGCTCGATACTACGGAGCACCGGGACGGGAGCTATGAGCTACGGATCACAATTAGCGACGAGCCCAGCAATCCCGGCGCGGGACAGGAGGTCACGCAGACCATCACCGGCGTGCGTATTGACAACGAAGTACCCCTGGTGTATCTGCAGCCGGCGGTCGGCGAAGAGGCGGACGCTGCGGTCGTGATCACCGGGTTCGCCCGCGATGACCAGACCGCTATCGCCGCGGTCTCCTGGCAGTGCGAAGATAGCGAGGAGTGGTGGGCCGCGGAGCCATCCGACGGGGCGTATAACGAGCAGGTGGAGAGCTTCACCATCAACGCGTGCGATCTTCCCGAAGATGCCCAGCAGATCACCATCCGGGTGTGGGATGAAGCGGGAAACAACACCGAGCAGAAAGTACGCCTGCCCTGGGTATCGGAAGAGGAGATCAGCAAAGACGAGCAGGGCGCGGCAGAGGATCAGGAAGACGACTCCGGGGCAGATAAGGACGAGAAAGGCTCGGAGGATAGCTCTGCCAACGACGAAGCCAAGGGCTGAACGGCCACACCGGCTTCAGTGATTATCGCGGTAATCAATTCGGCAGGCGTAACGTCGAACGCAGGATTGAAGATATTGACCTCGGCGGGGCAGATGGGCTGGGCCAGCCGCCCCGCGATGTAGGTCACTTCCTCGGGCCCGCGCTCTTCGATAGGAATCTCGTCGCCAGAGGGCAGGGAGAAATCTACCGTCGAGCAGGGCGCGGCCACGTAGAAGGGCACTTGGTGGCGGCCGGCCGCTATCGCCACCGGGTAGGTGCCAATCTTGTTGGCGGTATCGCCGTTGGCCGCGATGCGATCCGCGCCGACGACCACGCAGTCCACCCTTCCGGCACGCATCAGCGAGGCCGCTGCGCTGTCACAGATCAAAGTACAGGCAATCCCCTCCTGCTGAAGCTCCCAGGCGGTCAACCGCGCGCCCTGCAGCAGGGGCCGCGTCTCGTCTACCCAGACGTGAATCTGCTTGCCCTGCTCGTGCGCGGCGCGAATGACCCCCAGCGCAGTACCGTAGCCCGCGGTGGCCAGCGCGCCAGCATTGCAGTGGGTGAGAACATTAGCACCATCGGGGATAAGCTCGGCGCCGTACTGGCCGATGCGCCGACAGCGTTCCAGGTCGTCGGCAACGACCTCCTCGGCTGCTTGAAGCAAAGCGGCGCGGAACTCATCAGGGCCGAAATCCGAGGACTGTTCTGCAACTTGCTGCATCCGTTCCAGCGCCCAGAAGAGATTCACCGCAGTGGGCCGAGTGGCAGCTAGCTCGCGAGCGGCGTGTCCTACAACATTTATGAGCTCCTCGGTCGTGTCCGCCACGCTGCGGTGTACCGCCAGAGCCACGGCCAGCGCTGCGGCACAGCCGATAGCCGGTGCCCCTCGCACGCGTAGGCTCCGAATGGCCTCGCAGACCTCGTCAAGCTGGCGGCAGTCCTTAATGACAAGCTGCCCGGGCAGGAGTGTCTGGTCAATCAGCCGGACGACGGGACCGGCTGCGGTCTCACTCCAGCAGACAGTACGCGGCATTGCTGCACTCATCTGTGCCTCCGAGCCAGCTAGGACTCATTCGCGGCGGTTTCGTGGATTATTGCCGCGTGGTAGTCCTGGAGGGCATTGACGTCAATCTCGCCGCGCTGGAGGGACTCAATACCCATTACCGCGACAATCGCACCGGCCACCGTGGTGATACTGGGGACATCGTAGAGCACAGCCTCGGCGCGGATGCGGCGCTGGTCTTCGCGGGGTTCCTCGCCGCGGGGTGTGTTGACGATCAAGTCAATACGGCCCTCGTGAATAAGATCAATCACGTTGCGCCCGCGGGGGTCAGAGACGCGGTAGACCACCTCGGCTTCCACGCCGACACGGCGCAGGACGCTGGCAGTGCCTTCGGTGGCGACGATGCGAAAGCCTATTTCGTGCAGACGCCTGCTCAGGAAGATAATGTCGCGCTTGTCGCGGTTGCGCACGCTGATGAATACGGTGCCCCGCGTGGGCAGTTTGTGACCGGCGGCGATGTAGGCCTTGGCGAAAGCTGCGCCGAAGCGCGAGTCTATGCCCATTACCTCGCCGGTGGACTTCATCTCCGGCCCCAAAATCGTATCAATCCCGGCGAATTTGCCAAAGGGAAAGACCGGGCACTTAACCGCAGTATGCTCGATAGCTACTTCCTGAGTGAAGCCAAGCTCGTCGAGGGTCTTGCCGGCCATCACGCGTGCGGCCAGCTTGGCCAGCGGGACGCCAATGGCCTTGCTGACGAAGGGGATGGTGCGCGAGGCGCGGGGGTTGACCTCCAGGACGTACAGGACCTCGTTGCGAATGGCGTACTGCACATTCATCAGGCCGACTACCTCTAGCTCCCGCGCCAGGGCCTTGGTCTGGTGGTTGATCTCTTCCAGCTCATCCTCGGCCAGGCTGAAGGCCGGCAGAACGCACGCGGAGTCACCCGAGTGGATACCTGCCTCTTCGATATGTTCCATTATGCCGCCGATAACGCAGCGCTCGCCATCGGCGATGGCGTCCACGTCAACCTCGATGGCGTCTTCCAGGAACTTGTCAATTAGCACGGGATGCTCGGGCGAGGCCTCGACGGCCGCGCTCATATAGCGCTCGAGTTGTTCGTCGTTGTAGACGATTTGCATAGCACGGCCGCCCAGGACGTACGAGGGCCGGACTACTACCGGATAGCCGATCTCGGCAGCGGCGGCCAGCGCCTCCGCAATGGAGGTGGCGGTGTCGTTAGCCGACTGGACCAGGCCGAGTTTGTCAATGAGCTGCGTGAAGCTCTCGCGGTCCTCAGCCCGCCTGATGCTTTCAGGTGAGGTGCCAATGATAGGCACGCCATGCTTTTCCAGACCTTCGGCCAGATTGAGCGGGGTCTGGCCGCCAAATTGCACAATGACTCCGTCAGGTTGTTCCTTGTCACAGATATTGAGTACGTCTTCGAGCGTAAGCGGCTCAAAATACAGCTTATCGGAGGTGTCGTAGTCGGTGCTGACCGTCTCGGGATTGCTGTTGACCATAATGGTCTCGAAGCCGTCTTCTCTCAGCGCGAAGGCAGCATGGACGCAGCAGTAGTCGAATTCGATGCCCTGACCGATCCGGTTGGGGCCGCCCCCGAGAATCATAATGTTGGGCTTGTCACTGGCGCGGAATTCGTCCTCGCGCTCGTAGGTCAGGTAGTAGTAGGGCGTGAAGGCTTCAAACTCGGCAGCGCAGGTATCAACCAGCTTGACCACCGGCTCAACGCCCATCTCCTTACGCAGCTTGCGGATGGCCTCTTCTTGCGTATCGGTGAGAACGGCAACCTGGCGGTCGGAGAAGCCGGCGCGTTTCAGCTCGCGCAGGTACGGCTCGGAGAGCGAGGGCGCCTGTCCTTTGGACACGGCTGGGCGGCTCCGCGCCAGTTCATCTTGCATCTCCACGATTTCCTCCATATGGCGCAGGAACCACGGATCAATCCTGGTTATCTCGTAGAGCTCCTCCAGGCCGATTCCTGCACGTATGGCGCTGCGCAGTTGGAAGAGACGGTCGGGATGGGGGGTGCACAGCAACTCATGGAGCTCTTCGCGCGGCAGCAGGTCGTAGTGGGCACCGTACCCGTCGCCGCCCAAACCGAAGCGACCAATCTCCAGCGAGCGGATGCACTTCTGCAACGATTCCTTGAAGGTGCGGCCGATTGCCATCGCCTCCCCCACCGACTTCATCTGGGTCATCAACCGAGGGTCGGCACCGGGGAACTTCTCGAAGGCCCAGCGCGGGATCTTGGTCACCACGTAGTCAATGGTCGGCTCGAAGCAAGCGGGCGTCTCGCGGGTGATGTCGTTGGGTATCTCATCCAGAGTGTAACCGACCGCGAGCTTGGCCGCGATCTTAGCAATCGGGAAGCCGGTGGCCTTGGAAGCCAGCGCCGAGGAGCGGCTGACCCGCGGGTTCATCTCGATAACTACCATCCGCCCGTCGTCGGGATCTACCGCGAACTGAATGTTGCTGCCGCCGGTGTCCACACCGATTTCGCGCATCACGCGTATCGCCAGGTCGCGCATGATCTGATATTCCTGGTCGGTAAGGGTCTGGGCCGGGGCGACAGTAATCGAGTCGCCGGTGTGGATCCCCATCGGGTCAAAGTTCTCGATGGGACAGACGATCACGACATTGTCCTTGGTGTCGCGCATCACCTCCAGCTCGTATTCCTTCCAGCCAATAAGTGACTGCTCGACCAGGATTTCATTCATCGGACTGGCGTCGAGCCCGCGGGCAGCGACAACGTCCAGTTCCTCCATAGTGCGGGCGGTCCCGCCCCCGGTCCCGCCCAACGTGGCGGAGGGTCGGATTATCAGGGGAAGACCGATGTCGCGGGCAATACGGCGGGCATCGCGCACGGTGCTGGCAAAGGCGCTCTCGGGCAGGTCCAGACCAGCAGCAAGCATCGCGTCCTTGAATAGCTCGCGGTCTTCGGCTTTCTTGATAGCCTTGCGCGTAGCGCCGATAAGCTCGACATTATGGCGGGAAAGTATGCCTGATTCAGCCAGCTCCAGGGCCAGATTCAGGCCGGTCTGCCCCCCCAGGGTGGGCAGGAGCGCATCGGGTTTCTCCTGGGCGATAACGCGGGCGAGACTCTCGGCAGTCAGCCGCTCAATGTAGGTACGATCAGCCGTCTCCGGGTCGGTCATGATCGTCGCCGGGTTGGAGTTGACCAGGACAACCCGGTACCCTTCTTCCCGCAGGGCCTTGCAGGCTTGCGTCCCGGAGTAGTCAAACTCACACGCCTGGCCGATTACGATCGGCCCCGAACCGATGATTAGTACCGTCTTGATATCCTCGCGCTTAGGCATACACTCTCCATCGCTGGTGAAATGGCCCAGAGTTCAGGTACCACATACGGCCTCCGCCACGCCTGTGGATACTTCGAGGAGGCGGTTCTCTGCCGTTCTGAGGAACTAATTCGTCCACTGCACCAGATGTTCCTTCCTGGCGCGCAAAAACGCCGTCGCAGCGATGCGCAGGCGCGCGGACGATACTGGGCTGGTCGCGAGTGTGCTACAGGGGAAGCTCGGCACCCAAATCAATGGCCTGCTCGTAAATTTCCAGCAGCCGGTCGGTGACCGACTCAAGGTCAAAGCGCTGCGCCCACCGCCGGGCCTGCGTGCCCATCTGGGTGCGGCGGTCACCGTTGTTGACCAGTTCCAGCATATTCTCGGCCAGCCCCCCAGCCCCATCCGGGACTTCGCTGAGCAGACCGTTGGCGCCGGGGTCAATCATATCTTCCGCGCCGGGCGCGCGCAACGCCACAACCGGAGTTCCGGCAGCCATGGCTTCGGTGTGGGCGAGGGGCTGAGTTTCACTGAGGCTGGCAGTGACCATTATGTCAATGGCCGCCTGGTAGGGTGGAATGTCAGGGTGAGGGAGGGCGCCCACAAGAAAGACCCGGTCCGAGGCACCCAGACGCGCCGCCCAGTTCCGGGCCACTTCCATCTCCGGCCCATCGCCGACGACGACAAAAGCAGCCTGGGGGGCCTGGTGAAGGACAGTGCCAACTGCCGTGAGCAAGACGTCGAGGTTCTTCTCGGGGGACAGTCGCCCGACAAATCCAATCAGAACGACTTCATCGTCCAGGCCCAGCCTCCGGCGAACCGACGCGCCGTCTGCCCGGGCAAATTCGGCTACGCGAATCGGGTTGGGCAGTATCTCTATGGGCACAGCAACGCCCTGCTCCTGCAGGCGGCGGCGCGTGGACTCAACAGCAGTTGTAACCACCTGACACTTGTTGCAGTAAGAGGCCACCCGTACGCGCAGGTACATTTCGACCAGCGGCGTGGGTAGGGGGACCAGGGGGGCGAACAGCTCGTACTCAGTGTGGACGGTACTAACCAGGGGAAGCTCGTTCCACCGGGCATACCAAGCGCCCCAAGCGCCCACCCAGACCGGGTGCTGGGTGTGGATGACGTCAAACTGCATACGCTGGAGGGCCTTGCGCACGGAACGGGAGTAGGGCATAGCGATGGGATAGTCCACGTCCATCGGCACCGGCACGGCCGGAAAGCGCAAGACATTTTCGGGGTCGCGGCGTCGGTCGTACTTGGTCGGAGCAGGGGCAAAGACAGTGACGTCCACCCCTCGCGCCAGCAGGCCCTCACGATAGGCGGCCACACAGTGGGCCACACCGTTGACCGTGGGATGGTATGTGTTGGTGAAGATGGCAACCCGCATGGACTACCCCGCTATCGCCTTCGCTTTGTCCTGGAGGATTTTGACCATCCCCGGACTTCTGAAGAACCCGACCAGGGCGCGCTGCCCGGCTTCGGGAGTAGCCCCATATAGGGGGGCGATACGCTGGATGAACTGCTCCTGGGATGACTGGTATTCCTCCGCCGCCAGATCTCGGGCCATGTCGAAATGCTTTCTCAGCGTCTGGGCATCGAGGCCCCGCTCCGGGCTGGCCAGGGCCTCGGCATAAGCCGTTGCCTCCTCTTCATAGTCAGAGGCGGGCATCTCGCGGAACCAGGCCAGCAGTTCCTCTGCCTGGCGATGGGCTTCATCCGCGCCCGTCAACACGCCCATCTGCGCTTCGGTAAGAATGCTCTGAATCTGGGCAAGCTCGCCCTCCTGGGCCGACGCTAGCTCTTCGCTGATCGAGCTCAGCTTTGCTTCGAGTCGAGCCAGGTGCCGCTCAAGTTGCCCGGATGGTGCGCCCCCTTCGACCAACACGCCCCGCTTTTCGACCAGCAGCGAACGCATCTGCTCTGTGACCGCCTGCTTGCGCTGTTCGTACGCGCTTGCCAGGTTCACCAGGCGGGTGACCGCGGGAATGAGCTGGTCAATCTGCTGGCCGGTCAGATCCAGGCGATTGACAGTTCCCAGCAGCCGAATCTCGGTCACGAGATCAGCTACCGTAGTGGCAGGGGGCGGAACCGGTCGTTGCGGCGGCGCAGGGCGATGCTCCGCACGACAGGAGATACCTACCAGCGCCGCGACTAGCCCAGCCACCAACAGCCAACCTAACAGGGAACGAGGCTGGCTACGCGGGCTTCCCATAATCTGATCAGCTCCCCACCCGTTTGCGGCGTGTAGATGAGCCAACGTTACCGGGCGAAAGATTCGGCAGCCATCGCCAGGAATTCGTGATTAGTCTTGGTCTTGCGAATGCCGGCCAGGAGCGTTTCGAGTGCCTCCGGGGGCTCCATCTTATGTAGGACGTTGCGAAGCTGCCAGATAGCCTGCATCTCCTCGTCAGTGAACAGTAGCTCCTGATGACGAGTGGAGGAGCGGGCGATGTCCACGGCCGGGAATATACCCCGGTCGGCAAGCTGACGGGAGAGTACCAGGTCCATATTGCCGGTGGCCTTGAACTCCTCGAAGATCATATCGTCCATGCGGCTGCCCGTTTCGACCAGAATGGTGGCCAGGATGGTCAGGCTACCGCCGTCCTCGATGTTGCGGGCCGCGCCAAAGAAACGCTTGGGGCGATACAGTGCACTGGGGTCCAGCCCGCCGGAGAGGGTGCGGCCGCTGGGATCTATGGTAAGATTACTGGCGCGGGAAAGCCGCGTAATGCTGTCGAGCAGGATGACGACATCTTCGCCCTGCTCTACCAGGCGTTTGGCGCGAGCCAGAAGCAGCTCAGACACCTTCATATGGTTTTCGGGAAGTTCGTCGAAGGTTGAGCTGACTACTTCGCCCTCGACGGAGCGCGCGATATCGGTGACCTCCTCGGGACGCTCGTCCACCAGCAGAACCAGCAGGCGCAGGTCGTCGTAGTTGGCGGTCAGGCAGTTGGCGAGTTGTTTGATGACTGTCGTCTTACCCGCTTTGGGTGGGGAGACAATTAGCCCCCGCTGTCCGCGGCCAATTGGCGTGACGAGATCCAATACGCGCCCCTCGATATTGGTGGGATTATCTGTTTCCAAGTGCAGGCGCTGGTCGGGGTAAACCGGCGTGAGCTGCTCGAAGTCGGGCCGCCGTCCGACTTCCTCCGGCGCCAGAGCGTTAATCGTCTGGACGCGGAGCAGGGACCAGTAACGCTCGCTGTTCTTGGGCGGACGCACCGGGCCGCTGACCAAATCGCCGCTGCGCAGATCGAAGCGGCGAATCTGGCTGTCGGCGACGTAGACGTCATGGTTCGCACTGGGCCTGTAGCCGTCCACGCGCAGGTAGCCGCGGCCGTCGCCCATAACCTCCAGAACGCCGTAGCGGTACTTATTGCCATCCTGCTCGCTCTGGGCCATAAGTATCTTCATGCACAGGTCAGATTTCCTCAGCCCAGAGTAACCGGCAATCCCCATCTCTCCGGCCATTTCGCGCAAATCATCTACGGTCTTTTCCTTCAGATCCGACAAGTCCAACATGACGCACCTCTCGAGAACTTACTCCCCTACTCACGGTGAGTTAGCATCGCATCGTCTTTCAAAACGGCCACGAACGGCAGACTACGAAAGCGCTGGGCGTAGTCCAGGCCGTAGCCGACCACAAAGTAATCCGGGATTTCAAAGCCGATGTAGTTAAGCTCCACAGCCAACTCGCGCCGCGCGGTCTTGCTCAGTAGCGTGCAGACCTTCACCGAAGCGGGCTGGCGGTCCTTGACTACTTCGACAAGCTTGGCCACAGTGCGGCCACTATCAACAATGTCTTCGACCATCAGGACGTGCTTGCCGGTCACAGGCAAACTCAGATCCTTGAGAATTGCTACCTCCCCGCTAGAGGTCATGTCGTCACCGTAGCTGGAAACATCGAAAAAGTCGACCTGACAACGGCGGGTAAGCTGGCGCATTAGATCGGCCAGAAACACAAAACTCCCGGTAAGAATACCTACCAAGACCAGTTCGCAGTCCTGGTAGTCGGCCGAGATATGCTCAGCAAGCTGCCCAACACGCTGGGCAATTTGCTCCTCGGTGAGGATTATTTCGGCAATGTCCTGCTCCCAGTATGCCACCAATGCCCTCCTCGCACAGCAACCTGCTACCTGAAGGCGGGTTCGACTGAACGTGGACAGTCGTATACGAAGCTGACCCGTAGCGACCGTGGTCTCCCCTTGGTATATTGGCTGCAAATCCCCCGCTCTTCAATCCGCTGCCCGCTGATCCCGTCTCCGTCGGGTGCCGGAATAGGTCCCATTACATAAGCTCTCGACCTGACGAAATCGCTGGAAGAATCTGCTGAAGACGCTAATAATCCACGATACATAAGACCAGTCATGCATATCTAGTCTACCTGGGAACAACCAGGAAAAGAGGAATTGTCGAAAGCTATGGTCGTACTGCGACCTATCGAATCCCGGAAAGGTGCAATCAACGGGGAAGTGTCACAATTCGTTAAGTATTATAACCTTGGATAGCTTACTTGTCAACTGTATTTGCCAAAATATCCAGGCCAGTGGGCTTACGGCGTCGAATTCTCCCGGGCTAGTGAAGCCGCAATTCGCTCCCGGGCCTCTTCGATCAGCGGGGCGATCTGCTCAGTAGTGAAGGTCCGTTGCGCCAGTGTTCGCCTCTCCAGCGACTGCAAGAAACCCTCAAACTCCTTGAAGTATGACCCATAGATGTGGAACGAGTCCACGATGTGATTATATTGCCCGACGCGGATGTCCCGGCCCAGCTTCTGCGCGAGCTGCTCGGCCAACATCTTCTGTAGCTCGGTGAACGCGTACATATTCATAAATGCGGCCTTGAACGCGTCGTTACTGCGGATATGGGCCGACATCACCAACTCGTCGCCAAATACCCGGCACCACAGCCGCTGCAGACAGGGCGGGTGCTCGTCGGTTTGGTCGGTACCCGGTTTCCACAGGATAGCCTGGGCGCGGCGAGTGTGCGGGGCCTCAGCAAGCGCCTCCAGCATCAGTTCGAGCTGGTTGACCGACTCGCCCGCTGGGCATTTCGTATATGCCGCCAGCCGCTCGTGGTACGTGTAGGACCACTTCCCCGCCTCCGGGTCAATCCAGTGATCGTGAATACCATCCACGACCTCCTGACGGTATACCTCCAGGTCGTAGATGCCTCCGGGCAGAGCACGGTGAATGCGTGGTTCGGCGAAGGGATCGCTGACGGAGAGCATCAGCGAGACATCGCGGCTGGGGGGATCGCCAGGCTTGTCGTACTGCGTGGGAATCCGGGCGCCGCGTTCCCAGGTATCAACAACCGCCTGCTCCCAGCCTTCGGCCAGGTTGTCAGCTTGCACACAGATTACCGGCAGCGCCAGAGCAGATTTCATTTGAGGAACCTATCACCTTTGCGGTTCAAGCCACAATGGGTGTTATCGGAAGCTGGTCGTATGCCGTTAGAGTAGCCCGTCGCTCCGGCGGTGTCAAGGGGCAGAATGGAGATGCGCTGCAAACGGCCTTACCTTGACCAGGCCCGGCCGAATGCTTACAATCTAATTGTACTACAGTTAACTCACTGAGACGAATTAGCATTATTGGAGGTCAGGTTCAATTGCATGACGACAGCACACAGATAATCTTTCTGGGCGACGGCATGGGCGGGCGCCCAGTACCCAGCCTGGACGGGCAAACCTGTATTGAGGCCCAGGAGACGCCCGCGATGGACGAAGTAGCGCGAGGCGGCGAATGCGGATATATGGACCCGATCCGACCCGGCGTGGCGGTGGGCAGCGACACCGGCCACATGGTGATACTGGGCTACGACCCGTTCCAGTACTATACCGGGCGGGGGCCATTTGAAGCCAAGGGCGTGGGCATTGACGTGCAGCCCGGCGATCTCGCCTTCCGGTGTAACTTTGCAACTGTCGAGGAGAATCTTATTGCCGACCGCCGGGCCGGGCGTATCACCGAGCGCACCGACGAACTATCCGCAGCGATCAACCACGCTTTCAGTAACGGCATAGATGGCGTAGAAGTCATCTTCAAGGAGTCGGTGGCTCATCGCGCGGCGCTGGTGCTGCGCGGAGATGACCTGGACCCGCGGGTTACCGATGTTGACCCGCACGAAGTAGGGGTGGCGGTACCGTTGTGTAGGCCGCTGCCGGAGACGGCGGACGATGCCCCTGCGCAAAGGACTGCGAAACTGGTCAACGAATTCGTGCAGCGTGTCCACGAGCTTCTCGAAGACCACGAAGTCAACCGCCAGCGCCGCGCTGACGGCCTGCCGCCGGCGAACATCGTGCTGCCTCGAGGAGTAGGCACGGCGCCGGACCTCAAGCCGTTCTCCGAGCAATACGGCCTGAACGGTGCAATGATCGTAGAAGTGGACCTGGTACGAGGGTTGGGAATGTACCTCGGTATGTCTGTCATCAAGGTCCCTGGGGCAACCGGCGGGCCGGACACCGACGAGCTGGCGATTGCGCAGGCGGTGGTCAACGCTGCCGCTGAACACGACTTCATCCTGTGCAATATCAAATGCCCCGATGTGGGTGGGCACGACGGTGACGCGGAGCAGAAGATGGCGGCAATAGCCAAAGTGGACCGCGCCGTCGGCTACCTTCTGGATAACCTGAACTGGGATAGTACCGTGCTGATGCTCAGCGCGGATCACTGTACACCCGTCACTATTCAGGACCATAGCGGTGATGCGATACCGCTAGCTTTCTACGGACGTGGGGTGCGTCCCGACGACGTACGAAGCTACGGCGAGCGCGCCTGCGCTGGGGGCAGCGTGCACCGGATCCGCGGGCTGGACGTTATGAACATTATGGGCAACTATGCCGGAACTCTGCCTAAGTTTGGTGCCTGATGAAACGCTGCGTGCTCTGTGCTATCGTCCTGGCGGCTTGCATCGCTGCAGGACAAGCTCAGGAAGAAGAGCTACGCATCCGCGTGGCCAACCGCCCGGCCGGCGCTATTGAAGTCAGTCGGGATGGCGGCGAGCAGTGGCGAGAGATCGGGCGGGTCACCTTGCCTGCTAATACCGTCAATCTGCACGCGTATAACGCCAGCCGTTGGGTGCCCGATAGCACGGTCGCCGCCACTGCAGTCAATGCGATCCACATCAAGGTCAGGACAGACAATGACACCGGTTATGGGGTGACATTCAGCATTGTCCCGGCAGGAGAAGTGCTGGGCGCGGCGGTGCGCGAGCAGAGCAGCGTGATCGAGACTAATCTGCCCGCAGGCTCAGGACTGTTTGGGGGCCTGGGGCCGACGGTGGGATCGCCGGTCTATCTGCAGGGAGCAGACGGCGATCTGCAGCCACTAGCCCGCGATTACCAGCCGGCAGCAGGCGACGTTATGGTCATAGTCCGCCCGCACCCGGCGCGCCGAGTGCGATATATTGACCTGGCGAACGAGTTTGGCGGCGATGTAACGGTAACGTACGACGATGGCGGTCGCGAGATCATCGGGCAGGTGCTCCGGCCAGTGTGCGGGGTGGGACGTTTCGCAGGCACTAAGTACGCAGCGCCAGGGCGGCTGCGGGCGAACCATGCCGGAGTCATTGACATATCCACGTCTCCCGTGGGCTTGGTGGGGGGATTCCAGATCATACCGGCCCGGCACGCCAACGATGCCGAGCTGTGGTACATCAAAGCTAATACCCAGTGGATGGTGGTCGGGCCGCGCGATAGAACGCAAAGCTGGGAAGGAGCTGCCCCCCTGTTCGCCGGGCATCTCTATCCCAGCTATCGAGACGATGACATAACCGGCGGTCATAACAACTGGCTGGAGCGGACGCTGTCGCGCTGTCAGGTACTGGCGAAAATCGGAGAGAGTGACTGGGACCTGCTGCCGCGGATTGCTCTCGATCCGGGCGCGCCGCCTCACCAAGAGCGACCCGAGGGCAACCGCTTGTGGCGAATCAAGACCAGCCCGGACGTGCGAAAGCCACTTCCGTCACGGGCGCATACCGCGCTGATGCAGGTGCGGGCGATCAGGATCGTTCTGCCGCGCGCGGTATACTGGCCCGAGTAGGCCAGGCAGGTTGTGCTGAAGACAAGAGTCGGGGCAAGGGTGCCCCTCCCACAGCAGTGGCAGAGAGCAAGAAGTTGGCCAGATAGATGACCGCGGAGCGCAGACAAACCGAGAAGATGCTTAGAGCAGGCAGGCTGCTGCTGGTGGTGAGTCTACCCCGCAACGAGCCAGAACTTGCCCGGGCGGCCCAGGCGGGTGGTGCGGATGTCCTGAAGGTGCATATCAACGTCCACCACCACGCCAGCAATACGCACTTTCACGGCCTTGCCGAGGAACGCCCCGCTCTCAAAGAGATATTGGATGTCGGGCTGCCGGTGGGGATTGTGCCGGGGGCGCATGAGGCCATGGCCAGCCGCCAGGATATACTCGAGCTGGACCAAATGGGTATTGACTTCTTTGACGCCTACGTCCACCAGATGCCTGCCTGGATGCTGCAGATGGAGACCAGGATGTCGCGGATGTTGGCGCTAAGCTGCCAGCAGCGGCACACGAACTTCTCACTGGGGCCGTGTGCAGCCCGGTGCGATCTTATCGAAGCATCAATCATCGAACCCGAGGGCTATGGCGAGCCGATGACGGTCGCGGACCTGTGTGACTATGGACGGATTTGCCGGAGTTATCCCGAGATACCCGTATTCGTGCCCACCCAGCGCCGCATTACGCCCGACGAATTGCCGATGTTGCAGGAGATGGGCGTGCGCGGTATAATCATCGGCGCAGTAGTGACCGGGCATGAAGCCCGGACCATCGAACAGGTGACACACGAATTTGCCGACATACTCCACCGATTGAGATCGAGCGCACAAAACACGGCGGACGTGACCGACGTCCGCGGGGGGGAGTAACGATCGTGACGCTTCGACACCGCTTACATCGTGTAATCTACGTGCCGCTAGACGACAGGCCAGTTAACGCACAGCGACCGCACTTGCTCGCCCAGATGGTGGATTATGAGCTGCTTACCCCGCCCCGGGCATTGTTGGGATGCTATCGCACGCCCGGTCGGCCGGACGAGATAGCCCAGTGGCTGGTGGCACAGGTCTCGGGGTCCCGCGTTGCTGACTGCTTGATTCTGAGCCTGGATATGCTCGTCTACGGTGGCCTGGTGGCTTCGCGCACCTCGGATATCGCGCTGGGCGAGGCTGCCAACCGTCTGGAAATCGTGGCAGAAATCAAGAACACAGCCTCGGGCATTCCGATCTACGCGAGCAGCATGATCCTGCGGGCCGTTGGGGATACCAATAGCGCGCAGTGGCCTGATTCTCGGGCGAGGCTTGAGGAGTACTCACGCCTGGCGGCTGAGGCCGAGGCGACGGGGACAGAGAGTGATGAGCTGCACAAGCTGCGCAGCGATATGCCCGAGCCGCTCCTGCGCCGGTATCAGCAAGTCCGCCAACGTAATCACCAGGTCAACCTGCTGGCGATTGACGAGCTGGCCGCGGGGCACATAGATTTCCTGGTACTGCCGCAGGACGATGCCGGACCCGAAGGGCTGCATAAGCTGGAGCAAGCTCGCCTCCAGGAGCGGATAGAGGAAGCAAGCGTTGGCGACCGCGCGATGATCTATCCGGGAGCGGACGAAGTCGGCATGACGCTCTTTGCGCGGTTCGTACACAAGCATATGGAGAAGCAGCCCGCCGTGAAGGTCGAATATGTAGACGCCGAGGCCCGCCGGCGAATCGCGCCCTATGAGGATCGCAGCGTGGAGGAGACAATTGCCGCACAAATCGCGGTGGTCGGCGGGTCCGTCACCGAAGATGCCAATGATGCCGACCTCGTGCTCCTGGTTAACCCTCCGGCTGAACCAGGCGATGAACAGCGCGCCGAGCAGATCCGGAACTCGCTGGAAATGATCAAGGAGGTTGCCAGCCGCAAGGGCGTGGCAATATGTGACGTAGCAGACGCGAACGGGGCGGATGACGGCCTGGTCACCGCGCTGTTGGACAGCGGACTGGAGCCTGCTCAACTGCTGGCGTTTGCGGGCTGGAATACCGCAGCTAATTCGATCGGCTCCGCTCTGGCGCATAGTACGCTGCGGCTGATCGCCCGGCAGGACAAAGGCGCCTTCGACCTGGCTCACCTGTTCACTAGCTTCGCGCCGATGCGCTATCTGCAACTGCTCAATTCGTTGATCAATACCGAGCGGGCGCACGCCCAACTTCTATTTCTGAGCATGGTGGACGACTGGCTCTACCAGACCCGCCTGCGGCCGGAACTCAAACGGGAGCTGCAGGAAATGGTGGCCGGCGCCGAACTTGACCTATCTGAGCTTTACCCCTGCACCGAGGAAGTGGTCCGAGATCGGCTGGCCGAAGCTGCTGCTGACCTGTGGATGAACCACTTCTGGGGGAAAAGGTGCGTGGAGGTCGGCAGCGGCGAGAACCGCAACAGCATCGTCCTGGCCGAACTGGAAGAGACACGCGTACGCTTGCCCTGGCGACGACTGTTTGAGGTGAGTGTGGCCTTCAATATTAACGTGGAACTCGTCGCAGACAAGTAGCGAGAGCGTCTCCGGCTACTTGTCGAAAACCTCGCCGAGCTGCCACTGGCGCCAGGTCGTCTCGAACCAGGGATCTTCGTCGGGAATCGGTCGTACCGCAGAGACACTCCTCTGAAAAGTACCGTCATCGGCCAGGCGGACCTCCAGAATCTCCTCGCGCATGGCCTCATTCTCGGCCCGGTGACGGAGCTGTGTGCCTTGCCTGGTGGTCACCTCGCACTCGCCCGCGGCATCGAGGATCAAATAGGAGCCCCGACTCCCCCCCCCACGCGCAACGTAGTCATCGAGCGCCTCCAGGAAGGCCAGTTGCGCCAGACATAATTCTTCATTCTCCACCGCGGCGAGCAATTGCGTGCCGCCGCTCACGCGCATGCCTTGCTCGTGAATCTGCCGGTACTGCCGCCACGCCTGCGCAAGCGCGTCCGAGATCTCCCCGGCTTCCCGCAGAAATCCAGCATACTGAGTCATCCGCTGCTGGATCTCGTGCCGCACCTGCCCCACCGCCGGTGCCGAGCCCGGGGCACGGCGATATTGGTCAAGGCGGCCGGCGCACTGCTGTACGCGCGGGATCCCCACTGCAACGAATTCAGCAAGCGGCATCGGGCTGTCTGCGTAGCGATTGGCGATGTACTGAGCAGCGCGCAGACCGCCCACCTGACCCGCATTCAGCGCGCTGCCGCCGGGTCGCACCCCGTGAGTGCCGCAGACCTCACCGATGGCAAATAGGTGCGGGACATCGGTCTCCCACCAGGTGTCGGCACGGACACCGCCGTTGCAATGCTGCGCGCATACCGCCACGGGCAGCGGCTTGCGCAGGTCCACGCCGTGGTCTTCGTATATCTGGATCGCGGCCGGGTTAATCTGGACCAGGCGCTCGTACGGCGTTGCAGCAGTGGCCCCGCACCGGAGGAGGTACTCCTGGGCCTCCTCGGCGAGAATATCCAGCGAGAAGGCATCTCCGCCAGGATTCTGCGTGAAGTCCATATATACCTTCAGGCCGCGCTGACGCTGCTGGTGCACGGCGATGTCCACCAGCGAAGAGCCCATATTCCGGGCGCGCGCCGCGCTCACCGGCCACTGGTAGCCCTTCAGGAAGATATTGGTGGCCTGCTGGCCCAAGTCAACGAAATAATCATCCAGGAAGTAGCTGCGCTCGCCCTCGGGTGAGTCAGCGGCGAAATAGGACGGCACCGCCTGCTGATAGGAGCCAGACAGGTTCCAGCGGAAGCCCACCGAGGCCAGTCCGAACTGCGACTCAGTCAGATTCTGGGCCACCGCGCCAGCGCGCAGGGCCAGGCCCAGGCTGCCCACCTGGCCCACCGGATAGACGCTGTCGGCGTAGATCTCACCGGGCCCGCCGGTGGCCAGAACTACGTTCTGGGTGCTGAAGATGACCAGCCCGTAGTTGGACGTGTCCACTTCAGCTTTATTTATCGCGACCGCGCCAATTACGCGGCGACCAGATGCCTCATCAATCGTAAGAAGCTCAACTATTTTATACCCGTCAAATATTTGTGTACCGTTGCGGCGGATATTCTCCAGCGACTTCCCGACCATTAACCAGGAGGTCTTGGGGCCCGCCGAGGTGCCCCGGCGACGGGGATCGTGATCGGTCTTGTAACCAATGTAAGCGCCGTAGCGATCGCAGGGGAAGGGCACGCCATTCTTGACGAGATGGAAGAACTCCTGGGCGGAGCAGGCGGCCTCGACGTAAGCAATATCGCCGTGGCACATCCCCCCCGCCGTGAGCGTACGAGCCAGGTCCATTGGGCTGTCGCCGGCGTCGCCGAAGACGCCGAGCTTGTAATAAGTCTGCTTGTCCGAGCCAGAGTTGTTGGAAGTCCCGGCGCCGAGTTGATCAGTAACTATCGCGATGTCCCGGCAGCCGTAGTCGTACAGGTGCTCGGCGCAATTAAGCCCGGCCGCGCCGCTGCCCACGATGATCGTATTCAACGAATACACCGGCACCGAACCGACGCCAGGAAGCTCCACAGTATCGCTAGTCATTGCACTGCTCCCTATACAAAACTATTGGCTGGCGGATGAGGACAGGTGACGTCACGCCCGCGCTTCGCGTACAACCTGGGCGGTATCGCGGGCGATCATCAGCTCCTCGTCGGTGGGGATTACCAGCAGGTAGCCGGGACTGTCATCCGTGCTAATCAGGGCAACCGATCCACCAGCAGGAATGCTCTGGTTCCTGTGTTCGTCCAGGCGCAGGCCCAGGAACTCGAGGCCCCGGACGCACTCCCGGCGAATGTCGGGGGCATTCTCCCCTATTCCCGCAGTGAAGACCACTGCATTCAC
>JALGTU010000009.1 GCA_029821195.1 Candidatus Zipacnadia bacterium
TTCAGTCAGGATGGCCTCGGGATGGAACTGCACACCCTCGACGGGGCATGAGGTGAACTCACGGTGGCGCAGGCCCATAATCTCGCCCTGGTCGGTCTGGGCGGTGACCTCCAGACACTTCGGCACCGTGTCGGGGGCAACCACCAGCGAGTGATAGCGCGTCGCGCGGAAGGGCGTGGGCAAATCGCGGAAGACGCCGACCCCGGTGTGGTGGATCAAGGAGGTCTTGCCGTGCATAATCCGCGACGCCCGGATAACCTTCCCACCGAAGATGTGCCCGAGACACTGATGTCCCAGACAGACGCCGAGAATCGGTATCCGGCCCGCAAACTGGACGATTACCTCGTTGCTGATGCCCGCCTCCAGCGGCGTACACGGACCAGGAGAGATGATGATGTGCGAGGGCCCCAGCTCGCGAATCCCGGCGCAGTCAATCGCGTCGTTGCGAAAGACCACCGGCTCGTGGCCCAATTCGCCAACGTACTGGTAGAGGTTGTAGACAAACGAGTCATAGTTATCTATCAGCAGCACCATACCCCTCATTGCTCCCCGCCCCTCGCCGGCGGCTGGCACAGGGCGTCCCACAGTGCTTGGCCCTTGTCCAGAGTCTCCTGGTACTCGGCAGCAGGATCAGAGTCGGCGACAATGCCTCCGCCCACCTGGTAGTAGACATTGCCGTGGGCCGCAATCATGGTGCGAATCACAATACTGAGCTGCATGTGCCCATCGAAGCCGAGGTAGCCGATGTTGCCGGTGTAGACACTGCGCTGGGTCGGCTCCAGCTCGTCAATGATCTGCATCGAGCGGACCTTGGGCGCACCGGTGATCGAGCCCCCCGGGAAGACGGCGCGCATAAGGTCAATAGCATCGCAGCCATCTACCAGCGTCCCGGTGACTGTCGCGACCAGATGATGAACCGTCGGGTAGCTCTCCAGGACCACCAGGTCCGGCACACGGACAGTGCCGAATTCGCAGACCCGGCCCAGATCGTTACGCTCCAGGTCTACGATCATCACCAGCTCGGCGTTGTCCTTTTCGCTGTTGACAAGCTCGTTGGCCAGTCGTCGGTCTTCGTCAGGGGTCTGGCCGCGAGGCCGAGTGCCCTTGATGGGCCGCGTCTCCACATGCCCATCGGTCACCTCCAGGAACTTCTCCGGCGAGGCGCTGACCACCTGACCATCGCCGAAGTCGAGGTAGGCGGCAAACGGCGCCGGATTGATCTCCCGCAGCCGCAGGTACAACTCCCAGGAGCTGATCTCCAGCGGTGCCTGGAAGCGCTGCGACAGGTTGACCTGGAAGATATCACCAGCAGCAATGTATTCCCTGGCCCGCATCACCGCCGCCAGGTATTGCTCACGAGTGAAATTGCTCTGCGGCTGGTGCCCCGCCGCGGGCCCAGCCGAGGTCGGTGACGCTAGCGCAGCCGCCTCGATGCGGCACAGCAGTTGCTCAGCGCGTGCCTCGGCGCGCGCTCGCCGCTCCCGCCCAGCCGGCGCGGGCAGACCCGTGCTCAGCAGATAACCGCACTGGTCGGCCTCATCGTAGGCGTAGACGACATCATAAAGGGCCATGTAGAGGTCGGGAATACCGAGGTCATCAACCGCGGTGCGCGGCAGCCGCTCGACGAAGTGGCACAGATCGTAGCCAAAATAACCGACCGCACCACCACAAAAGGGCACCGGAGCTTCCACACGGGGCAGTTTGTGGCGACGTAAGATTCTCTGGAGCAGCGCGAAGGGCTCACCCTGCTGAACTGAAGTCGTGCCGCCAGAAGCAATCGTGATTTGCGGGCCTTTGCTGGTAGCTACCAGGAACGGATCGCACCCGGCATAGGAGTAGCGGCCATAACGGGCCATCGGCATCGCACTGTCCAGCAGGAAGGGATGCTCGTCAGCCTGGAGCGCGGCGCAGACGACGTATGCCGGCGGGCTTTCAGGCAGCTCGATGATGAGCAGCTCGTCTAACCAAGTTGTAGTCGCTAGCACAGGCATCAAGCTGTTGGGTAGGAGCCCGGATAACAACGCGGGTCAGCGGGTGAAGCGAATCTGGAGGATGTCGCCGTCCTGGACCACGTACTCGACGCCCTCGACCCGCATCACACCTGCTTCCCGGCAGGCCGCCATTGACCCGTACTCGTCGAGGGCAGTGAATGGTACGACCTCGGCGCGCACAAAACCAGCCTGCATGTCGCTGTGAATCTTGCCGGCGGCCTCCGGGGCCGTGGCACCGGCCGATATCGTCCAGGCGTGCGCCTCGTTCTCATTGACGGTAAAAAATGTGATGACGTCGAGCAGGTCGTACGCGGCGCGAATGAAGCGCTCGCGGCCCGGCTCCTCCAGGCCGAAGTCAGCGAGGAACTCGGTCTGCTCGTCAGCCGGCAACTGGGCAATCTCTTCCTCCAACTCGGCGCACAAGGCAATTCGCCCCAGGTCTTTCCCGTTAGCGAACTGCCGGGCCTCCCCGGCACCTGCGCCCGCCAGATCATCTTCAGCTACGTTGAGGACCGCCAGCAGCGGCTTCATCGTCAGCAGCGAGAAGCCGCGCAGGAGCTTGCTCTCTTCGGTAGTGAAAGACTCGCCCAGCAGGCGGTCGCCACGAGCAAGAATGGCACGGCAGCGGCTGAGCACCTTCTCTTCCCATTGTTCATGGGTGCCTAAGTCGCCCCGCTTCTTCGCCAACCGGGCCAGCCGCCGCTCGACAATGGCCAGGTCAGTCAGCGACATCTCCAGCAGTACCGTCTCCAGGTCGCCCTTCGGGTTCAACGGCTCCCCACGGGAGTCAAGATCGCCAAAGCACTGGACGACGATGGCAAAGGCGTCAGCATCGCCTGCCACCTTCACCAGCTCCAACTCCTCGCCAGCAGAACTGTCGCCGCTGTGCAGCGCCAGCAGGTCCACAAAGGTCATCTCCGGCTGGACCATCCGCTTGGGCTGGCACAGCTCGAATATGCGCGCGGTGCGCGGATCAGGCACCTCGACGACCGCCACCTGGGAGCGCCGGCCGTGCTGGTCAGTCTCCTGCCCACTGAGCATGCGGAAATACGTGGTCTTGCCACTGCCGGGAAGACCCACCAATCCGATCTTCATCCCGTCACCTGCCTCGTTTGCAGGACTTTCAGGAATCCCTATTTCGCCGGGCACAGGTCGGTTACCTGCATGGAACTGACAGTGGATAGTGGCGGCGAGCAGAGCCGGCTGTGTTATCCGATGGTAGGAGCGACATTCTTGTCGCGACCGATGACAGCTTCAATATCCGGCCAGGAGATCAGCCCGGGCCGGAGGATGCGCGGAGGAGAGCAGGTGACGTCCAGTACAGTCGAGGGATGGCCACCAGGGCAACGGCCGTCGTCAATAAGCATATCAATCGCGCCACCCAGACCAGTCAGCACATCACCGGGAGCGGCCGCCTCCGCATCTCCAGATGGATTAGCACTGGTAACCGCGACAGGGAAGTCGGCCCCACGCAGAATGTCACGGGTCAGATCGTGGTCGGGTACGCGGACCCCCACGGTGGGCCGGCCCGCGGAGACCAGATCAGATATCGCTACGCACTTGCGCAGGACCAGGGTCAGCGGACCGGGCCAGAAGTGCTCTGCTAGCTTATGTGCGACTGGAGAGATTTCAGCGGCAACCTCGTCAAGCTCCCCGACGTCGGCAATCAGGATCGGGAGGGGCTTGTCGGCCGGTCGCTGCTTGATAGCGAATAGGCGGCGCACCGTCGAATCCAGCGCGGCATTAGCGGCCAGGCCGTAGACGGTGTCGGTGGGCACGGCAACCAGACCGCCCGCCGCCAAACTCGCTACGGCGCGGGCGGCAATTTCTTCCGCAGGGACGCTGCCCGTGTCAAGAACCCGAGTTGCCTCACCATGCTGGTTCATATCTGCGTTATTACAACCCGTTCTATGCCGGCCAAGTCAGGTATGATCTCGATCTGCGCGGCCCCAAGGTGCTCGACGACCAGGGCCGAGACGGCTTCGGCCTGGCCTGCGCCGATTTCCACTATCAGCAGGCGCAATCGCGGCAGCTCCGAGCACGCCATCAGCAGCTCGCGGTAACAGTCAAGCCCATCCGGGCCGCCATCAAGCGCCTGCCGTGGCTCGAAGCGGCAGATCTCCGGCTGAAGCTGATCTATGTCCCCCGTGGCTACATAAGGCGGATTGGCGACGACAACCTCGATCTGGTCGGCAACGCCGTCCTCGTAGAGTGGCGCCAAAAACGGGCCGGGCGGCAGGAGCGTGATGCGTTCGGCCAAGCCGTGCCGCCGGACGTTCTCCCCGGCCACAGCAAGCGCCCCGGGCGAAATATCCGTGGCGTAGAGCTGTGCGCCTGGCAGTGCCTGAGCCAGCGAGATGGCGATTATGCCCGCACCCGTGCCGATGTCGGCAATGACCGCATCATCTTTCAGCGCACCGATGCGGTCAATTGCTGCCGCCACAAGCGTCTCGGTCTCAGGACGGGGCACCATCGCCTGGGCATTGCACTTGAACGCCAGGCCGTAGAACTCGGTATCGCCGGTGATGTACTGCAGCGGCTCGCGTTCGGCCCTGCGGGAGACATAGGCGATGAACAGGCGCTTCGCCTCGGCTGAGACCACATCGTTGCGCATGACCGGAATGCAGCGCAGTTCGACCTCCAGCACACTGGCCAGGAGGCTGCTCGCGTCAAAGTCCGGGCTGTCTATCCCGGCCGCAGCCAGTCGCTTGGTGCCCTGGGCAATCAGCTCAGCAACATTGGGAGCCGCCATACGTCAAGCCTCGGTAAGGTCGGCGAGCCGCTGCTGATTCTCGTATTCCCGGAGCGCTTCGATAAGCTCGTCAATTTCGCCGCTGAGGATCGCCGGCAGATTGTGTAGAGTCAAGCCGATGCGGTGATCGGTAAGGCGGTCCTGAGGGAAGTTGTAGGTGCGGATCTTCTCGCTGCGGTCGCCGCTTTTGACCTGCTCACGTCGCTGCGCCGCCAGCTCCTGCTCGTGGCGCTGGCGCTCCTGTTCATAGAGCTTCGCCCGCAGTAGGCGCAGCGCCCGCTCGCGATTCTGGCGCTGGGAGCGCTGGTCAGAGCAGGTGACGGAAATACCGGTGGGCGCGTGCGTGATACGCACGGCGGTCTCGTTCTTTTGCATATGTTGACCGCCGGGGCCCCCTGCTCGGAAGACGTCAGTTTTTAGGTCGCCCGGGTCCAGCTCGACGTCAATCTCCTCGGCCTCGGGCAGCACCGCTACCGTGGCCGCGGAGGTGTGAATGCGCCCCTGCGATTCGGTCTCTGGGACGCGCTGGACGCGGTGGACACCACTCTCGTACTTGAGAGTGCCGTATGCCCCCGGACCGTCCACCGCGAAGATGACCTCCTTGAAGCCGCCCATTTCCGAGAGACTCTGGCCCAGCACCTCCAGCTTCCAGCCCTGCCGCTCGGCGAAGTGCTGGTACATGTCAAACAGGTCACCGGCGAACAGCGCCGCCTCATCACCCCCGGTGCCCGCGCGAATCTCGACGATGACGCCCTTGCGATCCAACGGGTCCTTGGGGATCAGCGCCACCAGCAGCTTCTGGTGCAGCTCCTCGGCGCGGATCGTCGCATCTTGAACCTCGGTCTGGAGGAACTCTTGCATCTCTCCGTCTTCGCTTTCCGCCAGCAGCGCCTGGGCCTCCTCCGCATCAGCTCTCGCCTGCTCGTACTCCCGGTACATCTCCACGGGCGACGCCAGCTCGCCGTAGCGCTGAGACAGCTCGCGAAACAGATTCTGGTTAGCAATGACCACAGGATCGCTGAGCTGCTCCTGAACCTGCTCGAGCTCTGTGGCCATATTCTCAAACGCCTTCTGCCATTCCATTTCCCATTTCCTCTGCAGCAATCGGATTCAAGGCAGCGTCAACCCGGCGGGGAGCCGGACAGTCCGCCGGCAGCGAGACATCAGGTGCCAGCGCCGCCAGCGCATATACCGCCGTCTCAATCTGCTGCTCGTCGGGCGGGCGAGTGGTCAGCCTCTGGAGCATCAAGCCCGGGTAGGCCAGCACCTTGGCCAGCACCGAATCGCGGTGCCTGCCCGCATACCGCAGGATCTCGTAGGAGATCGCGGCAATCGGGGGCAATACCGCCAGCCGCAGCCCCAGACGCAGCCACAGCTCCGGCCAGCCCAGAAACGAGTTGACGATAATCTTTACGACGATCACCAGCAGAATGAAGGCAGTGCCGCAGCGTGGATGCAGGGGACTAAACCGGAGGCAGTCAGCCACAGTGACCGACCCGCCCAACTCCTGGCAATTGATCGTGGCGTGCTCCGCCCCGTGGTACTCAAAGACCCGCCGCACATACGGCATCAGGGATATGCCCAGAATATACCCGACAATCACCAGCAGCCGCGCCCCGCCCTCGATAACGTTCTTGGCCGTGGGGCTCAGCGTCTCCGACCCGGGCAGTAGGTCCACCGCCCAGGCCGGCAGCAATACGAACAGCCCCAGGCCCAGGGCCAGCGACACTGCGATCGTCAGCGTCATCAGAATCCGACTCAGCATACCGGGCTGCTCGTCGGCGGCTGGCTCCGCCTCTGCCGCGGCCTTCTCCTGCTCTTCCTGCATCGCCACGTTGGCGGAGAACTGCAGCGCCTTCATACCCAACGAGAACGCCTCGTACAGGGCATAGTTGCCGCGGATCAGCGGCCACCGCAGCCAACTGCCCTCGTTGGCATACGCGGGCAGGGGCTCGTGCAGCAGGACGACCTGACCGTCCTGTCGGCGGACCGCCACGGCGTAATCATCTTTACCCCGCAGCATTACCCCTTCCAGGACGGCCTGTCCCCCGTAATGGTGGTCGTCTTTCTCCGCTCTCATCTGGGCCAACATCCCTGGCAGCAGCAAACCCAGGCTGACTTCGCCCGGGCCTGAAGGTGAGAAGCTGTTCGGTTGCAGCTACTGCTGTTCGGTGTTGTTCTCCTCTTCCGGCGACTCTCCCTGCCTGTAGCGGTCCTGCAAGCCGTAGCGACGGATGAACTGCTCCACGCGACCTTCAGAATCTACAATCTTCTGCTGGCCGGTGAAGAAGGGGTGGCACTTGCTGCAGATTTCCACGCGCAACTCCGGCTTGGTCGCCCGCGTTATGAAGCTCTCACCGCAGGCGCAGGTGACCTGACACTCCACGTATTCAGGATGGATTCCTGTTTTCATTGACTCTGTTCACTCCCGGGCACGATAGCGCCCGCCAAATCCTCAACTGTGGCTCTACAGTATAGCACAAACGCCACTAAGCAGCAACCAATTCGCGCACCACAGCCCCTCGTGCGTTTGTTGACGCCGCCAGCAGCTATGGTATAATTACGGCATCCGCAGTTTCAGGAGTTCCCAATGTACGAGCTGGATGTCGAGCTGGAGTTTTCCGCCGCCCACCATTTGCGCGACTATCCTGGCAAGTGTTCGCGCCTGCACGGGCATAACTACCGCGTGGCGGTGGGCGTGATTGCTGCCGAACTGGATGAGTACGGTATGCTCATTGATTTCGGCCGCCTCAAGGACCTATGTCGGGAAGTCGTCGCTGAACTGGACCACACACTGCTCAACGACCATCCGTTCTTCCAGCAGTGCAACCCCACGAGCGAAAACATCGCTCGCTATATCTTCGGCGAGATGGGGCAGAGGCTGGCTGATACGCCGGTAGTGGTGGCGTCGGTACGGGTCTGGGAGTCGGCTAGCTCGTCAGCTACTTATACGGAGGACTAAGGTGCGTGCGGTCGCGCTACTGTCCGGAGGGTTAGACTCGGTGGTCGCTACCGCAGCCGCCTGCCAACAGCATGAGGTCATCCTGGCGCTGACCTGTGACTACGGTCAGCACGCCGTCCGGCAGGAGATTGCCGCCGCCCAATACATCGCCCGGTCCCTGGGCATCGAACACACTGTTATCGCCTTGTCCTGGCTGGCGGAGATCACGCAAAGCGGGCTTGTCGCCGGCGCCGAGGATATCCCGCAGGCAACGAACAAGTCCCTGGATGACCCGGACACGGCACAAGCAGTTGCGCAGGCTGTTTGGGTGCCCAACCGCAACGGCATCTTTCTCAACATCGCCGCCGCTTACTGCGAGGTGCTGGACTGCACGGGGATCGTCGCCGGATTCAACGCCGAGGAGGGCGCGAGCTTTTCCGACAATACCCCGGAGTTTGCCCAGGCTGCCGAAGCGTGCTTTGCTTATTCGACCCGCCGCGGAGTGCACGTCATTGCGCCGACCGTCAACCTCGACAAGACCGAAATCGTCGGGCTTGGCTACGAGATCGGCGCGCCCCTGCACCGGGTCTGGAGCTGCTACCGCGATGGGGAAGAGCACTGCTGGAACTGCACCTCATGCCTGCGGCTCAAACGCGCCCTGGAGCAGGCGGGGCGCTGGGAGCAGTGGCAAGAGCAACGCCGGGCCACCGGCGCGGCCTAGGGGTCAGCAATGCTCTGCAATCTGGCACAATACCGAAACAGGTACGGCTTCACCCTGATTGAGCTACTGGTGGTGATAAGCATCATTGCCATTCTCGCCGCCATCCTCTTTCCGGTGTTCAGCCGCGTGAAAGAAAAAGCTCTGGCCACCTCCTGCCTGAGTAACATGCGTCAGATTGGCATGGCCCTGCGTATGTACTGCACCGCCAACGACGAGACTATGCCGCCCCGGTTTCACGAAGACACGCTGCCCCGCCAGCGCTACTGGGATATGGTAGACCCGTGGATAAACAACGAGGACGTCTGGTACTGTCCGACCGAAATGCGCATGCCCCCGACCCAGCGCCATTACGGTATGAACTGTTATGATAGGGACCCTGATGATGACCAGTTCGACCTGGGGATCAGTGGCGCCAGACTGGTCAAAATCGGCCGCCCCAGCCGCACTATCGCCCTGGCGGAGAGTGATCCCCGCGACGAGCGCGAAGCTGTCCCCACGCCCTGGGATATCGGCGCCTCCGAGAGTGGCAACTGGTACTGGCCGCTAACCAGCCTGGCCCAGGACCGCCACCACAACGGCTTTAACGCCCTGTATGTGGACGGGCACGTCGCCTGGCTGCTCAATGAAGACCGCGGCGACAGCGAGTGGTCACTGGAGGCGGACGACTAACGCGAATTATTCATGAACGGCTTGTGGAAAACCCGCTTTTTAGGCAAAAAAAGCCGGTTTCCCACACCCTTCCGGCAAAAACTCTGAAAGTTGAGTAACGCAGTTGATAGTTGCATCGTGTCGCTGCTCACAACGAACTGTGAACTACCGTCCATGGCTTTTGAGGGGCACCTACACATCTTTCGAAGGCTCATCCCTTTTATCTTCGTGCATAATGCAGGCTAAGCAAATCCACACAGCCTAGCAATTCTTTGCAGCAGGAGCTAATCATGACAAGCCAGAGCAGTGACAAGCGGCCTAACGTACTGTTCGTAATCTCTGACGAGCACAACGCCAAGGTAATGGGCTGCGCCGGTCACCCAGACGTGCAGACGCCCAGTATGGATCGGCTGGCGGCCGAAGGGGTGATGTTCGAGCGAGCTATCACCCAAAGTCCCATCTGCACGCCCACTCGAGCCAGCATCTATTCGGGCCAGTACTGCCTGAACCACGGCTACTACGGGCTGAGCGGGCCAGCGGAGAGTGAGCCGGACTTGAGCAGCCTGCCCAACCTCTTTGCCCGGCTGCAGAGCGCCGGCTATGCCACAGGGGTTGCCGGCAAGATCCATACGCCCACCGGCTGGCTGGAGCCGCACCTGGACTTCGGCAAGTTTAACGAGCACTACCACCGCCACGTCGAAGAGATCGGCGGTTACTACAACGAGGCCGTAGGCCGATACGACGACAGCCACCTGCCCATGAGCAAAACCGGCCCGGGCAGCTTCGGCCACGACGGCGGGCCCTCGCCCATGCCCTACGAGGAGACCTTCGAGGGCTGGTCGGCGCGGACGGGGATTGAGTTCCTCGATCGGTTCGGCGACCGGCCCTTCTTCCTGCAGGTCGGTTTCAAGCGCCCGCATTCCCCTTATACGCCCGCGAAGCGCTTCTGGGATATGTACGACGAAGAGAGCATCGCTCTGCCCCCGAACGCCGACTACGATATGTCGCTCAAGCCGCCGCACCTGCGTGCCAAGCGCCAATCTCTGGAAGGCCTCGGCGAGAGGTGGGCATATGAACCCAAGACGTACGAGGCGGGGCGCCAGCGCAATCTGCGCGCGTACCTGGGCTGCGTCACCCAGGCCGACTATGCTCTCGGCGAACTGCTCCAGGCGCTCGAGGAGCGCGGGCTGGCCGAAAACACTATCGTTATCTATAGCACGGATCACGGGCAGTACGCCATCGAACACGGCATCATCGAAAAGGCACCGGGGATCAGCTCGGATGCGGTCACCCGCATACCCATGATCTGGCGCTGGCCCGACCGCGTTGCCGCTGGCCGCCGCTGTGAACGGCTGGTCGAGTGGGTAGATTTCGCCCCGACCATCTGTGCGCTACTGGGCATCGAAGACATGAACACGGTAGATGGCTGCGACATTACACCCCTGCTGAAGGGCGGCAATGAACCGCTGCGCGACGTGGCCGTGACCGAGTGCCCCTGGAGCCGCTCAATTCGCGACGAGCGTTGGCGCTACGTGCACTACCAGCCCGAGATGTTCGGCATGGACGACTATGGCGAGTTGTATGACCTAGAGAATGACCCCTGGGAGATGAATAACCTGTATTTCGAGGCAGCCTACCAGGACAAAGTCAACGAAATGCGCCACCGGCTGCTGGATTGGCTGGTCAAAAAAGTCCGGATTCGGACAACCTTGCCGTCCTTGAATCGTGGGGGCGAACCGTTCCGGCACCAGGTGGATGAGGACGGTCGCATCGGCGAAGCCCGCGTGCGCCAGCTAGTGGCCAAAGGCAGCATATCTTACCTGTAAGCGGGAGACTTCCGGAATGAAACTTCGCCAGAATATGCTTGACGCACTGCAATTTCGCAACGAGTGACCCTTTGTGCCGACCTGCGAGCTTGCGTTTTTTCAACTTGGTAAGTTCTACGATGATCCTAATCCTCCGGACCTCGACAAAATCGCCGAGACAAGCGGCAAGAAGCGCAAGCGCCTGCTGCGCCATTATTGCCGCAACATAGCGGAGGCAATCGAGCGCCTCGAGCATGGGCAGATCTGCGTATGGAACCGGGACTTGCGCCTGGAAATTACCGAGACGCTGGCGGAGGTCTCCGCCGGGCGCTACGCCGTGGCTGTGCCGATTGACCATACACTGCGCATCCCGGCAGGGGAGAGGCTATCCGAGCTGTGCTTTCGGATCGCCGATGAACCCGACGCAATACTGGCTGAATGCGAGCGGGGAGTCGAAGAGGCGATAGTGGAGGCCCGGCAGGCATGCGAACATGGGGGAGAGATCATCTGGATGTGCGCGGACTACTGCTTTAACCAGGGCCCGTTCCTCTCGCCGGAGATGTTCGCCAAATTTGTTACACCTTTCCTTCAACGCCAGACCGCCGCGTTCAAGGAGATGGACTTAATCACGATCAAGCACACCGACGGCAATATTATGCCGGTTCTCGACCAGATCTTCTCGGCTAAACCCCACGCCCTACACTCGATTGACGCCCAGGCCGGGGTGGACATCGCCGAGGTGCGCCGGCAGGCTGAACCCCTGGGGATATGCCTGATCGGCAACGTGGAGCACCAGTACATGGAAACCGGCACGGAGGATGATCTGCGTCGGAGTGCCAAGTATTGCCTGGAGCACAGCGGCGCGGGCAAGCCCGGATACATCTACTCCACCAGCAATGCCATCAACGAGTACAGCCGCATGGACCGCTACCTGCTAATGCAGCAGATCCGCCACGAGAAGATGCGGCAGTTAGGCTACCAGGGGCCGGAGTACCCCAGTCAGACGCTGCGCAACGTTTCACGGGGTCTTGACTATTACTGAACCGCCCGGGCAGCGGTCCGGGCTTCCGCCGACAGCTCGTCGCGGGCTGGTTGGTAGGGTGTGCAGTTGACAAAACGCGGCGTTTGTGCTATTTTAGCAGTCACCTGTTGAGAGTGCTAAGACATTGCCGAGATGACGAGCAGTGCTGATTCCGAAGGGAGGTAACCACCAGTGGCTCTGAGAATACTCGGTGACCGCGTAATGATCCAAGTGGATGAACCCGAAACAACTGAAGGGGGTATCCACCTGCCAGAGTCTGCCCAGGAAAAGCCACAGCGGGGTACGGTAGTGGCCGTCGGCGAAGGCCGGCGGCTGGAGGACGGAACCCTGGTCCCACCAGATGTTGAAGAGGGTGACCAAGTGATATTCGCCAAGTACGGCGGAACTAACATCACCGACGAAGACGAAGAATACCTGATCCTGGACAGCGACCAGATTTACGCGAAGCTGTAGAGACGCATCGCTGGCCCCAGAGAATGGGGCTCAGATCAAGACAAACAATGATGAGGAGGCGAACTATCGCCAATGCCTGCGAAACAGATACTATTTGATGAGGCGGCCCGGCGCGCCCTGGAAAGCGGCGCGAATGTTGTCGCCGATGCTGTGAAGGTGACCCTGGGGCCCGCTGGCCGTAACGTGCTGGTCGAGAAGAGCTTTGGCTCTCCTACCATCACCAAAGACGGCGTGACGGTTGCCAAGGAAATCGAGCTGGAAGACCACGTCAAGAACACCGGGGCGCAACTGCTCATCGAGGTGGCCTCGCAGACCAATGATGTCGCCGGCGACGGCACCACCACGGCCACGGTTCTGGCTCAGCAGATGCTGGCGCGGGGCCTGAGGTCGGTGGCCGCCGGTGCCAATCCGATGCTTATCAAACGCGGAATGGATAAGGCCGTAGCGGCAGTTATTGAGGTACTCCGCGACCGGGCCATCGAGGTCAAGAGTGCCGACGAGATGAGAGATGTGGCTGCCATCGCCGGCAATGATTCCGAAATCGGCGAGTTGGTCGCCGAGGCAATGCAGGAAGTCGGCAAAGACGGCGTCATCACCGTCGAAGAATCCCGGGGCATCGAAACCACCCTAGAGCTGGTCGAGGGTATGCAGTTCGATAAAGGCTACCTGAGTCCCTATATGGTTACCGAGACCCAGACGATGTCCGCAGTGCTGGAAGAGCCGTATATCCTGCTTTATGAAAAGAAGATCAGTGCTCTGAACGACCTCGTTCCGCTGCTGGAGAAAATCGTCCAATCCGGCAAGCCCCTGCTGATCGTGGCTGAGGATGTCGAGGGTGAAGCGCTGGCCACACTGGTCGTCAACAAGCTGCGCGGGGCCCTCAACGCCGTAGCCGTCAAAGCTCCCGGCTTCGGGGACCGGCGTAAAGCCAGCCTCGAGGACATGGCCATTGTCACAGGTGGGACCTTCCTGTCCGAAGAGCTCGGCGTCAAGCTGGAGAACATCAGCCTCGACATGCTGGGCACCGCCACAAAAGTGGTTGTGACCAAGGATGACACTACTATCATCGAAGGCGCCGGTAGCGCGGACGCCATCAAAGGCCGCATCGAGCAACTGCGCCGCCTCATCGAAGAAACCGACTCCAACTACGACCGGGAAAAACTCGAGGAGCGGCTGGCCAAGCTCGCCGGGGGCGTCGCCGTCATTAACGTCGGCGCTGCTACTGAGACGGAACTCAAAGAGAAACAACACCGCTTCGAAGACGCCCTGTCGGCCACGCGGGCAGCCGTCGAAGAGGGGATTCTCCCCGGCGGCGGGGCGGCCTTCGTCCACGCCATCCCCGCGCTCGACGATGTCGAGGTGGAAAACGAAGACGAATCGGTCGGCGTCAATATCGTCCGCGAAGCACTGGAAGCGCCGCTGCGCCAGCTCGTCAACAACGGCGGCTTCGAAGGCTCCGTCGTGGTCCGGCGAGTCGCAGAGAGCGATGATAACACCGGCTTCGACGTGCTCACCGGCGAGTATCGGGATATGGTCAAGGCCGGCATCGTTGACCCCTTGATGGTCACCCGCGCCACCCTCGAGAACGCCGCCAGTATTGCCAGTATGATCCTAACTACCGAAAGCGTACTGGCCGACCTGGAGACCGAAGAACCGCCTACGCCGCCTGCTGGCGGGGGCATGCCCGGCGGTGGCATGCCCGGCGGCGGTATGCCGATGATGTAGTATATATAGTGTAAGAAAGGCGAAAGCGCATTGAGAGCAGAGGCCGAGTGCCTCTGCTCTCTTTCGTGGGGACCACACAAATCAGCAGGCCGGTTCAGTGGCCGGGTGCTGGGATGAGAATAAGCTGCCCGCCGGGCCCCAGCGTGAGCGAAGCGGCTGGGTCAAGCGGCACCACACTTATTTCGGCCACGCCATCCTCCCAAATCGGCGTAGTCTGCGCGCCGGCAGGCAGGCGATCGCGCAACTCCGGGTCCAGCAGCAAGAGGTTACGGATGCCGCGCAGGGTAACTGGGGGCCACGCCCTGCCGCTGGTCATCTGATAACCGTAGTTGGGCGCGCCGCCACCACGCAGGGAGACCTCCACCGGAAAGTTGTAAACGGGGATGTGCGGCAGCAGGTACATCGCCAGACGGATGCTCAACATCCGCCGCTCACTGCGGGGCTCTCCCAGTCTGGGCAGACTGGTCAGCGCGACAGTCTCAGCACCGCTGTAACCGGCCAGGGCCTGGGATACCCCGGTGAAAGTGGCTTCCAGCGCCCGGTCGTTGGCGAGGAGCGTTGACCAGGTAAAGGCGAAATTCAGCGTGATAATCAAGGCTAGCAGGATGCCAAGCTGCGCGGTACTGAGCGACTCGGATAACCGCACCACTCCTGCAGTCACTACCAGTACCGCCGGGGGCAGCAGAAGCATCATATACCCCGCCTGGCCCAAATGCACAACCAGGTAAAAGAGCATAGCTGGGACTGACCAGATCACCAGGAACAACCAGGCTCGCGGGTCATTCATAATGCGCGGCAGGTAGCGTCTGCCAGCGAACAGCGCTAGCGGCCAGGCCGCCAGCAGCAGCGCCGCCGCCGAGCCCACGAAGTATGAAGCAAAAACGCGGAACCCCGCGACATTCCCCTTCAGCAGCGATAACCCCACAACCATCTGCGACAGTTGCCGAGAGACAGCTTGATAACCGGCCACCCCGCCAGCGCTCGCTACCATCGGAAGCGCCCACGCCGCAGATACCACCCCGAAGACTATCAGGCCCAGCACTATCCGACTCACCCGACGATGCCGCATCGCCCATAGCCACAGGGGGAACAGAAAGAGGGCATCAGTGGGGCGAAAGCCACCTGCCAGTCCTAACGCCAGGGCCGCAGGCCAAACCGGCGTGCCCTCGTCAGCGAGCATCCGCCACAACAGAGATAGCCGGTCAGGAGCGAGAAGAAGCCGGAGACTGCATAAGTGTCGCCGTGGGTGGCGTATACCCAGGCCAGCGGACTAAAGATGGCCAGGAGCGCAGCCACTACAGCGCCGCACCGGCCTGCCAATCGCCCACTCCACCAGGTCAGCAGCGCAACCGTCAGCCCCCCCGCCAGCAGACTCATTACCACCAGGGCCGCGTACGGTGACAGTCCCAACCCGTGCAGTAGCTTGGCGGTGTGGACGTACAGGAAGTACCCCGGAGGATGCGGCTGGTGCAAGGTGATATCGTAGTGCCTTACCCCCAGGACGTACTGCACACTGTCCCAGCTCAGCGGCAGGCGCGTCGCAAAGGGCGCGCGCAACGCAACTGCTGCCAGCCCAGCAATACCCGCCGCCAGCAGCAACCGGCCAGGCGCTAGCGGCACCCCCTCGGGTGACAGCTCGCGCCCCGCACGATGCTGCGGACCACTCACTTCGTTCTCTACCTCAGCCATAGCGGACGACTCCGCGGTCAACCAGCGTGCCTTACCACACCCCGCCGAAGAACTGCTTCCCTACCAAACCACTACCCACCTCCGCCCCGGCAGATTCGCCCGTAGAAGCATTGGCGCAGACCAGAGGATGAACCAGCCTAGAGAAGATCACATCGCCAGTTACGCTGAGTCATTCCCGGCGTGTAAAATCTTGGAAACTCATGTTTAGGAGATTAGATGCGTAGGTATACTTTAGGTGTCCCTGATAATTTCGGGAGAGGGCCTTGACAAGTTTCTGCGATTATGCTACAATACTAAACGAAAGCTAAGCGCCGAGTAAGATGGCGGGCAAGCTATCACAGTTTTTTGTTGCACTGACATAGAGAATGATCTGAGCAAGTGCGAGCGTGGCGGAAACGGTACCTGGAGGGATACCAATGAGCGAAATCATGTACAGGGCCGCAGCAGAGCAGGGCGCACTGGTCTTAACCCAGTATGCCCTGATGATTCCCCTGTTAGTCGCCGCCGTATTGGCGGGATGGCGAGCAGTGGGCAACGTGCTGCGGTCAGACCTAAGTCAGTTGTAACAGCTTCGCCAGTGGACTCTGTGGCTGACGACCGAAACGCAACAAGCGGTCAGATGCTCGACTGGCGAAGCACCCAGCACCCAAGACTAATGTGGGAAAGGAGGGACCAAAGTGGAGAAGATCAAGGCTCTGTGGCACGACGAAGATGGTGTCACCACGGTGGAATACGCGTTGCTGCTTGCTGTTCTGATCGTTGGCGCCGTTACGATCTGGACCGCGCTGAAGGGCAGCATCCAGACCGCTGTTGACGCCGCGGGTAGCGAACTGGAAAGCCCCGGCGCCTAGTTAGAGAACGACGCGACTTTCACCATCTCGCGTGACCAGCTAGGTCTCGCGAGAACCGGAGAGAACGATGCTCGTAGCCAGCGTCTGGAAAACTGGCAGCAAAACCACGACCGGCTCAGACCCGACCGACAACTTAATGCCGTTTGACTCACCACAACCCAAAAACCAAACGGGTCGCGAGCAAGTTCTCGCCCGCAGCTACAATCCAAGTCCCACTGACGTGCTAAGCTGCGGAGAATACAGTGGCGGGGGGGAACTGGCAAACCACAATACCCTGCGAGAGTGGGCAATAGGCGAGCAGGTTTGTCCAGCTGGTTCTCCCCGCCAATCTTTTAGCAGCAGCAACAAGCACAGAAAGTAGCTTGGGGACATGGGAGTACTCAGCTTCAAGCAAGCAATAGCTGAATTCTGGAACGACCAACGCGGTGTTACCAGCGTCGAGTACGCCGTCCTGCTGTGCGGCTTGCTAATTGGTGCGGCAACGATCTGGATGATCCTCACCACCAGCCTGGAAACGGCGGCGGGTAACGCCGGTACGAGCCTGGATGAAGCTAGGGGCCTGTAGAGGTTGCTGACCCGGCTCGAATCATTCTCGTCCTGATGAGCTCAGCATCAACCGACAACGCTTAAGCTGCTGGCCAACGTACCAACTAATTAATCATGCATATCACCGATTGGCTACAATTGTTTATAAGGGTAGGATTACTAATCAAGCGGAAGCAACTCCGTTGTGAGCACCTCGCAACCTTCGTATTCTGGCGGCTCTCGTGGCGGGGGAAGCTCAGGGAACACAAGGAATTCCGCTGCCGGCTAAGGGATCCCTTGCTGGGGGAGCGCGTTTCGCCGTGGCGAACCTGCCGCCTATGTGAGCATAAGAAGGTTGTTGCCGGAACTGCCCAAAGAGTAGCAGCATTGATAACGGACGGAATGACGAGCACGGGCTGACGACGATTGAATATGCGCTGTTACTGTCAGCCCTAGCCGTGGCGCTGACCGTCACATGGCACGCCTTAGGCGATAGCATGCGGTGTTGTTGACGATACCAATAAGATTCTCGCTCCCAATCAAAGTGGAGTACGCTGTGAGCAAAGATGACCGAGAAGACCAGAATAATGCTCAGCCAGCTCTGGAAAGATGAAGCAGGAGTATCAACCGTTGAGTACGCGCTGCTCACCGCGGTGCTGGTAGGCGCCGGGGCGGCAATGTGGACGGCCCTGCGCGGATCGGTTTCATCCGTAATGGCCGACATCGCTCAAGCCTTCAGCGAAGGCCAATAGCACAGGCCTGCCTCACGGCAGGACATTGTGATGGAGAAAAACGACAGTGATTACGACGGTTCTTACAGCTCTGACAATACTTCTGGTGGTTGTGGCGGCCTACACCGACATCCAGTGGGGCAGGATACTCAATGCTCTGACCATGCCAGGAATCCTGCTGGGCCTGATTCTCAACTCGGTCCGGGCCGGCTCAGAAGGACTCTTACTGAGCCTGGGGGGAATCGCCTTGGGCTTGTGTCTGTTCCTGGTGAGTGCCGTCTTCGGGCGGATTGTGGGCGGCGGCGACGTTAAGCTGCTGATGGCCGTCGGCGCCCTGCAAGGACCATCAATTCTGGTCTGGGCACTGTTTTATGCCGCCATTATCGGGGGCATTCTCGCCATTCTCATCGCAGTGCGCCACGGTATCCTGATGGATAAGATCAAGGCGCTGTTTGCCAGTTGCTACTTGCGGTTGGCCTGCAAAGTACCCATGGATATTCAAGAAGGCCCGGCCGGCGGGCCGCGCCTGCCCTACGCCATCGCCATCAGCTCCGGAACCCTGGTGGCTATGCTCATGTCCCACGTATCCTGAGGATAGTTGCCGGGGATCACAGATGTGATGCAGCCAGCGAGGGGGAGGACAGATGAGACAATACAGCACAAAGGGTCCATCGGCTCGCCTGAAGGTGCGACGGCAGGTGATCGTCGGCAGCATATCCGTGGAGATGGTCCTGGTCACCCCCGTGCTGCTCGTACTTCTGTTCGGGATTATCGAGTTTGGCCTTGCCTTCAAGGACATTGCCATGTTGAGGCAGGCCGCCCGCGAGGGAAGCAGAGCTGGTGCCGTGGGCGCGGTGACCAGTGCGATTACCGATCGTGTCACCGCCAGTGCGGCTACGTTGAACCCAGAGAACCTTGAAATCGAGATGAAGTATCGGGTCTATGCCGGGGGCTGGCCGTCATGGGACCAGGCAGCTACGCTTGGCGATACCGGTAGCGGCGCGGACGCCCAGAACAACGCCCCCCAAGGCGCCCAGATCAGGATCCGGATTACCTACCCGCACAGCTTGATCAGCGGCCGGCTGTTCTCGCATTGGGCGGACGATCCGGAGGGCCAGACTATGACTCTCGTCTCGTCCGCGACTATGAGAAGGGAGTGAGATTGACTGTGGCAGTGGCCCTTGCTGCCAACAGCATCACTCCAGCTTCGCGTGTTGATGCGTTTGCACCGAGCACGCCCTCCGCCTGTCTGGCAACAACCGGCAGCAACAAGATGCCGGCAAAGGCACAGCGGAGAGCGTCTCTTTTCGTCATCGCCAGAGAGGCTGAAGCATGCCGGCAGAAAGCCAGGAATCGCTCACTGGGACCAAAAATCGCCCCATACCGGCTAATTGCGCAGGCCAAGACGCCCCGTATACCCCGCAAGGGCTTCCCTTTTGTGACGGTTGTGTGGTATAATTATGGTGCTCTAAGTGGCACTGCCATGCTACCAGGCAAAAAAAGGAGTAAGTATCGGGAGAACAAACACAATAGGGAAGGGGCACTTCGAAGATGAGAATGACCCGGCGCTTAGCGATAGGAATAGCTGTCGTGTGCGGAGCGCTGGCAGCGCTGCTGACGTACATCTGGCTCAGCAGCCTGCAGCAACAGACGCAGCTCAGCGAAACAGTCAAGACAGCACAAGTGATCACACCCCTCCAAGACATCGAGCCTGGCGTCCTCATCCAGGCCAGCATGCTGGTAAAGAGGGAGGTGGCAGAAGAGGACGCGCCAGCCGATGCCGCCAAGAGCATTAGCCAGCTCAGTGGCAAGCTGAGTCTTGTAGCTCTACCCCAGGGGGAGCCGATTCGACTCGCGCAGGTCCAGTCGTTGGTCGGCGCGGGACTTTCCTATGTTGTCCCCGAAGGAATGAGGGCAGTTACCGTCGCCCTCGACCCCGTCGTTGGTGTAGCCGGGTACCCCAAACCAGGGGACCGGGTTGATGTTATTGCCACCTTCGCCCACCACGAAGTAACCGTAACCCGCACTGTCCTGCAGAACGTGCAGTTGCTCGCACTGGGCAAGAGCGCGGTTATCAGCCAGAAAGAAGCAAAGCCCTCCGAGGATAAGGCCGAAGGCGAAGTCAAGGGCGAGCCCGAAGTGCAACCCAACGCGACTCTGGCCGTTACCCTCAAGCAGGCGCAGCGACTCATCCTGGCCGATGTCCGCGGCGAGCTGCGCTTGGCACTCCGCCCCAAGTTCGAAGAGCAGTATATCGCTGTTCAGCCAACCACCAGCATCGAAGTAATCGGCAAGGAATTCGAGAAGCTCCGAGTGGAAGAGGCCGAAGCGCTGACCACACCACCGGGAATGCCCCCCCAGCCGACGCTCGGCCGGGCCGCTGAGATCACCCCCCCGGCAGCCCTGACCAGAGAACCCAAGTTACCTACGGTCGAGGTGATTCGCGGCAACGTGCGAGAGACGGTGGTAATCGGCGGCCCAACCAGCTCGGCACCGAAGGGGGGTGTCCAGCAATGACAAGCTCAGAATACACTCGAGACAACCTAATATCAAGGCGGTTGCGCCAGCTGACTCTCACCGGGCTCGCGCTGGCGCTGGCCGTGGTCTGCTGCGCCGGGATTGTTAATGCGCAGAGCAGCCAGAGCCTGGTCCTGCAAGAAGGCGGCAGTCGCGTGCTTACGTTCGACCAAATGAAGCGGGTGGTACTGATCGATCCGACCGTGGCGGATGTGGTCGTCTCCTCCACTGCCGAACTGGTGGTGTACGCCAATGAGGTCGGCACTACCCAGATATACATCTGGGACAAGCACGGTCGGCACCAGTACAACGTGCAAGTGACCCCCGCCCCTTACGCCCGGCAATTGACCCTGGAGCTCAAGCAGGCTCTCGGACCCCAGTTCTTCCGCTACGAGATAATAAGCGGCCAAACACTGCTGGTGGACGGAACGGTCAGGAGCGCCGCAGAGCTGGACCGGGTTACGAGAATCATCGAGGGGCTGGCCAAGCAAGCAGACGTGATCAATCTGATCGCCGTCGAGGACGCTAACCTTAATCCAGCCCAGCGCAAAGCCAAAGCCCTCCAGAAGTTGCTGGGTGATCAATACACCTACCTGGCCTGGGACGATAAGACCGTGCTGATTACCGGCAGAAGCACCAGCTATGCGGACCTGGACCGGATCGAGGAGATTGCCCGAGCGGCCAGCAGCGCGGAGGTTAAGATTAGCAACCTGGTGACGGTAGACCCCAGCCAGGCTCGCCCACCGGTTGAGGAGATTGCGACGGCCATCGGCCCCGATTATACGGTCTGGGCAATGCGGGGAAAGACTGTCGTCGTCGAAGGCGAAGCGCGCAACGAACTAGCCAAGCAGCGCGTTGACCAGATCCTGGGCGCCTTCGAAGACGTGGATATCGTTAACCTGGTCACGGTAAGCGATATGCCCGAGGTGCCGCTGGCCGCGCAGCGTGACCTGCTCCAGTCGGCCTTGGGCGGGGGGCTTCAGGTCAGGGTAGTCGAAGGCAAGGCCCTGCTGGTGGAGGGGTTGGTCGCCGACGACGCAGAAGCCGCCAAGGTCCAGAAGATCATTGGGTTATTTAAGAAGACCAATGTCGTGGACCTGACCTCTGTCGCGGACCCGGAGCGGCAGCAGGTACTCGTCCGCGCCAAGGTTGTGGAGATCAATCGCACCAACCTAGACAAGCTGGGCGTGAACTGGGGGCAGATTGCTGCCGGCGCGTTCCTGGACCAGCCCTTCCTGGTCCAGGTCGAGGGCCCCGACACGAATAATATCTACCCGATTGGGGCTCAGTTAGATGCCCTGGTTAGCAACGACCTGGCCCGCATTCTTTCGGAGCCTAACCTCCTGGTGAACGATGGTGAAACGGCCGAAATGAACGTCGGCGGTGAGCTACCCATTCCGGTACCGCAGGCCGCTGGGGGAGTGTCCAACGTCACCATCGAGTACAAGACATATGGTGTACAACTGAAGATCAGTCCCCGGATCCTGCCAGGTGGCGAGAAGATAGAGTTGGAGGTGCATCCGAAAGTATCGGCGCTGGATTATGCCAACGCCGTGACCATTAGCGGGTTCAACGTCCCGGCCTTGCGCACCCGGGAAACCGATACTACGGTCACGGTCAGGAGCGGCCAGCCCCTGATCATTAGCGGTCTGGTCCAGCGCGAGCAGTCGGAGAACACAAGGAAGATACCACTGTTGGGTGACTTGCCGATTATTGGCGAACTGTTCAAGAGCAAGGAATTCCAGGAGGGCAAGACCGAACTGGTCATCCTGGTTACTCCCGAGATAATGGCCGGGGGGCCCAGCGAGATTCCAGGAGCCACTGAACCAGAGATCGTTAATCCGGAAGCCGACACAAACCAATGATACGAGTACTGATCTCGGAAAACACACCCGGCGAAGCCGACGAGATTGCCCACAAGCTGGCCAGCGCCGAGGATATCCAAGTAGTCGGCTACGCCCGCGACGGCCTGGAAGCCGCGCAGATGGCGGCACAGCTCCGCCCTGATGTGGCCTTGATCCATACAAGGCTGGCGGGCATGGACGGGTTTCAAGCCTGCCAAATGGCGAGGGTGGCGGCCGTGGAAACGGGTTGCGTACTGCTCGCTCCTCCAGGCGAAGAGGACGAAGACACTTGGCGCCGGGCGATGGTAGCGGGCGCACGGGGCCTGCTTTCAACCGAAGCCAGCGCGGCTCACCTTCTCTCCGTGGTACAGGAGGTCGGCACCGCCAAGCAGTCCAAGGACCAGCACGAGTATCAGTTGGTCACTGATCCCAGCAAGATGCCGGTAACCATCGCGATTACCGGTGCCAAAGGCGGCATCGGCAAGACAACCCTGGCCACCAACCTGGCCATCTGCCTGCAGCACCAATTCCCCGGGCAAGTGGTACTGGTCGACTTCGTGGGGCAATACGGCGACGTACCGCTGCTGCTGGACATGCGCCCCCGGGTCGGCCTCGGCGAGTTGATGCTGCACGAGGAGTTGGATGCTGATCTGGTTCAGTCGCACCTGACTGAGCACAGTTCGGGCCTACAGATACTGGCGGCGCCTAATGGCACCGATATCGGGCGCATGGGCACTCAGATTGATGTGACCTCTGCTGCCAACCTGGTCAGCATTCTGCGCAGCGAGTATCGCTTTGTCGTATTCGACCTTCCCGCCCTAGCCGGCAACGTCAGCGCTTACCTGTTTTCCCGCTGCAACTTCGTAGTGGTGGTTACCTACCTGCTGGACCTGGCTGCCATTCGCGACACCAGCACCTTGATTGAGAGCCTTGCCCAGACGCAAATGCCCAACGACCGCATCAAACTCGTGGTCAACCGCCGTAGCCAGCGCAATCCCTTCTCGATTGCCGATTTGCAGCAGACAGTAAACCATCCCATTGACGCTCAGGTGCCCGAAGACGTGGTGACGGTGACCTCGGCTCTCAACGAAGGAATCCCGGTGGTGCTCAAAGCGCCGGGGTCAGCGGTAGCCAAGGCAATCAAGAAGCTGTGCAACTCGCTGATCGCCGAGCTGCCTACCCAGGCGCAGGCTACGCCCCGCGCGGCGGCCCAACCAGCACGGGACGTTGACCTGCAAGGCAAGCCTGCGGTAACCGTGAATTGACATGAACAACACACCCATGCGGCGCAAGAACTGGTGAAGCTATGAGAATGGACACGATGATCGATACGTACCAAGAGGACACCGAAGAACGGCAGGATACACTCGCCGAGCTCAAGAGCACGGTGCATCACCTGCTACTCACTGAGACGGAATTCTCAGTGCTGCAGCGGATGACGCAGGAGCAGCTTGCCGAGCGCATCAGGTACTTGACCGAACAGGTTTCCGCTGACTCCGGTCTTACTCTCTCGTCGCGGGATCGAGGCAACATCGAGCAGGAAGTCATCTACGAGGTGCTCGGCTACGGCCCGATACAAACGCTCCTCGACGACCCCGAGATAAACGAGGTAATGGTCAATGGCCCCTATCAAGTCTTCATCGAACGCCACGGTGTGCTGGAACTGACCAACCGTAGATTCGCCGATGACGGGCACGTTATGCGGATCATCGAGAAGATCATCGCGCCGCTGGGGCGGCGGCTGGACGAAAGTATGCCGATGGTAGACGCCCGGCTGCCCGATGGTTCGCGAGTCAACGCGATTATCCCGCCACTTGCGATCAACGGCCCCACTGTGACCATCCGCAAATTCTCGCCAGATCCGTTCACGCCCGCAGACCTGGTCAACTTCGGGACGATGTCGCCGACGATGGAGGCGTTTCTGGATGCTTGTGTTAAGTCGCGCGTAAATATACTGGTTTCCGGGGGAACGGGCAGCGGGAAGACGACGACTCTGAACGTGTTGTCCTCGTTTATTCCGGAGAGTGAACGAATTATCACCATCGAGGATGCCGCCGAACTGCAGCTCCAGCAAGACCACACCATAACGCTGGAAAGCCGGCCGCCCAACGCCGAGGGCAAGGGTGAAATCACCATCCGCACGCTGGTCAGAAACGCGCTGCGGATGCGCCCGGACCGCATCATCATTGGCGAGGTCCGCGGTGCCGAGGCCCTCGACATGCTCCAGGCCATGAACACCGGGCACGACGGATCAATGAGCACCTTGCATGCCAACTCGGCGCGCGACGCTCTGGCCCGAATGGAGACCATGGTCATGATGGCCGGGATGGAACTGCCCAACAGCGCCATCCGCGAGCAGATCTCCGCAGCGTTGCACTTGATAGTGCACCAAAACCGCCTGCGCGACGGTTCGCGGCGGATTACCTCAATCACTGAGGTACAACGAATGGAAGGTGAAGGGATAGTACTGCAGGATATATTTGTCTTCGAGCGACACGGCGTGGACCGCAACGGCAAGGTCATCGGCGAGCACACCGCCACCGGGGTGCGGCCGCTGTTCATGGATATCCTGGAAGCGGAAGGATACGAACTGGGTCCTGACACCTTCGCGCCAAGTTCCAAACCGGATAGGAGGTTCTGAGTAATGGGCATACTAGTGACCGTCCTCGTCATGGTGCTGCTGGCCGCAACTGTGGCTGCCATAGTGTACGTGGTACTGAGCACGCGGACACGGGAACAGCAGCGGTTGGCAACGCTGACCACCAGCGGTACTGGGCATGATTCAACACCCGCCGCGCAGGTCCAGTGGCAGGGCACCGCAGACCGGGCCCCACTCATCACCGGACTGCTGCGCAGGACGGCCATCATGGAGGCCCTGCAACTGGATATACTGCGCGCCGGGTGGCTGCTGCGCCCCTCGGAACTGGTGGCCATCACCCTGGGGGGCAGCCTGCTCGGAGCTGCGGTCGGGTTGGGCACCACCCAGCGCTGGGGCATGGGCGCGCTTGGTGCGCTGATCGGCGCCGCCATTCCCTGGGTAATGCTGCGGGTCCGTCAGTCAACTCGAGCCAAGGCGCTCAGCGCCCAGATTCCCGGCGCGATGGATATGCTCGCCTCGGCCCTGCGAGCGGGCTTCGCCTTCCTGCGCGGGTTGCAACTTATTGCCAGCCAAATGCACCCGCCGATCTCCGAAGAGTTCGAACGGGTGGTCGAAGAGATCCAGTTCGGCGCCTCGGTCACCGAGGCACTGGACAATCTCATCCGCCGCACGCAGGACTACGACCTGGAACTGGTGGTCGCCGCGGTGCAGACGCAACTGGAGATCGGGGGTAATCTCGCAGAGATATTGGACAACATCGGGGATATGATCCGCGAGCGGGTCAAGCTGGCCGGCGAGATCGCCACGGCCACTGCCGAAGGGCGGTTCTCCGCCGGGATTCTCCTGGCCCTGCCGTTTGGCGTCTCGTTTATGATGAATACCATCAATCCCGGATATATGGATCCGCTGTTTACCACCCGTCTGGGTCTGATACTGCTGGCAATTGGCATCGGCCTGATGCTGGTGGGTTTCGCGGTCATCAAGAAGCTGATCACAATCGACATTTAGCCCGCGCTGAACTGCGCTTTCCGCCAGCCAGCCAGGGGAGAAGCAAACTATGATAGCCTTGTTTGCGTTAATCGTTATACTCGTCTTCGCTGCTTTCGCCGTCCTCGTGGCCGGATTTGCGACCGAGAGCAGAGCCGTGCGCCTTAGCGAACGCGTCGAGAACGTTCAGCGTGCTACCGTGGTGGTCCGGGGCACCCACCTCGACGCTGAGTTATCCAAATCGATCAGTGCCCGGCTCATCCTGCCGGCGTTGGGGCGACTGCGCGAGCGGATTATGCAGCTAGCCCCCTCGCAAGCCGTGCAAGCGGCCCGGATGAAGCTGGATCGAGCGGGCAGTCCCGCCTCCTTGACCGTGGGCACGTTCTTGACAATACGGCTTGTCTCAGTGCTAGTCGGTGTCACCACTGCTGCTGCCTTCCTCCTGCTGTGGCACGGGCCTCTCCTGCCGAAGCTGGTCGGCGCCGGCTTCCTCATACTGGTCGGAGCGCTGGGACCGGATTACTTCCTGGATGCCAAGATCAAAGCGCGTCAGAACACGATCCGTAAGGCGCTCCCGGATGTCATTGATCTACTCGTAGTCAGCGCCGAGGCCGGCACCGGTCTGGACGGCGCGCTGGCCGCGGTCATCAAGCGCAAAACCGGCCCCCTGGTGGACGAATTCAACCGGCTGCTGACGGAGATACGCCTGGGCAAGAGCCGTCCGCAAGCCTGGGAAGACCTGGCAATCCGCGTTGACCTCGACGAGCTGAGAATGCTCGTTGCCGCCCTGCGCCAGGCAGAACAGCTCGGTGTCAGCATCGCCAAGACGCTGCGTACCCAAGCCGATTCCCTACGCACCCAGCGCAGCCTGCGCATCCGCCAGATCGCCGCCAGCCTATCTATCAAGATGTTGTTCCCCCTGATCTTCTGTATCCTGCCCGCGCTGTTCATTGCTGTGCTCGGCCCGGGTCTGATGCAACTGGCCAGCACCTTCAAGGACCTCGGTTTGTAGGCCACCCGACTAGAAGTAGCCCGAGACCAGTCTAACCGGGACAGCAAAGCGACTGGGGGAGAACAGACCGACCAAGCCAAAACTATGAGAATTGTGATCGCCTACGCAGGCGAACAACCGGCGCAAGCAGTCGTTGCCGAAGTCCACAGACGGGCGCCCAATTGGGAGGTAACCCATTGCACGGCGATCTCTGTGCTCGAAATGCTGCTTACTGAGCAGGAATACGACCTCATCGTCGCCGATCTAGACCTGTTCAAAGGAACCAGTCTGGAAGACCTGGCGCCAATCAAGGCTCTGGCTCCTGACGCGTATTGGATCGTCGTCGCCAGCCCTGGCGATCAACTACTGGGCGCCCGCGCCCTCTCAGCCGGTGCCGACTACCATCTCACCAAGCACGACCGCTGGCCCAGCGAGCTATTGCTGGTGGCTAAGTACGCCGAAGGGGTCATCAGCCAGCGGCGGCAAGTGCGCCGGACCGCCGAATTAGCGCGCCGCCTCGTTGACCTGGGTACCACCATCGCTACAGATAACGACCTGCCTGACGTGCTGGCAGTCATCGGCGAGACAGCAATTAGCATAACCGACGCTGTCTGCTGTTGGCTGGGAATCCTAGACGAAGAGGGAAGCGAATTCGCAGAGCACTACACCTACGGCGATACCAAGACTGCCGCGGCCTGGCGAAGCCAGATTCTCGACGCTGCCTGGACAACAGCACATTACAATGACCTACTGGTGTCCCAGCTCGAGGGCCCCCACGGCGGGCCTGGCCGCATAGTGAGCGTACCTATCACCGCCGGCGGCCTGCAAGCCTCGGGAACGGTGGTTCTGATCACCCCACGGCTGGAACCCCTCTCCGAGCTGCACCGCAACGCCTTGCAATTCCTGGCTGCCCATGCGGCCATAATCCTGCAAACCGAGCGACTTCATCAACTCGTCGAGCAACGCACCCGACAGATGGAGGCAGCCGCCACTCAAGCCGGGGAAGAAGGGGCCCGCGCCCGGACGTTGCTCAGCGCCGCCGTAGCGGTAACCAATACCCGCAAGGCCTCCGAGGTTCTGGAGAAGATCGCCACCAATGCCGCCGTCGAAATTGGCTTTGACCGCGTCAGCATCTATCTGGCCGACAGTGACCACGAAGTGCTCCAGGGCGCCCTGCAAGCCGGGGCCGACGGCACGGTAGTTGATATCTCCGACCGCAGCTTCCCGCTCAAAAGCGACGACAATGTCTTGGCCCATGCTGCCCTGGGCGACGCTCCGTTTGTCACCTGTTCGGCAGCAGAGATGGACCAGGATCCCGACAGTCAGGGCGAAGACAACCAGAGATTGCTTGTGCCGCTACGTACGCAAGGTAACCTGGTCGGCATAATGTCCGCTGATAATCGCGACAGCGGCGCGCCCATATCAGCGCAGCAGATCCGCCTGCTGCGCTCACTGGCCGCTATGGCCGCCGTCGCCCTGGAGCGGATTCGGGTGGATAAGCTCCGCGAACTGTTCGTATCCAGCATCTCCCACGAGCTGCGCGCCCCCCTCGCCTCCATGCAAGCAACCAACGAACTAGTGCTGGAAGAAGAAGTCGGCCAACTTAACCAGCAGCAGCGCGAATACCTGTCCCGAATAGACTCCTCCTGTCAGCACATGCGGCGTATTCTCGATGACCTCACCGACTGGTCACACCTGCAGGCCGGTAAAATATCGGTGCGCAAGCAACCCGTGGACGTGCGAGAATCGGTCCGTCGAGCCGCTGAAACGCTTTACCCGCGAGCCGACCACGCCGGCGTCGAGCTTCGGCTTAGCTTGCCCGCGGAGCACCTGGAATTGTTTACTGATCCCCAGCGCCTTGAGCAAGTCATTATAAATCTGGTAGACAATGCCATAAAATTTAACTATACTGGAGGGCAGGTAGAGGTATCCGCCTCTGTGCAAGCCGAGGAAATGATCATCAAAGTTGCCGACACGGGTCCCGGGATATCAGCCGGGCTCCACGACCGGATATTCGAAGCCTTTAACCGCGGCAGTGACGAGATCAGCCGCGCAGTCGAAGGAGTCGGACTCGGTCTGGCCATCGCCGCGCAAATAACCAAACTGCTGGGCGGGCGCCTTAGCTTGGAAAGTCAACTCGGCGAGGGCAGCACCTTCGCCATCCACCTACCATTCACTGGCAGTACATAATAGATAGAGGAGCTATCACGCCCGAACTGGAGAAGCAAATGGCAATGGAGCAGCGCACGATACTGGTAATCGAAGACGATAGCGAACTGGCCGATGTCATCAGCCAGAAGCTCGAGAATGCTGGTTTCGAGGTGGTCACAACCACCACCGGTCTCGAGGGGGTGCAAGTGATCGACACCGAGCAGGTGGACCTGATTCTGCTCGATCTCAGTCTGCCTGATGTTGACGGCATCGAGATACTGCGCCACCTGCGCCAGCGCTCGGCGGTGCCGATAATCATCGTCAGCGGGCGCACCGAGGAAGCCGAGCGCGTCGTCGGCTTGGAGTTGGGCGCCGACGACTACATGGCTAAGCCCTTCAGCCTTAACGAGCTCGTCGCCCGCGTCCGGGTCATCCTCCGCCGCGCCGAAGGAAGTCTCGTCGAAGCTCGTATTGGTGAGGGTGCCGCGGTAGCGGGGCAAGCCGTCGCGGAGCCAGAAAAACTCGCCGCCCTCGATATTGAGATGAATGTCGCCGCGCGCCGGGCCTGGATTGACGGGGAAGAGGTCTCACTTACCCCCACCGAGTTCATCATCCTCCAGACACTGCTGGAAAACCAGGGAAAGGTCGTCAGCCACGAGGCGCTGCTCGAAGCAGCCTGGGACCTGGAAGAGGATGATACCCACCTCGTCGAAGTGCATATGGCCAACCTACGCATTAAGATCGAAGTCGACCCCAAAAACCCTCAGCGCGTCAAGACAGTGCGTGGCTTCGGTTACCGCCTCGGCTAGCTTTTCGCCAGCAACTCTTGGAACTGCTCTTCGGTAAGTACGGTCACGCCCAGCTCCTGCGCACGCGTGTACTTCGAGCCCGGGTCACTGCCAGCTACCACGTAGTCGGTGCGCCTGCTTACCGAGGAGGTCACCTGCCCGCCCCGCCGCTGGACCTCTGCACTCGCCTCATCGCGACTCAAGCCCGCCAGCGTGCCGGTGAATACGAAAGTTTTCCCCACCAAGGCATCAGAGGCGGCCTCAGTCTCCGCAAATTCCACGCCGCGCTGTAGCAGGTCCCGGACAACCTGCCGGTTGCGGTCTTCAGCAAAAAACTGGGAGATGCTGGTCGCAATCTCGGGGCCGATGCCGTCAACCGCAGCCAGCTGATCAGGCGTGGCCTGCGCAATAGCCGCCACAGAGCCAAAATTCTCCGCCAGCAGCCGGGCAACATGCTCACCGACGTGGGCGATGCCCAAGCTGAACAGGAACCGGGGAAGGGATGTCTGCCGGCTGGTGGCGATTGCATCCAGGAGATTCTGCGCGGACTTCGCCGCCATGTGCTCCAGCCCAATGAGCTGCTCGGTGGTCAGATCGTAGATATCGGGCAGGCGCGTGACCAGGCCGGACTGGACGAGCTGTGCCGCCAGCTTCTCACCGAGGCCCTCGATGTCCATACCCCCGCGCGAGGCAAAGTGCTCGATGCGACCCTCGATCTGGGCCGGACAGTCAATGTTGGGACAACGCGTGATGGGATCCCCTTCGCTGCGCAGCACCCGCGTCCCGCACACCGGGCAGGTGTCCGGGAGCCGGAAGGGCCTCTCCTGGCCGGTGCGCTTCTCGGTGATGACCTTGACAACCTGGGGAATCACATCGCCGGCGCGCTCGATGATGACCACATCGCCGATGCGGATATCCTTGCGGTCAACCTCATCCTGATTGTGCAGGCTGGCCCGGCGCACGATAACGCCGCTGACCTCAACGGGCTCCAGTACGGCCACGGGGGTGAGCTTCCCGGTGCGGCCAACGCTGACCAGAATATCCTCGACCCGCGTGGTCTCCTGCCGGGCGGGGAATTTGTAGGCTACCGCCCAGCGTGGATTGCGAGTACGTGTCCCCATCCGGGCCTGCACCGCCAACTCGTTTACCTTGAACACGATCCCATCTATCTCGTAGGGCAACTGCTCACGAGTCTCGGCGAGATGGCGATAGAAATCCAGACATTCTGCCACATTCCCACACACTCGGTTGCGCTCATCTACCCGGAACCCCCACCGAGGCAGCGCCTGGACGACTTCCCACTCACTGGCGAAGTCGTATCCAGCCACCGCCCCCACACCGTACACATAGATACTCAGCGGGCGTGAGGCGGTAATGTTCGAGTCAAGCTGGCGGACCGAGCCGGCCGCGGCGTTGCGCGGGTTGGCAAAGAGCGGCTCGCCCGCCTGCTCGCGGCGCCGGTTCAACTCGCGGAACTGCTCCAGGGGAATATAGATCTCGCCCCGGACTTCCAAGTATTCGGGCACCGGCACGTCGTCTGGGGCCAGCAGCTTGAGCGGAACGGTCCGGATAGTGCGGACGTTGTCGGTGATGTCTTCGCCGGTTACGCCGTCGCCGCGGGTAGCGGCGACGGTCAGGAGGCCGTTCTCGTACACGAGGCTGACCGCCAACCCGTCATACTTGGGCTCGCCGACAAAAGCTACCTCTTCCCCAGCCTCCGCAATAACAGTGTCAACGAAGTGGCGGAACTCCTCCTCATCGTAGACGCTTTGCAGGCTGAGCATGGGGGCGCGGTGTTGGACAGTGCCCAGTTCTTCACGCGGGGGAGCGCCAACGCGCTGGGTGGGGGAGTCGGGCGTGACCAGGTCGGGAAATTCGGCTTCCAGCTCTTCCAGCCGGCGGAACATCCGGTCGTACTCGGCATCCGAGACAACCGGGGCATCCAGGACATAGTAGCGATAGTTGTGGTAGCGCAACTCCTCGCGGAGCTTCGCTATCTCTTGGCGAACTTGCTTACTGGCCATTTTGCCCCTTACACTACCGATCCTCGTCGCCGCCGGCGGGCACAGCCACCTTCAGGCCGCGGTGCAGGTAGCGAATACGCAGCACATCCAGCGCCATTTTGGGCCCGTCGTGCAGCATCTTTACCTTGCTGTTGGGCTCGTCCACCCACGACACCGGAATCTGGGCAATTTGGTAGCCCAGCCGCCGGGCCAGGTGAAGCACCTCGACGTCGAACGCCCAGCCGGAGAGCTTCTGCCGGGAGAAGATTTCCCGGGCGGCAGTGCGCGAGAAGAACTTGAACCCGCACTGCGAATCCCAGATGCCCGGCAGCACAGCTCTACGCACAAGAAAGCCGAAGAAGCGTCCCGCCCGTTCGCGCCACCACGGCTGGTGTTTGGCAATCTGCGACAAGGCCATAGCCCGCGAGCCGATGGCCACGTCCGCGCCGCCCGCCAGCGCCTCACGAACCTTGTCTAATTCCTCGATGGGTGTGGACATATCGGCATCCGCAAAGCCCACACATCGGCCCCGGGCCAGCAGAATCCCTCGTCGCACCGAGTAGCCTTTCCCTCGGTTCGTCTCGTTTACCACAACTTCCACGGGTACGCCCCCAGTGTCAGTCTCCCGCGCCAGCGTCGCTGTGGCATCACTGCTCCCATCATCCACGACGACTATTTCCCCGTCCAGGCCGCGTGACCGGAAATAGCCGGCCACGCTCTGCAGAGCACTCCGGATAGCCCGGGCCTCATTGTAGGCAGGGATGACGACGGATATTTCGGGGTCAGACGCATTCGAGCTCAACTGTCAGCATCCCCTGTTGCGTGGCCTACGCCAGAATAGAGAAGCGCTCGTAATCAACCGCGCCCTGAACCGGCCGGCCCGCAAAACAGTCGCGCAAGGCCTGCAAAGCAGCCTTACCGATTCCATGATAGCCGTACTTGCCGGCCCCTGATACGTGCGGCAGCAGATGGATAGTCTCAGCGCTGCGCAGCGGACTATCCGCCGCGGGCGGCTCGGGATCGGTGACATCCAGGCAGATCTTCAGCCGCGGAGCTTCCTGGACCAGGGCCTCCTCGTCAATCACGCTGCCCCGCGAGGTATTGACCAGAGTGGCGCCATCTCTAAGCAGCCGGAGCTGCTCGGCACCGATCATCTTGTCGGTTTCGGGGAGCTTGGGGGCGTGAATGGTGACAATGTCCGAGCGCTCAAACAGTTCGTTAAGCTCGACCTTCTCGGCACCCAGCGCCCGCGCCTGCTCGGCATCCACGTACGGATCGTGCAGCAATATCTCAACATCCCACGGCCCTAGGAGACGCAACACCTGGCGGCCGACCTTACTGGCGCTGACTACACCCACCGTGCTCCCTAGCAGGTACTGCCCGGAGGGCGGCAGATCCGGATTACGCCACTCTCCGCTCTCGCGGATGTAGTTGGCGTGCTCGATCCACTGGCGGACGGTCATAATCATCATGCCGATGGCACCTTCCGCCACATTGTAAGCGATCTCGTCCGCGCCGCTGAAGACGACGATGTTGCGGGGCAGCAGGTAGTTGTCCACGATTTCCTGCGAGAACATGTGCCTCACACTACCCGCGGAATGAGCGATGATCCGCAGCTTCGACGCATTCTCAAACACCTCGGCGGGTAGCGCCGGCGAAGCGCCCCAGCCGGTGATCAGAGCATCGTAGTCGCCGATGACCTGCGCCAGATCCTCGACAGACATACAGGTATCATTGGGGTTGACGGTCACGTCGAATTCGTCCAGTAGCTCCGCGAAGACAGCCGGATCAAAGACTCGGTCGGTGTGCGCGGCGTTCGGCAAGTACAAGACCTTATGTTTCTGCATTGTATTACTCCTCTACATCCACGGGTAGGATATTGGCCCACTTCCGTGAACACTATGGTGGTATTGACAATGGTTGACTTCCCTAACTGGCAGCCTCTGACCTTCTTTGATCAGCAGGGCAATAGTGCAACCGGTGGATACAGAGAACTGGCAGGTTCGTCCGCGCCAAGCCAAGCGACGCCAGAAGGAGTTGGCCCAAGCCATGAGGCTGGGCTCCGCTACTGCACAGAGCAGACACGCTGGGCGCAGTGCTGCGGACCCAGTCCGATACCTGTCCGCTATTCACCAGCCCCGGGCACCGAGTTGACGTGCCTGGCTGTGTGCAGGTCATAATGAGCCTGACCGGGAACTATCGGTGGCCGGAACCTCTGCGCCAAGCCCGGCACCTGGCCCGGCAATTGCGTACCGAAGATGACGAGGGCGCCCAAGCATGTCGCTAATCATTCTGGCCAACGATTTCCCCCCGAGCACCGGCGGGATTCAGCGCTACCTTTATGAACTGGCCGCCGCGCTGCAAAGGCGTGGCGAGGAGTTGCTGGTGATCGCCCCCGACCAGCCCGGTGCTCAAGACTTCGACGCCAGCAGCCCAGTGCCAACTGTCCGCGTTCCGGCGGGTAACCGGCTCCAGAGCGCCCGCGCACTGGCCCAGGCAGCTACCCAGTCTATCCGCCGCCGCCAACCAGACAATCCCGTGAAGGCGACTGTCGCCGGTAACTGGTGGCCCGACGGGCTCGCCGCGTGGCTGGTGCGCCGTCGCACTGCCACGCCCTATGTGGTGATGGGCTACGGCCGCGAGATGATCCAGACCGGCGCCAACCCCGTCAAGTGGCTGATACAGAATCTGATCATTGGCGGGGCCGCCGGGGGCTTGGCCATCAGCCGCTACTCCGCCCAGCAACTACAGCGCCGGGGGCTGAAAGCGGGCCGCCTCGCCGTGATATACGGCGGGGCCGACCCCAGCACGTTTGAAGCCGACGAGCACCAAGTCGCCCAGGTGCAGGCCGAACTGAACCCCGCCGGGCGACCCGTGATGCTCACCGTCAGTCGCCTGGTGCAGCGCAAAGGCCACAGCCAGGTCATCGCCGCCCTGCCCCAGGTCATAAACCAAGTGGGCCCGGTGCGTTACCTGATCGTCGGCACCGGCCCCGAAGAGCAAGCGCTGCGCCGCCTCGCCGACCAACACAAGGTGAGCCAGTTCGTCGAGTTCTTAGGGCAAGTTGACAACCGCAAACTGCCCGCCCTGTACCGGGCAGCCAGTGTGTTCATTATGCCCAGCCGCGATCTGTATGGGCACCCTATCGAGGGTCTGGGCCTGGTCTACTTCGAGGCCGGCCTGGGGGAGCTGCCGGCAATCGGCAGCACCACCGGCGGCATCCCGGAGGCCATCGCCGACGGCGAGACCGGCCTGCTGGTCAATCCTGAGGAGCCCGACCAGATAGCCGCCGCCCTGGTGCGCCTACTCTCCAACGAGGATTTCGCTGCCCAGCTCGGCAAGGCAGCGCGCGCCCGCGTGCTGCGCGATTTCACCTGGGACCGCGTGGCCGAGCGCTTCCAGAAAGCCCTGGAAAAATGGGGCCTGGCCGAGGGCTGGCCGCCGGAGGCAGCATAATGCCGGACGACCAGAAGCGCAAGCGGATCGGGTACGTGGACCACGCCGTGGACATCGGCGGTGGGGAAAACAGCCTCATCGAGTTGATTAGCCGGCTGGACCAAAGCCGCTTCATTCCGGTCCTGCTCCACACCGCCGGTGCCAAGTGGCTGGACCGACCCGAGCTCAGCGACATTGAAAAGGTAGCAGCCTTTCAGCCCATGTCGCTGCTCGAGAAAAAACGAGACGAGGTGGCGGCGCGGCGCTGGCCGCTGATCTGGAATGCCCTTACGACGATCCAGCCGGCCTGGCTCTTGCACCGGGCATTGCGGCGGGCGAAGATTGATCTGGTGCACACTAACTCGCTCAAAGCTCACTTCATCGGAGGCCTGGCGGCGCGGCTGGCCCATCGGCCGCTGGTCTGGCACGTGCGGGACCTGCTCGGCGAAGATGAAGGCCTAAGCCTGCTGCGCCGAGCGACCCGCATGTTCACCCCCCGGGTTATCGCCATCTCCGAAGCTGTGGCTGGACAGTTCGCCGGCCTATCGGCCAAAGTGACCGTGATCCCCAACGGCATACCTCTGGACAAGTTCACCCCCGGCCCTGCACCGCGAGGACTGCGCGCCGAGTTGGGACTGGCCGAAGCCGATAAGGTGATCGCTGTGGTGGGCCGGCTGACACCGTGGAAAGGACATATGAACTTGCTGGAGGCAGTCAGCGACATCACGAGCTCCTGGCCCACGGTGAAGCTGGTGGTGGTCGGCGAGGTGGCGTTCTGGGAACCAGAGTACGAGCAGCAACTCAAGCGCAGAGCAACCGAGCTGGGACTGGCCGAGCAGGTGATCTGGGCCGGCTTCCGCACCGATGTGCCCGACATCCTGCGCCTGTGCGACGTATTCGTGCTGCCCTCAGTCAATGAGCCGTTCGGGCGAGCGATAATCGAGGCGATGGCGGTGGGCCGACCAGTAGTGGCAACAGCCTCCGGCGGCGTGCCCGAGATAGTCGTTGACGGTGAGACGGGCCTGCTCGTGCCACCGGAGGATCCTCACGCCCTAGCCCAGGCAATAGACGCCATGCTGAGCGATCCACACAAGTCAAAAGAGATGGGACGGCAGGGGCTGGTGCGCGCCCGGGAGAAATTCGGCGCCGATCGGGTCGCCCGGCAGGTGCAGGAGCTATACGAGGCTATGCTAGGCGCGTGAAGGCGAGTTGACTCTCTGGGGCAGGAGCATCCCTGCGCTGATAGATGGGACCAATGCGGGGATTACCTGTTAATGGCGGCGTAGGAAGGCCGGAATGTCAAGGTCGTCTTCGTCGTAAGTAGGAAGCTCTTCCTGGAAGGCAGATTCCGCAGCAGTAGCTGGCGCCTCGGTCTCGCTGGCCTCTTCAGTACCAGTCAAACGCCGCCGCATCGCCGGCCGGCGCGCTTCGTCAAAGCCGGTGGCCACTACCGTCAGCCGCAAGCTGCCCTCCATCTGATCATCAATTACCGCCCCCAGACTCATATCCGCACTGTTGCCCTCGCCCTGCGCCGCCTCCTGGATTAAATGGGCGGCCTCATGGACCTCCCGCAAGGCCAGGTCAGGGCCGCCGGTAATGTTGACCAGCAGGGCGCGAGCGCCCTCGATGCTGGTTTCGAGCAGCGGACTTGAAATGGCCATGTTGGCGGCTTCCACGGCGCGGTTGTCCCCCTCCGCCTCGCCGATGCTCATGATCGCAGTGCCCGCACCCTTCATAACTGAGCGAACGTCGGCAAAGTCCAGATTGACCAGGCCGGGCACGACAATGACCTCGCTGATGCCACGTACGCCCTGGTGCAGTATCATATCAGCCAAGGCGAACGCTTCCCGCAAGGTCAACTCGGCTTCGCTAAGCTCAAGCAACCGGTCGTTGGGTATGACGATCAGAGCATCCACCTGTTCCTTGAGCCGCTTGATGCCTTCGTCGGCTACTTCCGAGCGCCGGGTGCCTTCGACGGCGAACGGTTTGGTGACGATGCCGACAGTAAGAGCATCGAGCTCGCGCGCAATCTCGGCGATGACCGGGCTGGCCCCGGTGCCGGTTCCGCCGCCCATTCCCGCGGTGATGAAGACCATGTCGGACTCATCGAGGCCCATCAGGATGTCTTGCCGACTCTCCTCGGCGGCCTGGCGACCGATATCGGGGTTGCCCCCCGTACCCAGTCCGCCGGTCAGCTTCTCGCCGACCTGGAGCTTCTTGTCGGCTGCCGACAGCTCCAGGACCTGCAGATCCGTGTTCACCGAGATGTACTCCACACCCATCACTCCTGCCTCAATCATCCGGTCCACGGCGTTGGACCCGCCGCCGCCGACCCCGATCACTCGGATCTTGGCGTAGTCTTCGACATTGCTCAGCATAGTCACCGGCCCCTTCCTCGGGCAACCTGCTCTCAGGAATGCGCGCAAAACCGCGAGTACTGGGATTATAGCTTGGCCTTTGCTACCTGTCAACAACAGCCCCGGCGCGGCACGCCCCCTCAACTCACTACACGGACATCCCTACTTTCGGCATCGGCGCCGCGGATTCCTCCCCCGGCGTCGGCTCGATCTTCCTACTGGTTTTCGCCGGTGTCCTCGGACGCCTCGCTCTTCACACAGACACACACCTCCGCCGGGCGCACCACCCGATCGTGCAGCTTGTAGCCCGGCCGAAACTCCTCGATAATCTGGCCCGCGCCGATCTGCTCGTCTTTGACAGGTCTGCGCTCAATAGCCTCGTGTAGGCGGGGATCAAACTGCTCGCCGACTGTGGCCAGCCGCGTCAGACCAAACTGCTCGAGCACGCTAAGGAGCTGGCGAAATGTCATCTCGACACCGGACACGACTTCCTGCGGCGACTGCTCTTCGCTGCGGGCCGATTCCAGCGCCAGCTCCAAATGATCCAGTACCGGCACCAGCGCCGTCACGACCGCCTCGTGAGCGTATTGCATTTGCTGCGCGTGCTGCCCGACCACACGTTGCCGGTAGTTGCGCAGCTCCGCGGCGGCGCGCAGGTAGCGGTCCTCCGCCTCGGCAAGCTCCTGCTCCAGCTCAGCAATACGCGTCTCAAGCTCCTCCTGAAGGGCGCTTGCGCTTTCGGCCGATTCGTCATGCTGCTTGTCGTCAAACACTCAGTCAACCTCCCGCGTGCCTTAGTCCCACCGACAAACATCTGGTGAGGAACCATCACCAGGCGCGGTCATACGAAGGCAGGTAGCCCGTCGTGGCGCAGCACAATCACCAATGAAAAGCGGCCTCACTAGCCGGTCTCAGCACCGGACAGGACGGCCCCCGCCTGCTGCGCCACGCACTCCACCGCCGAGATTACCTCATCATACGCCATCCGCATCGGCCCCAGTACCCCCAGAATACCCCGGAGGTCACTGCGCCCCACAAAGGTGGACAGTACAGAGCTGCACTGCTCCAAGCGGGGAATCGCGTGCTCCGAACCGATTATCACGCTCAATTCCGCACCCTCTGCGGCCATACTCAGCAGCTCACGCAGCGCGGGCTGCTCGCCCAGAGTCTCGACCACCGCCTGCAGGTGCGACAAATCTTGAAACTCCGGAGCATCCAGGATGTAAGCGGTGCCCTCTACGTAAACCCGGCTGCCCGCACCAGCCCAAAGCTGCTGCCGTACCGCGCGCAACAGGTCGGCGGGAATGCCCGCCTCGCCCACCGTCCCCCCAGCCGGGCTATCCGGCGCCCAGGTAGATAAGCCAGTGCTAAGCCGATGCCGTATCGCCCTCCCCAATTGCTCGACCTGCTCGACAGTAATGCTCTCCGCAGAGCGGACTACAAACTCCTGTCGCCGGCCCGCCGAGTAAGTACACAGGACCCGGACGGTGTGCGCACTCACCGGCCGCGCCTCGACGTCCATCAGCTGATCTGCTTCCCGGCCCGGTTCCAGGGCTACCGCTGGGTGCTTGACAATGTCCGCCAGCAGCTTCGTGCTCAACCGCAAAATCTTGTCAGCGTCCCGCTCGACCCGCCGATACTGACTGTGAATCCAGCTCAGCTTATCAATGGGTAGCTTCTCGTGCGCCGCCAGATGATTGACGTGGAAACGGTACGCCTTCTCCCCAGGCACCCGACCCGCGGAGGTGTGGGGCTGAGATAAATAGCCCAGCCGCTCCAACTCTGCCATCTCGTTGCGAATCGTCGCCGAGCTTACCGACAACTCCTCGCAATGGGCCAGGGCTTTGCTTCCTACCGGACGCTTGGTCGCGACGTGCTCGCGAACGATCGCGGAAAGAATGCACCGTTGACGTTCCGTCAACTCTTCACCAGCCGTTTTTGCTCGAGACTTGTCATCAGACATCGCCCATTCCACCTCCCGTGCCCCACACTCCCTCCCCAGCTAAGAGAATACCAAGCTCGCCCGGCGTTGTCAAGATTCCCGCCGCCACCAATCGGCAGGAGCTGCGGGGGGTCGTGCCGAATATACCCAACAATATGACTATTCGCGAGTTTCAACAGTTGATCGAGCGCATCTATTACGACAAGGACAGCAGCCGCGGCCTACAGTCCACGTTTATGTGGTTCGTCGAAGAGGTCGGCGAGCTGGCCCAGGCCCTGCGCCGCCGCGATCAGAAGCAGCTTGCCGAAGAATTCAGCGACGTGCTGGCCTGGCTGGCCACAACCGCCTCCATCGCCGGAATTGACCTGGAAGACGCCACCCGTAAGTACACCGGCGGTTGCCCGAAATGCGGGCAGATCCCGTGCACCTGTCCCGAGCCTGGTGGCGATCAGTCGGAATTATCCCCTCCGCGGTGACATAGCTCTGTGTAGTCGCAACTCCCACAAGGCGCTCCCGGCGGGCAATCCGGCCACTGCCCCTCCGATTCGAGTTCGACAAGCCGGGCCAAAGCCTGCTCCAAACGCTGCTCCTGGCGCGCCAGCAGCGCTTCGTCCAACGGCACTTCCTTGAGGCCCTCCGGCGTGACATGCACCAGCACCGGCTCCCAGTCACCGCCATCGCCTTGCTCGGCGGCCAGCGCCTGCCGGTATATCAGCATCTGGAGTGCATAGTCCTCCAACTCGCGCTCACCGAGCCACCGGTTGGTCTTGAAATCGGCGAACTGCCCCTGCTCCGCCACGACCAGGTCCAGCCGACCACTCACCGCAACAATCACTCTCCCGACCTCGCGCACCAGATGGACCGGCCGCTCCACGTCCTGACCGGGCGGGGCAAGCTCCGCCCACGGACTGGCCCGAAACGCCCCGATCAGCTCGTGCACCCGGGCCAGGTCATCCGCCTCCGCCTCGGCCAACACGGTGTCGCACAGACCCTGCAGGTAGGCGTCATCGAGCCCACCTCTGCTGCGGTAATGAGCCGCCACATACTCGTGAAAGCAGGTCCCAATCGCCAGCTCAATCGCCGGGCCAGCTTCTTCCCCCACCTCTTCCACCCGCCACTTGTGATTGATCCACCAGCGCCGCGGACAGGCGAGCACATCGCGCAGCGCGCTGAAGCTGGTGCGGATCACGGCGGGCCGCTGTATAAGCTCAAGACCCTCAGGCAGCCGCGCAGGCAGCAGCGGAGCGCCCGGCCCGTAGCCTGGGCCAGGGGTGACCCGCCCAGCCAGTTCCGCCCCGGACTCTTCGACCGCGCCGACCAGGTCCTCGCCCCAGGGAATCACCACTTCGCCGGTTTTGCCCACGGCATACGTGACGCACAGGAAGTGCTGGGCGCGGGTGAGCGCAACGTACCAGAGCCGCTCTTCTTCCTGCAACTGTTTGTCCCGGCCAGTGAAGAGCTTGGAGACTATGCTCTTGGCTGAGCGTTCGCCCTCCACGGTGAAGCCCACCAGCCCGCAGGACTCATCATACACCGTGCTGCCCCGCCTCAGCCCATGCGGGTCCCAGGCCATCACGAACACCACCGGGAAGCCGAGGCCCTTGGCCCGGTGGATGGTCATAACCTGCACGGCATTACGAACAGGTATATCCGGAGCGGGCAGTTCCAGGCCGCTCTCGCCTTCGTACAGGTCAACCGCGCAGACAAGCTCCGCCAAGCCCGTAGCGACGCCACCACCGCTCAGCTCCTCGATAATCGCCTCGAAGGTCGCCTTGACCGCAGGTGCAGCCACCCGCTCCGCAGGCGTCATCCCAGCCTCGGGAATCGCCGCCAATAGCATCTCGAATACCGTGCGCGCGGGGTGCAGCAAGCTGGCCGCGCGCAGCCGCCTGATGAGTTCGTATAGCTCGCGGAGCTGGCCGACCGGCAGCTCGCCGCGCTCCGACGAGCT
>JALGTU010000010.1 GCA_029821195.1 Candidatus Zipacnadia bacterium
CATCTCGAATACCGTGCGCGCGGGGTGCAGCAAGCTGGCCGCGCGCAGCCGCCTGATGAGTTCGTATAGCTCGCGGAGCTGGCCGACCGGCAGCTCGCCGCGCTCCGACGAGCTACGCCAACTGTCCTCGCCCGCAACCAGTTCGGCCACAGCAGTGATGATCGCTCGGTCTTCAGGCCGCCGGCGAATTGCCAGACCATCCTCCTCTCCCGGCACACTCACCAGCAGGAACAACTGGCGGTCGTTCATACTCACTGGGGGCCGAGTTAGCAACCGCACCAACGATAGATCGTCAAAGGGATCATTGACCACGCGCATAAAGGCGAGCAGATCGAGGCCAGCGGATGCTCGAAAAAGCCCACCCCGCCCAGCGCCTGGTAGGGGATCTTGCGCTCTTCAAAAGCGTTCTTGAGGTAGCGGAAGGCCTCACGCTTGCGCATCAGCACGCAGATATCGCCCCACTTAAACTGGCCCTCGTCAGCAACAAGCTGCCGGACTTTTTCGGCAATATACGCCGCCTCCCGCCGTCGCGCGTGACGTATTGCCTCGTCGGCCCCAGCGGTGAACGGTGCTACGCTGATGATCGTGCCCGCCGCCTCCTTCGGGCTAGTCAGCGCGGGATCCTGAGGTCGGGCGTGCTGCGCCGCCGCGTTGGCGCACACCGTAAGCTGCCGGTCCATGCGGTACGTGACCGTCAGCGGCCGGAACAACGGCGTGCCACTAACCAGGTCACCCTCGCCGAACGGCAGCAGGTTGTCCAGGTTCTCGGGCTGGGCATCGCGCCAGCCGTAGATTGACTGCTTCTGATCGCCGACGACCATGAGCCGCTGGTAGCTGTCTACCTCCCGGCGTTGACCGGCGCGCTCCACCTCAAACCGGGCGGGCCGCGCCAACGCTTGGACCATCGCCATCTGCGCGCGCGAGGTATCCTGGAACTCGTCCACCAGCAGATACTGGAACCTCTGCCGGTAGCGGTCGCGAATATCCAGGTAATTATCCAACAAGTCCACCGCCTTGTTTATCTGGTCGGCGAAATCAATACCGTCACGCTCGGCCAGCCGCTGCTGATACAGACTGCACGCCGCCTCGGCAGCAGCCAGGATTGTGCGCTCGATTTCCTGCTCGCGAGCCAGTCGCTCGTCGAGGTCCGGGTGCACCGTCGCCTTCTTCAAGTCAACGTAATAAAGCTTGCGCAAGTTCAACGTGGCGCTACTCTCGCCTACGGGTGCCTGGGCCAGATCCTCCGACGGGAATATGCCTGCCAGGCGCCTCTGCAAGTCGGGGGCAAGCGCTTTCGCATTCTCCAGACGCGCAACTTCCTGCGCAGTGGGCAGCGCTGCCCAAAAGCGTGCTGACAGTGCCAGCGCCTGCTCGCGAAACTCGTCGGGGTTAAGGCCGTTACTCCTGGCATAGGTGACGAGCTGCACCAGAAGGCCGCGCAGAGCGTCCGGCCAGGCAAAGCCCATCTCCGCGAGCCGGTCGGGATGCAAAGCGTGATTCGGGGCAAAATCTCCCACGAAGACGTCGGCCACGAGCTGCTCGAACTCGAGCCGTTGTTGCAGCTCGGTCAGGAGCTGGGGCTCGGGCGAGAGGCCCACCTGGTAGCTGCACTCGCGCAGCAGGCGCACGGCGAAACTGTGGAAGGTATGCACCCACAACTCCCCCGTGAAGGCAACTTCGTTAAGCCGCAGCAGCCGCTTAATGCGCAGCTTCATTTCGGCCGCCGCGTTGTTCGTGAAAGTCAGCGTAAGTATGCGCTCCGGCTCGATCTGCTCATTGTTGAGCACCAGCCAGACGAAGCGGTGCGCCAGCACGAAGGTCTTCCCCGACCCAGCTCCCGCCACTACCTTCAAGGGTATATCCAGGCGCGGCTCCTCGATGATTGCTCTCTGCTCTGCGCTGGGCTCGTACTCGTATCGCATCATCAGCTCGGCTCTGCCTCGCTGCAGATCAGCACGTATGGACAGGCACCGAAATTCGGGGCACAGCCCTCCTTGGGAGGATAGCCCTCGAACTGGGACCGCTGCTTTATTTGTCCAGCCAAAGCCGCCAGTTGGGCAGCGATCTGCTCCAGTTCGTGGCGGGTGAAGGCCGCATCTCCTCCTGGCTGGGCATCCGGTACCAGCTCCACGCACGAGCGACGGCAGGGAGGACTGGCATCAGGAGCCAGGCTCTGGAGACATACCCGGATGACCCGCCCTTGCCCCTCTGCCTCCCACCCTAACGCGTACAGCGGGAGCTGGTAGTCTACCTGATCGGGTTCTGCATACCTCTCGCCGGGACGGTAGCAGAAGCTCCGGCGCAGCGCGGCCCTTGCCGCAACTTTGCCACTCTTGTAATCAATCACCTCGACAGCGTCGCCCACCGCAACCACTTGGTCTATGCGGCCCCGGAACCGATGAGCCTGCCCGCTGTCGTCGGTCAGCTCGATGTCAAACCACTGTTCTTGAGCAAGCGACTCCTCGGAGAAGAACTCAGTCGCCGCGTAGACTTCAAGCGCCCGTTGCGCACGCTGGTAGTGGACGCGGTAGGAGTAGGGCGAGTCGAACTCGTCCTGATGCCGGGCGAACGCCGCCGCCAGAATATCAAGCGCCCTCTCCCGACTTCGCACTCCGGGCGACAGCTTGTTCAATTCCGCCATTATCTCGTGAATGATCGTACCGTACAGGAAAATGCCGGGGTCTTCACCGGCCAGCCCGAGCAGCTTCTCAAAAAAGAACTGGCGCGGGCAGCGCAGGTAGGACCTGAGAGAACTGGCGCTGAGCGGCCAGCCAGGGGCGAGCTCGGCGAGAATCGGCGCGCCGCTAAACTCAGGCTGCGGCACCGATTCTTCCACTGGCGCCGGTCCCTCCTGCGCCAACATAGGCCGCCCGGCACACGGCACGACCGGGCAGCCCTGGTGTGTCGTGCGCCCGCCCGAAGCCTGCGGCATCAGTCCGGAAAAGACGCACTCGAAGTCAGCCTCACGCTGCTGCGCAGTAGGCCCCAGGACGAAATCCTCGGGCAACGCTGAGACCAGAAACTCCGACGGGCCGACTTTGCCGCCGTTCTTCTCCACGTGACAAGTGAGTATAAGCCGGCGCCGAGCGCGGCTGAGACAGGTATAGAACAGCCGTACCTCCTCAGCGAGCGCCTCACCACCCGCTTCGCCCCAACCAGCAAAGGTCAAAGTGGCGGTGGGGATGCCCAGGTGCGCGCGGACCCGCTCGCGCAAAGCCTCAACCGTCCGGTCGGGCAGCAGGCGCGAGACAACCGCTGGCGCCGGGAAAGTATCCTCACTAAGCCCTACCAGATACACCACCTCAAACTCCAGGCCGCGAACGTCGTGGGCAATCATCACCTGAATTCCGGCGCGGTCGGGAGCCGCCGCCGGCCCGCTGCTCATCTCCACAACGCTGAGCGCCTGCTCAAGCGACAGGCTTCTTCCCACCACCTCAACAAGGGCTTTTTCCGCCTCGCCTAAGGAGTCCAGCAGGCCAACCAGCGCCGGCATCATCGCCGGGGGCATCCGCGCCGCTAAGTCCGGCAGCAGCCCGGTCTCGCGCAGGACCAGCCTTATCGCGGCCACCGGCTCATCCCGGGCTACTTCCCCCGCCCGCCGCACAGCTTCCGCCCAAAGGCCCAGCGGCTCGCCCCGCCCAGCCAGCATAAAGCGGCCTTCCCGCCGGCAGTCGCCACGTTCTCGCGCCAAGGCCAACTCATCCCCCCCGGTCAGACTGGCCAGCCGCCACACCGCCAGGTTGGCCCCCGCCAGTTGCTGCTCGCGAATCGCCGTCGGATAGGTGTCGCAGTCCCGAACGTACAGCAGCAAAGTGATAAGATCGCCGACCAGACGCCGAGCAGCCCACGCCCCCGCCACAGCCTCCTGCCCGGCAACGGGAGCTCCGCGCAGCGCCAGATGCTCGCGCGCCGCCTCCGCTTGCTCGTGATTGCGGACGATGACCGCGATGTCATCGGGCGCAAGCTCGCCCTCGCACAGCAAAGCAATGATTCCATCGCCGATCCCCGCCAGCTCCTCGCTGAAGGTGCGATAGACGCCGACCTCCACCTGGCCTGGACCGTCGGTCTCCCCCAACGGCGCACTGCTCAGCTCCCAGTCCCGGGCAAACCGGCGCGCGATCTCAGCCACCTCCGAGGCCATCCGCCCTGGTTGCTGCGCCGGCAACTGCGTGCGAACCACCTCGCGGTCAGGCAACAGCGAGGCCAGCAGTGCAGCCGGGTCCTCCACCGCGCCCCGGAAGCGATATATCGCCTGGGCCGGCTCGTGAGTCGCCAGCAGTCGGGTTTCGGGGCTGCACAGAGCAGCCAGCAGCTCGATCTGCAGCAGCGTGGCGTCCTGCAGATCGTCGGCGACGATTAGATCATAGCGGCCCCGCCAACTGCCCGCCAACTGCTCGTCGGTCAGCGCCACCAGCGCCAGCCAGATGAGGCCGCGCAGGTCGTAGACATTGGCCTCGCGCAGGCGCTGCTGATACCGCTCGTAGATGTCGGCCAGGTCGGCCAGGGCACCGCGATGTGGTAAGCCGGGGGTGATGTCCTCGCGGAACGTGCGGGTGTCTATCTTGCAGCGCTTGAGTTCGGCAATGAAGTCGGCAACATCATCGCGGAAGCGCGGGCTGCGGCGGACCTCGTCTGCCTGGTAGTAGCGAGCGGCCGGTGTCGTCTCCCGAATCACCTCGCCCACCAGCAGCCGCTCGGGCAGTGGCCGGATTATAGCCCGTCCCCAGTGAGTGGCGCTCTCGCGGAGAATCTGCCCGGCGATGTCCTCGTACGTGCCAGTGACCGGGACTAGCGTCCGCCCCGTCCGGGCGCTGCTTAAGACAAACCAATCGCGCTCGCGCTGGGCAGCCGGTTGGTCCAGCGCCAGCCACAAGACCCTCGCCGGCGAGAGGCCACCTTTTTCAACGGCCTCCACCACCGTCTGGCGCAGACGTGTGGTCTTGCCGGAACCAGGCCCGCCCCGGATCAGTTCACAAAGTCGGTTCACAGCCATTGTCGGAGTTGTCACCCGGTATCAGCCAGTTGCTGACTATTACGACTATCCGCGCGGGCCGGCTTCACTGCCTTCAACCGGCCCCTCCGAATTACGGACAGCTTAAGAGTGCTGACCACGGCCAATCTTCCCAACGCTCGCACAAACCTTCCCGTACAGGATTGTCCAACACGTACTCCACCATAGCCGGCACGTCTTCTTCCTCACGCGCATGCCTATCCCAATAACTCCGCTGCCACGCGAAATCGGCATGTCCCAAACCATGAGCTTGCCGACTGACTTCACTCTTGAATGTCGCAACGAATGACCCAAAACTGCTTTGTTCACTGTGCATCGAGCAGACGACGTGTATGTGATCCGGCATGATGCAATACGCATGCAAGGACAGCTTGAAGCGGACGGTTCGCTCGTGCAGCACCCGCACGATCATCGGTGCAAGGTCGGGAACAAGGACACTCCCCCCGCTTTTCGCCACGATAGTGACAAAAATGGGCGAGCGATGCGTCTTGTAGACCTCCTCAGGGAGTCTAAATGGATGCTTTCGGCTCGGTAATTTGCACATGGCGCGGGCCGGCTTCACTGCGTTCAACCGGCCCCTCCCGGAGGGGCCTGTCGAGTAGGACGAGTATCACGAGGCCTGCGAGGCTGGCCCACCTTGCCGGCACACCCAGAGTTTGTGCAAGGGCGAGCCCCGCCCCATTCAACCGCCCCTTTCTTGTTGCTATCTATCTTCGTTGCGCACGGCTCCCAGTCCTGCCTCGCCGCAGGGAAGGAATCCCAACCTCCTTGGCGAACCTTACGCTGGCAACATCAATTGTGCTTAGCGATCAGAGGAGACCTAACAATGAAATCCGACATACAGGTAAAGCAGATTGAAGTATCCTTTGAGCCGTTTGTCGCCCGCACACCGCTGAAGTTCGGAGCCGTGGTGATGGACGCGCTGCACTTCTGCCGGGTCAAGGCCACCGTCGAGAACGGGGAGGGGAAGGTCGCTGACGGATGGGGCGGGATATTCGTCGCTGACTTCTGGGCCTGGCCGACCTTTGACCTACCCCACGAGCCGAAACAAGCAGCAATGATGGACGTAATCCAGCGCTACGCTGACATGGCGACCGCCTACCCCGGGCCCGCCCACCCTATTGACATCTTCCTCGACCTGGAAGAGGACCTGCGCGCGATGAATGAGCAGGTCTGCGCGGAGCGCGAGCTGGTGCCGGCCCAGCCGTTTCTGGGCGCGCTGGTCTGCGCCTCGCCGATTGATGCCGCGCTGCACGACGCCTTCGGCAACGTCAACGGTATTGACTGCTACGACGGCTACGGCCCGGAGTTTATGAGTGACCTGAGCAAGTACCTCGGCCCCGAGTTCGCGGGCAAGTACATCCCCGACTACATCCGCAGCGAGTACCTGCCCAATGTCCCCATCTTCCACTTGGTCGGCGGGCTGGATAAGCTGACCGAGGCGGAGAAAGATGATTCGGACCCCGACGACGGTAAGCCCGTAAGCCTCGACGAGTGGATCCGCGCCGAGGGCATGTACTGTCTGAAGGTGAAGCTGCGCGGCAACGACCTGGACTGGGACGTGGATCGCATGCTGGCCGTGCACCGGATCGGCGGCGAAGAGCTGCCCAAACTCGGCATTGAAGAGATGCACCTAACCGCCGACACCAACGAACAGTGCGAGACCCCGGACTATATCATCGAGATGCTCCATAGAATCAAGGAGCAGTCGGAGGACTGCTTCGACCGGATTCTGTACATCGAGCAGCCCACCGAGCGCGACCTCACCGCGCACCGCTACGACATGCGCGAGCTATCGCAGCTCAAACCGGTCATCGTGGACGAGAGCCTCACCGATCTGGAGAGCTTCGAGTTGGCGATGGAACTGGGCTGGTCGGGCGTAGCCCTGAAGACCTGCAAGGGCCACTCGTCCGATATGATCTTCGCGGCCAAGGCCCGAGAGCTGGGCATTCCCTACGCCCTCCAGGACCTGACCAACCCCAGTCTCGCCTTGATTCACTCAGTAGGCATGGGCGCGCGCCTATACACGATAATGGGCGTGGAGGCCAACAGCCGCCAGTTCTTCCCGGACGCCACCACCGAGGCCGAGCAGCGCGTACACGCCGGCATCTTCAACGTCCGGCGCGGCGTGGCGGATACCTCCAGCCTGCAGGGCACCGGCCTGGGCTACCAGATGGACAAGCTGCTGGGCTCCTAGCCGGACCACCTCCAGCCCCGCTCCGCGGGCGACTTGCCCGGATAGCCCGATTTGGAGTATCATTAGTGCTTGACGTATCCACTGATGTGGAAAGAGGTATCCCACGGGAATGGCTGTTATTGAGTTTCTCGTCCTGCTACTGATAATAGCAGGCGCTGCGATATTGCTCAGCCTGGGCGCAGAGATACTGGCCGAGCGCTACGGTGCCAACTTCACCGGCAGCATCGTCCTGGGCCTGATCACCACGCTGCCCGAGTATATGTTCGTGGTCTGGGCCGCAATCAAGGGCCACTACCACATGGCCGTCGGGTCGGCAGTGGGTTCATGCGTGCTCCTGGTCACGCTCGGCTATGGGTTGGTGCTTGTCGTCGCGACCACCCGGCTCAGCCGCAAGCCGGTGAGGGTCGTAGAACTGTCCCGGACGACCGCGATTGATGCCTGGTATCTGGCCGCCACTGCCCTGGTCGCCTTTGTGCTGGCCTGGGAGGGCAACGGGCTGGACGTCAAAGACGGCGTTATTCTGATGCTGCTGTTCGGCGGCTATATGTACCAGTTGGGACGCCAGGCGCACGAATTCTCGCAGGGGGTCGAGCATAAGCCCAGCCGCCGGCAGATGGTCAAGGCGACCGTGTTTCTCCTGGCCGGCGCTGTGATTATTTTCTTCCTGACCGAGCGATTCGTGGACTCGATGCTGGAGCTAGCCCACCTGGCTGGGATAAGTCCGTTCGCCGTAGCCCTCATCCTGGGGCCGATAGCCTCGGAGATGCCCGAGAAGCTGACCGCTTACTTTACGGTGCACCGTGACGGGAAGCTGGCCGAGATCTCCGTGTGCAACTTCCTGGGCTCCAAGGTGAATCATAATAGTCTGCTGCTGGCCGCGCTGCCCTTTGTCGCCTACCTGTGGCACGGCCAGGCCAACGTATCCAATATCGTTACCATACCGTTCATACTGATGACCGTTATTACGTTCTTCGCGGTAGCCAACCTGGCGCGGCGGCGCTTGGCGTTCCGAGATGGGTTGATGTTCGCCTGCGCATATCTTCTGCTCATCGGAGCCGCGTATTATGTAGCCGACCCGAGCATGTTCCCCACCCATTGAGCAGCCCGCAGGGGAATGATTCTTGCTATGGTTCGATCAGAAGGAGCATAGACTGGTGCTCGACAGACGCCTGATACGGGAAGAACCGGAAAAAGTGCGCCAAGCGCTGGAAAAGCGCGGCTACGACTTCGATCTCGACGCGCTTATCGAGCTGGAGGCCCGACGCCGCGAGCTGCTCGTGGCGGTTGAGAATCGGCGCGCGGAGAAGAATAGCATCTCCGAGCAGATCGCCCAAACGATGCGTGAGGGCGGCGATGCCGAGCCACTCAGGAAGCGTTCTTCGCAGATCGGTGTCGAGCTTCAGGCCCACGAGCAGGAACTCGAAGAAGTCCAAAGCCGCTTCGACCAGATGATGCTGGATTTGCCCAATATTCCCCTGGACGAAGTGCCGGTCGGCACCTCGGAAGAAGACAACGTGGTGATGTACCAGGTTGGCGAGCTCCGGCAGTTCGACTTTACCCCCAGGCCGCACTGGGAGATCGGCCAGGACCTCGGCATCCTTGACTTCGAGGGCGCTACGCGGATGGCCGGAGCGCGGTTCGTGACCGATGTCGGCGCGGGCGCGACGCTGGAGCGCGCCCTGTTCAATTTCATGCTCGACACCCACACCCGCAAGCACGGCTATACGGAGGTCTTCCCGCCCTTTCTGGGCAACAAGCGGTCCCTGTATGGCACCGCTAACCTGCCCAAGTTTGAAGAAGACCTGTTCAAGACAACGGACGGCTACTACCTGATCCCCACCGCCGAGGTCCCGCTGACTAATATGCACCAGGACGAGATCCTCGACGGCGATGACCTGCCCCTCTACTACACCGCCTACACTGCCTGTTTCCGGCGCGAGGCCGGGGCCGCGGGCAAGGAGACACGCGGGTTAATTCGCGTCCACCAGTTCCACAAAGTGGAATTGATGAAGTTCGTTAAGCCCGGCCAAGGCTCCGACGAGTTGGAGAAGCTGGTCAAGAACGCTGAGACGATCATACAGGCTCTCGAGCTGCCCTACCGCCGCACCCACCTATGCACCGGCGATATGGGCTTCCAGCCCCAGCAGACCTTCGACCTGGAGGCCTACTTCCCCGCTATGGACCGCTGGCTGGAGCTTTCTTCGTGCAGCCAGTACGGCGATTTCCAAGCCCGCCGCTGCAACACCCGCTACCGCCCCGCGCCCGGCGCCAAGCTCGAGTTCGTCCACACCATGAACGGCTCAGGTCTGGCGTGCGGTCGCACGATGGCCGCGATCCTGGAGAACTACCAGCAAGAGAACGGTACTGTAGTGATCCCCGAGGTCCTGCGGCCCTATATGGGCGGCATGGCCGAAATCCTGCCCCCAATGCCCTAGAACCGCAACCCAGCGGTCGTTATCCGTCTCTGTCTGCTGTCTCCGCCGTTGTCTGTCGTTGTCTGCCCCTATCTGCCGTTGTCTGGCGCATTGCAGCAGGGGAACCTGACAGGGCCAGCGAAAGTCTGATATAGTAGCAGAGCAGCAGGCCCGCGTTCAGGAGGCGAGTGATCATGCAGCACGTAGCCGCGCTGGTGGTAATCCTCTTTGTCAATGGCGTACAGATACCAATGCCGGCCCCGGCCGTGGTTGAAGGCGAAACCACCTGGATACCCCTCCGGGCGGTCTGCGAGGAACTGGGTTGGCAGGTAGGCTGGGACGGTGCTACCAACTCGATCAAGATCACCACGGAGAACCAGCCGCAAATACTGATTCAGGTCGGCAAGCCGCAGGTGACAATCGGGTCCGAGACCGTCGAGCTGACCCCCGCGCCGCAACGCCGCGACGGCGTGACCTACATTCCCGCGAAACTGCTTAGGGCCATACCGGGCGTGGAAATGCGCTGGGACAACGAGCAGAAAGCCCTGCACATCAACGCTCTGCCCACAGGGGAGCCGGTAGCCGTGACAATCAGCGAGCTGGTCACCGACCCACCGGGGTGGCTAAACGAAGTGGTTAGCATTGCCGGAGAATATACCGGCTGGCAGGGCAACCCGTTCAGCCCCGCCACCAGCCAGGGGCCACCAGTCACGCGTAGCGATTGGACCATCCGCGACGCTACCGGCAGCATCTACTGCTCCGCGAGAAGCGCCCTGAGCGACTCCCCGATAGCGCTGCGGCCCTACGAAGACTATGGCCGGCGCATAATGCTCACCGGCACGGTGCGCCTGGCCCCGGGCGGCTTCCCCTATCTGGAGCCAACCGAGATCCTGCCCATAACCGGCCGCGAAGGCCTGACCTGCTTCGTCACCACCGACCGCTACCAGTACTCCCCCGGCGATACGGTGGTCATCGAGATGACCGTCGCCAACCCTTTCCCGGGACCGGTCACGCTTCAGTTTATGTCTGGCCAGACCTACGACTTCATCATTCGCGACGCGAAGGGCAACAATATCTGGCAGTGGTCGGACGACAAGGTCTTCACGATGGCCCTGGTAAACAAGCAGCTCAAGGCGGGGGAAAGCTATAAGGTCTCAACCCGGTGGACCGTGCCCGTGCACGAGAAGGCGACTAGCTTTGGCCGGTATCGCCGCATCTTCGGTATTGTCAATGCCAGTGTCCTGGCTTATCCACATACCATCGAGATTACGGGACAGCGCTAACCAAGTATGAGTGAAGAACCTGTCAGTGCGTCGGTACATTCTTCGCCCAAAGGGGTACAGAAACTAGTAGTATTGTACCTGGCCGTGGGTGGCTTGGTGATCGGGGGCCTGCTGGGGTGGGTCCTGCGCGTGCAGCAGCCTTTGCTTCCGCCCCAGCAACCCGCACGTCCGCCGGTCAAGCCAGCACAGCCCCTGGAGGCGCAGCTTCCGGAACACGCTATCGTCTTCACCACCGAAGACAATGCCCCGGCGGCTACGCCCGACCTGCTCCCCGCCCAGGCCACCAAGATTCACTGCTTCTACCGCTTCCCCGACCTCTCCCCCGAGGCCCAGGTGAGCGCCCGCTGGTGGCATAACGGGGAAGCCCTAGGACCCGTCGAGACGGGTGAGCCGGCGGAGGAACCAGAACCGGCAGAGATCGAAGAGGACGTCGCCCAGGCCGAGAACGACGCTCGCCGGGACGAACAACTCCCGCACATCGTCCTCCCGCCGCCGGGCGACGCCCAAACATTCACACCTGGCATCTACGAGCTGGAGCTGTACAGCGGTGAGCGGCAGTTGGGCCGCGCCTCGTTCGTGCTCGCGGAGAATGCTGAGGAAATAATGGCGGCGAGGCCCTCGGAAAAAGGCCACACCCGCATAGTAAGCCTGGTCACCACTCGGCGGGTCAACGCCAGGGGCAAACCGGACAAACCTCAGACTACTTTCGGCGGCCGGGACAAGATATACGCGGCCTTCACCTACATCAACGCCACGGCGGGCGGTGTCTTCCACGTGCAGTGGTACTACCGGGACAAGCTCATCGAACCGGCCTCTCAGGAGCTTGAGATGAAGGGCGGAGCCGGGCGTGGCTTGGCCTGGCTGAAAGCCGACAAGCAACGCCTGCTCGCCGGCAAGTACTGCGTGACTATATTTTTGGGTGGCGTAGAAAAGCCGCTGGCCCAGGCGCGATTCACGGTACAGGACTAGGACGACAGAGAACGACAGAGAACGGCAGACAACAGCAGAAAACAGCAGAAAACGGCTGACGAGGCATCCAGGGAACCACTCTATTCTTGCCTATACCGGCGCGAAAATGTATAATCAAATGGTCTTGTGCAAGCCCGCTGTTCGTTTGCGACTCGAAGGAGGGAGAGTACAATGAGCGATAACGATCAGGGCCAGCAGTTCGAACAGGGCGCACAGCCTCCGGCCACCCCGCCCGGTGAGCCCACTCCACCCGCGCCCGCCGCCCCCACACCACCGCCGGTCGCAGCCCCGGTGGCGGCGAATACCTCGGGCACCGGCGGCCCCGTCCCCGAGGAAATCAAGGGTTGGAACTGGGGCGCGTTCTGGTGGAGTTGGATTTGGGGCATCGCCCACAACGTCTGGATTGCGTTGCTCGCCCTGTGTCTGGGCATTATCTGGAGCATTGTCCTGGGCGTCAAGGGCAGCGAGTGGGCCTGGCAGCACCGCCAGTTCGACAGCGTCGAGCAGTTCAAGCAGACCCAGGCGGTCTGGGCCAAATGGGGCTGGATCCTGTTCTTTGTATCCCTGGCCATCGCGGTGGTCTGGATGATCTTCGCGTTCATACTGGTGGGCGCAGCAGCCATCAGTGAGGGCGCCGGTAGCCTCTAGACATCGGGCAATACGCGATTGAGTCGCAGTAGAAAGCGAAGACGAATTGAGCCTTCGCCGACATCGTCTAGTGCGTCGGCGAAGGCTGTTTGTTTCTGCCAGGCCACGGGTGGGTGGCGTTGCTCACGCAGCCTTCAGGTCTGTTCCTGCAACAGATAATCTGCTATCGCTTGCCCCAGCACCTGGGAGCCTTCGGGGGTGAAGTGGACGCCGTCGGGCCCCAGGAGCGCTTCAGGATCGTTATCCATCACTGCACGGTACAGGTCTATTGACTCCACGCCCATCTCCGCCATCACGGCATCCGCGATCTCATTGTACGCGATGACATCCTCGTTCATCCGCCCGAACTGTCGGTACTCGTCAAGTACTGGTGTTGTCCGCGCCCAGATCAGCCGCGGCGAGTAGGCCAGCCCTTGCAACCGCGCCACGATGTCTCGCAGATTCGCCTCGTATTGATCCGGCGGCGTGACCAGTTCGCCCTCCTTCCGCATGGCATCGTGCAGCCCAGAATTGAACAAAACCACGTCCGGGTCATATCCCGCTAGCCAGCCATCCAGATCCTCGACGACTGCTGTGGAGGAGCCGCGGGTCGCCGGGCAGCGCACTACTGCATACCTCCCGCTGAATAACTTTACTAGGGTCAGAAGATAGTACCGCGAGATCGAGTCACCGACACAATAGAGCATCTCATACTTGCGCATGGTAGCCTCCTATTGGTTTGTGCTCCGTCACGCTTCCTACTCGGCTCGCCGTGGCTCGCGCGGCCTTCAAGCCTCTTCCTGCAACAGATAGTCTGCGATCGCTTGCCCCAGCACCTGGTAGCCTTCGGGGGTGAAGTGGACGCCGTCGGGAGCCAGCAGCGCTTCGGCATCGTTATCCATTACCACCCCGTACAGGTCTATTGACTCCACGCCCCTCTCCGCCATCACGGCATCGGCGATTTCATTGTAGGCGACTACATCCTCGTTCATCCGCCCGAACGACTTGACCGCCTGGTGGCGCTCGTCAATCACTGGTGTCGTCCGCGCCCAGATCAGCCGTGGCGAGTAGGCCAGGCCCTGCAAACGTTCCACGATGTCCCGCAGGTTCGCCTCGTATTGATCCGCCGATGTAGCGGGCTGGTCATCCTCCTTCCGCACGACATCGTGCAGCCCACAATTGAGCAAAACCACGTCCGGGTCATATCCTGCCAGCCAGTCATCAAGATTCTCGGCGATGCGCGTGGAGGGCCCGCCATTGGCGGGACAGTGCATTACGGCGTACTGTTGACCCAGTGAGGTGACCAGGATCCTCAGATAGCCCAACGAGATCGAGTCGCCGATTGAATAGAGCATCTTATACTTACGCATGGTGGTCTCCTGTTCGTTTGTTATTCGCTACGCCTTACTCGCCCCCGGTCAATACTACTCACTCCTCCGTGGCTCCCCGTCCAACTCCAGTGCGATCACCGAGAGGTGCGGGTCGGGCGGTTCCTTGGGCAGCGCCGGAAAGATGACCCGATCGCCCTCCTGGACGAACTCAAGCTTCTCCCCCGTGGTCAGCAGCCGGGCATTCTGCACCGTATTGCCCAACTCGCTGAAAGCCCACTGCTGCCCTGGCCACAGCAGCATATGCAGATACAGCGTATTCCCCCGGGCGGTAGCTCCGCCGTTGACGAAAGTTCCGTGGCTGCCATACTTGCAGCGCTGCGCACCGTAAATCGCCTCGCCATGCCGCGCCAGCCACTTTCCCATCTCGCACAGGATTTCCTGCTGCGGCTCAGGGATGGTGCCGTCGGCCATTGGCGAGACATTCAGCAGCAGATTGCCGCCCCCGCCTGCGATGTGCACCAGGTCCAGCAGCAGCCGCGTGGGCGGCTTGTAGTACTGCTCGTTGCGATAGAAGCCCCAGCGGTGGCCGACGACCAGGCAGCTCTCCCACATCCGGCCTGCCTCGGAAGCCTCGATTTTCTGCTCCGGGGTATCGAAATCGCCGGGCAGCAGGCCGCGATTGTTAATCAGACAGTCCGGCTGGAGTTCGCGGATCATCTTTGCCAGCTTCTCCGCCCGCCAGCAGGCAGCACAGCCCGGACCGCCGCCGTCAAACCACATCACGTCAAGCGGCCCGTAGTTGGTGCACAGCTCGCGGACCTGCCCGTGGACGTACTCGATGAACTCGGGCCACTCGTCCGACTCCGGCCCCGCCTGCCAGCCGGGATGGTGCCAGTCTAGCAGCGAGTAGTACAAGCCCACGCGCATCCCTCCCGCCCGCGCTGCCTCAATGTACTCGGCGATCAGGTCGCGCCTGGCTGCGGTCTTCGGGGCAGTGAAGTCTGACAAGTCGCTGTCATACAGGCAGTAGCCGTCATGATGCCGCGCGGTCAGCACCATATACCGCATCCCCGCCTCCTGCGCCAGGTTCACCCAGTCGCGGGGGTCCCAGTCATCGGGCGCAAACTGGTCGGCGTACCGGCGATACTCCTCGAAGGGGATCTTCTCGTCGTGCAGCATCCACTCGGCGTGTGCGGGCACCGAGTATATCCCCCAGTGGATAACCATCCCAAACTTCGCTTCGTTGAACCAACTGGCATCCGCTGGCATATCTCAGTCCTCCTCAAGTCGTAGGCGTTCCGCATATCATTCCACTCCCCACCGCATTCTCCTCCCGCCGGAAGTCGCTCTTGACTTATGCTGCGCGTGCCGATAATCTTTACGGGAGTCAAGGCAGGCTCTGGATGCGACCGAAGTTGCCCCACAAGAAAGGGCCCAGAAGCTGATCATGGCAATCGGCGATACCTTCCCCGGTGGAATCACAGAAAGCCGCGACCCGGTGACGGGCCGAACAGTCCGCCAGCTTGCCGCCGGTGACGGTAACGACTACCACATCTACTACCAGGCCTACGGCATCACCCGCGACGGCCGCTGGCTTGCCTTCTTCAGCGAGCGCGACCGCACCACCCAGCTCTATCGCCTCGACTTGCAGACCGGCGAGAGTACCCAGCTCACCGCCGGACGCACGCCCAACTCGGGCTGGTGGCCGTGGAACCAGATAGACACCACCGGCATATACGCCTTTATCGGCTGCCTCAACCCGGTGACCAGCGATGTCTTCTACTACCAGGATGACGAAATGCGCGCCGCCAACCTGGACACGCTGGAAGACCGGCTGGTAGTGAAGACGCCGCCGGGGATGCGGCCCCTGGCCCAGCCCGCCTGCGCCTATGACGGCAGTTTTGTGGCCACCGCTTATGCCAATAAGGAAGAAGTGCTGCGTTCGGAGGCCTCCCATCGCGAGATGCAAGCGCTGGGACGTTCCACCAGCGACGCCGAGCTTAACTGGCGGAAGGTGATAAAGTCCAGGCTGGACGCCGTGGACTTGCAGACCGGTGAAGTCACAACGCTACTTGATGACATCGAGGCACAACTGCACAATATGGTCATCGCTGCCGATAACGACACCATCCTGCTGGTCACCCCGCCGGAAAAGGTCGGCGGCCTGCTGTCGGTTAAGCGCAGTCAGCCCGGAGCGTGGGACATCGTCGCACTGCCCCAAGAATATGGCGGCATCTGCCACTTCCACTCCACCACAAACGGCTGGATTACCTTTGAGAGTAACGTCCGCGCCGAAGACGCGCCGCGCACCTGGAGTGGCCCCGGCACCTATGGGACCTACCAGGGGCGGATGAGAGCGGACGGCTCGGAGTGCCGCGCCTGGTGGCTGGGCAATCAGGGGTACGTCCACACCGGCTATGATCTGACCAGCGAGTTCCCCTTTGCCGAGCTTTTCTGCGGCGGCGACCAGCACCAACTGGCCGCCATCCGCCCCCAGGACGATGGCACAGCCAAGCTCATCCGGCTTACCGGTAACCTGCCACCCGGTGGCGACCAGCGCCATCACGCCCACCCAATTCTGACACCCGACCGCCGCCGCATTGTCTATACCGCCACCGGCGACGATGGCTTCTGCCACATCTACGACGTCGAAGTTGCTGACCTGACCGGCGCATAACCAGTGCCGACCAATACGCAGTAAGGAGAACAGCGCAATTGGCGCAAGAGCTATTTGACGCCCTGCGCAACCTGCCGCCCGAGTGGGTAGTGATCATCCTGTCGGCTCTGCCGATCAGTGAGGTGCGCGGGGGTATCCCGGCGGGAATGATTATGGGCATGCCGCTGGCCCAGATCCTACCGCTGACGATAATCAGCAACGTGGTCTCGGTCATCCCGGTGGTGTTATTCTTCAACTGGTTCGCTGACTGGCTGGCCGATGCGCCGGTACTGGGAAAGGTGATCGGCTGGCTGATCCGGCGGGCACGCTCCAAAGAAGCGCTGGTCGAAAAACACGGCGTGTGGGCGGTCACGCTGTTTGTCGCCATCCCGCTGCCGGTGACCGGCGCCTGGACCGGCAGCTTAGTCGCGGCGGTCTTCGGCATGCGCTTCGAGCGCGTGCTTTTCTGCCTGACCGTCGGTGTAATAATCGCCTCGACGATTGTCACCTCGCTGATGCTCGGCGGCATCGAGGCCTTTAGCGCAATCTCTATCGCCCCGTGACACCTCCACCGACCACTCCGCCGGTTGCTGATGGATCGTCGCGGGGCACCTGAATCAGGAGAAAAACCGTTATGCCCCCAGATGATTACACTGGAGATTGCCCAGATCTATGGGGCGTCTGGCAGAATCTTGAGGCCATCCGCGAGAAGTCGCTCAGTCCGATGTTCGCCCCCTGGCGCGAGAAGTTCCTGGCCGGACTTGACCAGCCGCCAGCCCCACGTCCCACCGGCGATGACGAGCAAATCTGGGAGTGGTTAATGGCCACGCCCAGGCTGGCCCTGGATAATGCCTTCGGATACGTGCTCACCGAAGAGCAGCGCTACGCCACCCGGGCGGCGCAGGCGCTGAATGCGATCTACACCGACCAGTCGTGCTGGCTCCATCCCGAGTCGCTCGTGATGTACCCGCATGACCCCGCCGACCTGACCACCGCAAGAGTCACCCAGGACTGCGCTAGCGCGCTGAGCTGGATATGGCCGGTTGCCGACAACGATGTCAGGCGAGACGTACTTGAGCTGATTGTCGAGCGCGGCGGACGGCCCATATACGAAGGCGCGCTGAAGGGGTGCTGGTGGGGCAGCGCGCTGAACTCCAACTGGACCTCGATTATGAACTCTGGTCTGGGGGTTGCAGCGCTGATGCTGCAAAGCTCCGATCCTGAGACCGCCGCGCTTTGGCTGGATCAGGCCCGCACGACGATCGTGAAGATGCTCGCTCTTGCCGCAGAGGAAGGAGCTGGGGTCGAGGGTGCCGGCTACTGGCTGGGCTGCTTCGGCGCGATTCAGGATTTCACCGAAGTGCTGTACAATGTCACCGGTGAGGATCTGTACACACACCCATTCTGGCACCACTGCAGTCGCTTCCTGCCCTATCTGACGCTGCCTGATATGTCAGCACGGGTCAACTACGGCGATGCTGGTTACCAGGGTATGAGGGGGAGCGCTTTCTTCCACGCTGTGGCCGCGCGGGTGCGCGACCCGCTCGCCCAGTGGTACGGCAACGAGATTCTCCGGCGATACGAAGACGCCAACTGGCAGAATGTGGTCTACTACGACCCCGACGTCCCCGAAGGGGATATCACTGCCGAACCGACCTGCCGCTTCTTCTCCAGTGTTCACCTGGCCTCGTTTCGCTCGGCTTGGGACCCGGATGCGGTGTTTATGCTCTTCAAGGGCGGCTCGAATACATGGAGTCATTGCCATCTGGACCTGAACAGCTTCTTCATCACCGCTTACGGGGAGCGCCTGGCGACCGAGCCCGGCGCGGGCCACTATAGCATTGACTACTGGCGCAGCATCCAGCCGGTCGCCTCCACCGCCTGGCATAACTGCATTGTCGTGGACGGCGCGCACCAGCGCGTTGCTCCCCAGTACTCGATGAGCTATGACCTGGAGGAGGGCGGCGACTGTTACAGCCGGCTTAGCGATCATCTTTCCTCCGATGGCATCGAAATGATCCGTGGCGATGCCACCAGCGCCTACGGGGATACCCTCGAACGGGCCTGGCGAGATATCGTCTACCTGAAGCCCGATGTCTTCGTCATCTACGATGACCTAGTCACGCATCCGGTGCGCGCTCAGCGCAACTTCGAGTGGATGCTGCACAGCGAATGCCCGATGAGCGACATTGACAGCGGCATCGAGGCGAAAGGCGAGCGCGCACGGCTGCTAATCCAGCCGATCTTCCCGCGCGACTGGGAACACAAGTACATCGAGGGCAAAACCATCCCTTCCGCCGACAACAAGCCGCTGCACTGCGTGAGCATCCGGCAGTTCTGGCACCATAAGCCAAATTCCAGCCCCAATCACTCGCCATACCCCCACTGGGATCCACGCGGCGATGCTCAGCCACTGTTCCCGCGCGACTATCAGTACCTGGTGGTTCTGTCGGCGCTACCGACCGGAGCCGAGCCGCGGTTTGATGCGGAAGCGATAGAACAGCACAACGCGAAAGGTATCTACCTACAATCCGGCGAAGAGAAGATTGTGGTGATCTTTAACCACGGCGCGGACGTCATAGATATGGGTGGCGTGCAAAGCGATGCCGAAAAGATCGTGGTGCGCGCCCGGCCGAGCCATATATCCTGGGCACTGGTGCGAGGGACCTTGCTATCCTACGAAGATCATGTCCTGTTTGAGGGCCAAGCACCGACTTCGCGAACTGGCGAAAGGAGTACTCCGGGTTAGATGTCTGTCCTGCAGAGCGCCTGGGAGCTAATCAGCGACATAAGGGTACGCGATGTGGTAGACATCGTGCTGGTGGCTACGCTGGTATACTACCTGGCCCGGCTGCTGCGCCGCACCCGGGCGATATCCCTGGTCAACGGTCTGGTGGTTGTGTCTCTTGTCGTCCTGTTCCTGCTTTCTATGGGCCTGCCGACTCTCAACTGGCTGCTGCGCGGCCTCACCTATGGTGGGGTGCTGGCCCTGGTGGTGATCTTCCAGCCGGAGCTCCGCCTCGCCCTGGAGCGGCTGGGGCGCGGCGGCCTCTTCAGCGGCGTACTGGGGCGGTTGGGCACACACAGGCAACAGTTTCTAATAAGCCAGGTCGTAGACGCCGCTTACCGCCTCTCTGAAGAGGGCTATGGAGGGCTTATCGTCCTGGAGCGACGCAGCGGCTTGATGGACATCATCCGCACCGGCAAGATCCTCAACGCCCAGGCCTCAGTCGAGTTGCTGCTGACGATATTCTATCCGGGCAGTCCACTGCATGATGGCGCAGTGGTCATTCGCGAAGACGAGATTGTCGCTGCCGCCTGCGCCCTGCCCCATTCGGAGAGTCCCAGCCTGTCAACCAGCGCCGGGATGCGCCACCGCGCTGCCCTGGGGCTGGCCGAACGTACTGATGCCGTCATTGTAGTGGTCTCCGAAGAGACCGGCGCAGTTTCGCTGGCGGTTAACGGCTCCCTGTCGCCGCGCATTGAACGTCCCCAGCTTACCGAACGGCTCATGGAGCTGTTCGAGGCTGAGCAGGAGGCCGGCTTCTTCTTCTGGCGCAAGTAACACCCAGACCCACCCCAGGGCATAACCAATGATGAACGTAGTACGCAGAATTGCACGTGCCATCACCAACGAATGGCCGCTGAAGATACTCTCCTTGGCCCTGGCCCTGGCCCTGTGGGGATATTTCATCACCGAAAAGAACCCGCTCACGCAGGAGCAAAGAACCGTGGCGGTGGAAGCCGTTAACACCCCCGCAGGTCTGATAACCACCAGCATCCAGCCCCGCGAGGTACAAGTGACCTTCCAGGGGCGCCGCCGTGCTGTGGTTGCCGCCGACTTGAACGAAGTGCGCATCATCGCCGACCTGAGCAGCCTCAGTAGTCAGCAGCTCGGTGAGACCCCGCCCATTGCCCTGGAAACGCAGGGCCTGCCCGCCGGTGTGGAGGCAATCCTCAGCCCTGGCGTGGCCCGTATCACCCTCGACCAGAAAGACACCATCGAGCGGACGGTCACGGTCGAGACTCTGGGCAAGCAAGCCGAGGGCTTCCGCCTGGGCACGCCCCGGGTCAATCCTACCCAGGTGAGCATCCAGGGCGCCAGCAGCGCCCTGCGCGATGTGGCGCAGGTGGTGGCGGTCGTGGACGTCGCGGGCTTCAACTCCACCGTGGAGAAGAATATCCCGGTCCAACTACGCGATGAACGCAGTGTGAAAATAGCCGGCCTGCGCACCACGCCGGCTACAGTTAAGGTGATCGTGCCGATCACCAAGGTGGCGACCAAGACCGTGCCAATCACGCCCCGGCTCAGTGAGCCGCCCGCCGGCTACAAGGTGGTCTCGGTTCAGACCAGTCCCAGTACGGTCACCATCACTGGCGTGGAGAGTACCATCGCGGGAATCGAGTACATCAGTACAGTGCGGATCAGCATCGAGAACCTGCGCGGCGCGGGCACTTATACCCCCAGTCTAGTCTTCCCCCAGGGCGTCAAGTCAGTGGGCGTGGGTGCGGCGACGGTGAAAGTTGCCACGGAGCACGTGACTCTGCCCGAACCATCCCCCGAGCCAGAACCTACCGAGGGCGAACCCACCACAAGCCCGGGTTCCTCCGATTCCGGCAGTTCCAGCCTAGCACCAGATGAGGAGACCGGCACCGAAGAGGTCCCCGACGAAACCCCGCCAGATGAGAATGCCGAGGACGCCGACAAAGAAGTGGACGAGGGCGACTAGCCCGGCTCAGCCAAGGGTTACTGCTCGTTGAGCAGCCGCTGCACCCGCTCGTAATTGAACTTTATGGCCGGAAAATCCGGCGATAGCTTGTACATCTCCTGCCACTGTTTGAAGCTGGCCTCAAGCTGCCCGGTATGCTCCAGGCAATGTGCGTACACCCGCCAGCCCGCTCCCTGGGCCCCTAACTCTACCGACCGGCGCAAGTACGGCAGCGCCAGGTCATACTGCTTCAGGTTGAAGTAGTGCCAGCCCAGGTAGTAGTGACTCAGGGGGTTGTCGGGCAGCGTGCCGATGCCGCGATGGTAAGTGCCGATCGCCTCGGTGTTATACCCCATGCTCCACTGCAGCCAGGCAATTTCGCTGTACGTCGTTACCAGCCCGGGGTCCATCAGCAGCACCACCTCCATGCACCGGCAGCACTGGCTGTAATCACCCCAGTGCCACCACCAGTCCGACTCGGCTTCGTACGCGCCTAGTACCGCTTGCCAGATCACAGCGGCCTGCTCGGCCGTGAGCGGGGCCCGTTCGCTCGCAGGAGGCACAGGCGGCAGGGTCGCCGGCTCCGCCAGCGCCGCTGCGATGGTGCGCGTGATAAAGTCGGGCTGCGCCGACCGCATCGCTTCCGGCGTCCCCCGAGCAGTCTCAAAGCCCAATCGGCTGAGGCCAAGCACAGCGTAGTAGCGAATCCATGTCGGCTCGCCTATCAGCGCCGCCTCGGCGATCTTCCGCCCACGCTCATCGCCCAGGCAGGCCAGAGCAATCCCCGCCTGGATGCGCACGTCGCGGCAGTCATCGCCGGCCGCCGCAAGTAGCGCTTCGACAGCCGACAGGTCCCCAATCTGCCCGAGGACAAAGGCCGCGCGCAGGCGCTGCACGATGTCGCTGTCGCTGAGCCGGTCAACAAGCACCGGCACCATCTCGCTGTGGCCCCACATAATCGGCAGCGGCGCCCATTCCGGGCGATCTGGGCGCATCGCCATCTCCTCGAGTTCCAGCGCATGTATGCCCGGCAGCCCAAAATCGCCGGGCGATCCCCCGGCATCGGGGTCAGCCTCCGGTGCAGCAACAGCAAACTGTAACGGCACAGCAAGCAAACAGACCACAGCAATAATGCGCGACATTATTCCGTCCTCACCGTCTCCCCAGACTAATCAACCGTCAGGGTGAAGTTAATGCTCTCTAGCACGCGGCCTCCGCCGAGAAGTTCGACCTCCCGGCCGATAGTGCGGTCACCGTAAGCAACTTCAATGCGATAAGCCCCCGGGGGCACGAACAGATAATAGTACCCGTCGGCACCAGTAGTGTCTTCAGCAAGTACCAGGCCACGATTCAGGTCGAACGCAGTCACCACTGCACCCGAGTCATCCGCCGCCCCCAGAAGAGTGACCCGGCCAGTGATCGTGTACGGTGCGCCGGGCGGCTGCGGGGAGAATTCGTTGAGCAGAATAGTCAGGTCGTTGAGCCCCGGCACCACGTTGATGACCGTGTAGTAGTCGTCGTAGCCCTCCGCGCTCGCCGTTACCGCCTGCTCACCCATGGGGACATCCGGCACCGAGAAAGTCCCGCTGGTATCGCTGACGACCGGCGGCTGCTCACCAATCTGCACCTCAGCTCCAGCTACCGGCGACTCGGTGCGCATCTCCAACACGTGTCCGCTGACCGTAACCACGGCCTCGCCACTGAACAGCCGGAAATCCAGGGGGTCGTTATCGCCCGCGGAGTCAGCGGTAACGACATAGTCGGCCGTATCCTCGAAATAGTCCGCCGCCTGGCAGGTCACCGCGACCGGGCCGGCGGGGATGCCCCCAATAATGTACCAGCCGCCCTGGTCAGTGAAACCATCTACCGCCTCGCCAGGCTGTGCACCCGCCGGCAGGAAGCTCACCAGCGCGTTGCTGACGGGTTCTGCGGTGTCAACATCGGTCACCGTACCCGACACCGTGCCGGTAACGTCCAGGTCCGCCGGCGCCAGCGATATGCTCGCCGCTGTATAGCTATACTCACTGAGGGTCAGCATCTGGGAGGCGGTCACGTACCCGGGAGCAGTGACCGTCAGGGGCTGCTGGGGGGGACTCTCGGTACCCAGCGGCACGTTCTGGAGTATCACCCAGTTATCCTGCAAGTTCGTCTGGCCGCGGACCCCGCCCACTACCACCTGGGCGAGCACCTCAATGAAATCCTCGGTGCCCTCGATCAGACACTCCACGACGACCGTCGCGGTCGCGCGCTCCTCAGCAATCTGTGTGCTCACACTACCGCACCCAGTCAACTGCCCGGCTAACGCCCCGCACCCGACAAGCAACCCTATGACCAGCAGATTTGACCTGACTGAAGGCTTGATTACCATAAAGCTCTGCCAGAAGACAAGAGGTGACTCGGCTTAGATTGGTGGGAAGATAATGCGGGCGCCACCCGCCACCAGACAGCGCATCCAGTAGCCCGCGAACGGCTCGATTGTCTCAACCAGCACGTAGCCGCCCTGCTCGCTGTAGCTGTATACCCCCGCCTGCACCCAACCGCGGGTGACGGCCTCGCTGAAACTGACCGGCCCCTCCGTGCCCACCTCTACCTGCAGGTCGGCCACCGCCACCGCCTCCAGCCGGGGGCTGCCCACCATATTCCAGCCCAGCTCCACCGGCACCGCATAGCTGCGGTCCTCGTCGGGAAGTATGCCCTGCAGGCCGACGGTGGCATCACTGAACAAGCGGACCCAGAAAGCACGACCGGGCGCAAACGGCGCAATATCCGGCCAGATCTCGTACCGCCCCTGGGGCACCCGGCCGGGCTCCCAGCGCGCCATCAGCAAGTCGCCAGCCGCCACCCCCAGGACCTGAGCAGCGTCAGTCTGCTCGGGGGTTATTGGCAGCGAGATCATCTGCAGCCCGTTCGAGCCGGCATAGAAGGTATGACTGGCGGCTAATTGCCCGCCGCCTTCCAGAAAGATGATGTACGAATCCCAGCCCACATTGACCCGGCGGGTGAAGGTCTCGCCCCCGGGGTTGGTAACGGTCACTTCCAGTTGCGTCGGCGTCAGCCGTGCGCCACTCACGCAGGCTCCGAATACCGCACGCTGCGCCGGGATACCTGTTCCCTCAAAGCCCCCGGTCACGTCCACAGTGGCGTCGGGGCCGCCACGAATACCCCCGTAGAAATCGTTCTCGCCCGGATCAAAGCCGCGCACCCCGTACGGATAGGGATACTCCGCGCGCAAGCCGTTGAGGTCCATCTGGACTGTTACCTGCTGAGCACCACCGATGTTGTAGAAGGTGGGGATCAGGTAGCCCTCGCCCGCGCTGACCCCGCTCGTGGCCACGTCAATGACGTAGCCCTCCTCCGCGTATAAGCTCAGCGTCCGGCTGTAGTTCCAGTAGATGCAGCGGGCCTGCCCGCCGCGCGGCGATTCGTTCCCGCTGGCATCGGTCACGTAGTGCTCGACAATAAGCGCCACCGCCCGCTCCAGGGGAATATTCCAGGTGTAAAGCTTGCTGCCTGTACGAATGCTGGTATCCAGCACATAGTTGCGCTCGTACCAGTCGTAGAAGTTCATACCTTCAACCGTGCCGATGGCCGCGGTAGCAGTATCCTTCAGCGCCGGTACGTCGCCCTGCATCCCCTCGTAGAAGCTCTGATAGTAGAGCTGGTTGAAATTGGCGAAAAACTGGGGATCTTCGATGTAGCACTTATACCACGCCGCCCGGGCCATCGCAATACGCCACACCAGCATCCCGCTGAACCCCGAGGCCGGGTAGAAGGTGCTTGAACCCAACGCGGGCTGGTTTTCCGCCTCGTAGACCGACAGGCAGTAGAACGGCCCCGGATCAACCGGATCATAGCCCGGCGCCACCCCGGCACTGACCTGGACCGCCGTCGCCGCCGCCCCAACGAATCCCTGCTCCCACGCGTCGTAGAAAAACGCAACATCGTCGTGGAAGGCACTGAGCACCAGCATCATCAGGATGAAGGTGTCCTCCACATAATTGCCGCTCAGGGGAGCCAGATGAATCTCGTTGGCGGTGGCATCGTATATTCCGCCTTGAATCTCCTCGAGAGTATCGTCGCGGATTACCGTGACCGTCAGGTCAAACGCGGGCGGCCCGTAGATCAGCCGGGCCTTGGGCATCGCGCCCTGCAGATAACCGCGCAGCGCTGCTTCCTCGGCCTCGGTGAAGCCCTGGAACTGGAACTCAATATCGTTATCCGGGTCACCCAGTCCGCCGCCGCCCTGCATCGCGCGCGCCAGATCAGGCAACTGCACCTGTCCTCCCCGGATGTGGTAAGCGGTGCGCGGAAAGGACACTCGGGCGTCCGGGGCCTTAAGACCCAGAGCCTGCATAAGCTGCATGGTATATTCCGCCCGCCGCAGCAAAGCCGGACTGTGCTGGACCGCCGCCGCCTGGCTGACTACCGCCTGCGGGGCCATCGCGCCCCGCGCCGGCTCGGGTACCAGAATCGCCCCCACCGGCCCGTCAGCACGCGTGGCGAAAGGCGTGTTATCAATATTCCCAAACGGTGCTCCGCCGACCGGAGCACCAGCCACGGCACCGGCCATGACCACCAGGCCCAACATAGCCAACCGAACTGTCCTATTACTCATTTTGCCCCTCACCACTGCGGGAACGTATTGTAGGAGCCGCCGCCCTCGTAGCCACCACCCCAGCCATGGCCGCTCCCCTGGTAGTAGCCGCCCTGCCGGCGCCGGTCAGCGCCGCCGTAGGTTGAGAACTCATCGCCAAGACCCGGCTGGTAGCCGCCAAACGTGCCGCGCCGGGGGCCACTATCCATGGTCGAGGTGGGCCCCCGGAACCGACTGGCCCCCATGCCGCTGGCGAAATTGCTCTGCAGGGACAGCATAAAGGTGTGCGCGTTGTAGTCCTGGCCCTGCGTGGCCACGCCGGTATACCCCAGGAACGGCGAGCTCGACTGGCCGGCCCGATGCCCGATGAACCGGTAGCCAAAGGTCAGCCTGTTGTTCCGCCCGACCTCATAGTTAAGGCCCAGGTCAACGATCTTCTTGCTGAACGCCGAATAATCACTGTCAAATTCCGAGGTGCTGGCCCGCAGCATCAGGCTCGACCGGTTGCCCAGTCGGTAGCTGAACTGCCCAGACAAGTCCCGCAGGCCGGTATCAGTCTGATAATACCGCTCGCGGCCGCCAATGAGAATGTAAGAAGGGCTGCTGCCCGTCATCCGATTGATGGACACGTTGAGGTCCCACGGTTTGTCCTGGGGCCGATAGTTCAGGCCCATAATCAGGGAGTCGTTGCTCACCGAGCCCCGCCCCGCCTGGAGGAACTGAAGATCATCCTGGCTGAAATTCGTCGTGAGCGTTATCTCGCTGGTGGCCTGCCAGGTAAGCGCCAGGCTCCGGTACTTCTGGTCGCTGTCACTCAGGTAGCCGCTCCCCCCGCCGCTGAGGTACTTGCGCTGCCCCGAGGTCAGCATCAGCGAAAGCTTTCTACTAGGTTGGTAACTGGCGGTGAAGCTGGTACTGGTATCCTTGTAGTATGGTTCGTCGTCGTCATCCTGACAGGGCCATACCTCCCGCGCAGGCCAACTCGCCGGTACAATTGCACTAAGCGCAGCGGGGACCGCGCCCGCAATCGGACCGGGCAGCCCGCCGCCCCCACCATGACCGCTGCCCGGAAAACCGCCGTAGAAGCCGCTGCTCACCCGGCCGAGTGAAGTCGAACCGCTGCGCTCCAGGGAGAGGTTCAACTTGTCCGAGGGTGACCAACTCCCATGTAGACGGGTGTAGTCCGACTCCGAGCGGCCTCCCTCGCCCCCTACGGCCACCGACCGATCCTTGCCCAGGTCCGCCCTCAGGCTCAGACGGGACGAAGGAGCATAGTCAAGCGAAACCCGCCGCTGTCGCGTTTCGCTGCCGAATGACCCCGTAGAGCTTCCCGTGCTGCCCGCGTTGCGCTGATCCGTGGTGGTGAGCGAGAGCTGGGTCCGCAGCTTGTTGCTAAAAGCATGAGACAGGTCCACCGAAGTGCGCGTGTAATCGCTGTTGCTCTGCGCACCCCCGCTGTTGGCCATGGTCTGCCGCCGCAGCGTCGTCACCGGCCAACCCGGAAAGCGCAACTCTACATCCCAATCCCGGCGTTTGACCGAGACATTCTGAACCGGTGTGGTATCCTGCGTGGGCCGCAGCTCGGCGGCCTGAAACGGCTCCAGGCCGGTGTCAAACCCCACCCCACCCCCGTAGCCACTGTAGCCGAACGACAGCCCCGCGGTACTCTCCGAATCCTCCAGGGCACTGCGCACGCGAATATGCCGGCTCGGCTGCCAACCCAGATCCAGCTTCAGGCCTCGGTCATTGCGGCGAAAGCCCGTGGAGTCAATGTAACTGAACCGCGGCTCAACGTCGCGATAAGTGGCCAGCAGATCATACCGGGGCCGACGGTAGCTGAGAATCGTCTGCAGAGCGCTGCCCGAGCTGCCCTGGCTCTCGCTCTGAGCAAAATCAGTGCGCAGCGACAGGTCGTCGCTCACCTGGTAACCAAGGTCAAAGCCCCGCACTTCCACATCACTGGACAGTGCCGTCTCCCCGAGCTCGTAGTAGTACTGAATCCGCACCAGCGCCGTCGGTGGAACCGCCAGCCGGAAGATAATTCGGCCAATCTGCCGATAGGCGTCATAGTCCACCCCCTCCTGCATCGGGACATTGTCCATGAGAACCTTCAGCGCCTCGGCGATGGTCTGCGCACTGCCCTGGTAGATCACCTGGGCTCCGTCGGCGATGATGGGCCGGAAATTCGTATCGAACGGCCCGGTGGTGCCCGAGCCGTAATAAACATCCTCCTGGTAGGATACCGTATCCCCCTGACCGGCCTCGGGCCGGTCCTGCTCGAGCCAGGTGACTCCCACCTGGACCTTGCCCCTCTTCAGCGGCGCTTGCACGCGCAGACCGGTCAAAGTCCCGGCATTACCGAAGTAGCCCGAGGACTGGTAGCTCACCGAGATCGTCGAGGTGCTGGGGATGGCTCTGCTAGGGCCCTCTACCGGCGAGAACCACAACTCGCCACTCTGGTAGTCCAGCCGGTAGTCCACGCCTCGTAGCTGGAACTCCTCGTCCACCTTCACTGATTCGCTGCCATCAATGATCGGCGTATACCTGAGGAAATAGGGCCCGGGCGTGTCATTTCCCGACAAAGTCTCGTTACGGGTGTAACCCTTCTGCTCGGAGCTAAAGGCGCGCAGCACACCATCGCTGGGCAGCTTCTGGTCAAGCTGCCAGCCCTTGAGGCTCTTGGCGAAACTGGCAAACTCGTTGTTGCGCAGGCTGATGTTCAGATCGCCGAAGTACAGCCCCGTATCGTGGCCGACATAGCCGACCAGCCAGCGCGAATAGCGGGCCCCGTAGCCGGAAAACGAAAGATCAGTCCGAAAGCCGAACTCCTTCCAGATCGGCCCCTCCACGCTCAGACTGGTGCGCCGCTGCAGCGACCCGGTGTCCCAGCGCTGACTCTCGAAGACAGACGACGCCCCCTCGATGCTGTGCTCCTGCAAGGTGAGCGTGTTATTACCCGATACCTGAACGCCCTGGAATAGCCCCCACTTCTCGAAGAGGTTTTCAACGCTCTTTAGCGGATTGGCCCCGGCCCCTGTTGCTACCAGCAGCACAACTGCCGCCACCAGCACAGCCGCCGGCCGGATGACGCCACGCACCGTCGTTGCTTCACTTCCTCAAATCAGCTTGGAATCACAGATGTAGATTTGACGCTGCCGCCCAGCGATTTGTTCCCGCCACCGCCAGCTCCCCCCCAGCCGTCGGCCTTGCGTCTACTCGGGGAAACCCTCCCGGCGCAGCCGCGCGCCGACCTCACGCAGTACCGGCTCATCCTCGGGGTCAAGCGAGCCGTCGGGCAACGGACCGGTATTGATGATGAGATTGCAGCCCGCTTGCCGCGCAGCACGCAGCGTCGCCCAGACCTCCTCAGCAGTCTTGTGCTGACCGGCGGTCTCCGCATTATACCCCCAGGAGCCCGGAGCCATCGTATTGCAGATCTCGCCCGGTCGGCCCGCCGTGTCAACGGCCTCGTGCTCGGGCGCCAGGAAGTCCTCCGTGCCCAGCAGCCCCTGCTTGTACGAGACCAGCACCTGGGGCTGGAGGCCGTGGATGTAATCATAAAGCTCCTGGCACTTGAACTGCGCGTAGTCGCCAGACGCCGGCGTGGAGATGCCATCCAGCCAGATCGCGGCCACTGGACCGTAGTTGGTAAGTAGCTCGGTGATCTGTGCGGTCATGAAGTCGAGGTAGATCTGCAGATCATGCTCCTCACCGTACGCATATGAGGGTTCGGGCGGATCGTACTCGGGGCGGGCGCTGCGGGGCCACTGGTCGTTGTTGGGGGCGTGGGGATGGCGCCAGTCGCGGCCATGCGAGTAATACAGGCACAGACCCAGGCCCCGCTTCGCGCACGCTTCGGCCAGCTCGCCCACCAGGTCCCGTCCTGCCGGCGAGTTGACGCTGTTGAAGTCACTCTCGGCGGTATCGAACAGGCAGAACGAGTCGTGGTGGCGGGTAGTGATGTTGATATACTTCATCTCGCAGTCCACTGCGAAGTCAGCGATATGCTCGGCATCGAAGCTCTCAGCGGTGAAGCGGTCCTTGAGCTTTTCGTACTCGGCGACGTAGATCTTCTCGCGGAGCTGGACCCACTCGTGGCGGCCGAGCAGCGAGTATAGCCCGTAGTGCAAGAAGAGCCCGTATTTGGCCTCGCGAAACCACTGCAAGGCAGCTTCGCGCGGGCTTTCTCGATAAAGATCAACGTATCCGTCCAGATAAGATGGGAGCATTATCGTCACATCCTAACCCGTATTATTTATAGGGACAAATGCAATAAGCGTTACATACACCGGCCCCTCACCCTGCACAGGGATTAGCGCCAATGCACAGTTTCTACGAATAACGACATGCTGTATTTGTCGCCTTATTGCTCACTGCTAGAAGTTTTTGCCGGAAAAGTGTGAAAAACCGGCTTTTTCCCAAAAAGCGGGTTTTTCACGAAAGCCGTTCATGAATAATCCGGCCTAAATCAGGCTGGCACACCGGACTGGTCATTGAATATTGTAGACATGCACACCCCAGGACCGGAAGCGGTCCTCCAGTATGCCGCCCTGAATCGGCAGAGACCTCTCCGCCTCGAAGAGCGCCGTCGCGGACTGGCCGCCTACCTTCATCCGCACCGTCGCCGGCTCGGCACTGCCGCTTACCGCGACCAGGTAGCGCTCGCCGGCCACATCCTTGATCGCTGCCCGGAAGTTCTCCCAGTCCACGCTCGCTTCAACCGGCACGAACTCTCCCGGGGCAAAGAGCACCGGCGCGAATCCGCGCAGCTCGCTGTTCAGCTTGCGCGTAAACGACCACAGGTCGTGATTTAGCTTGAGCTGTCCGTACTTGGGAGAATTCTCCGAATACGAGTAGTAACCAAACCACTTATAGCCGTGGATGACGTGCAGCCAGGCGATACAGCGCAGTTCGTCGGGCGTGGGCATGCGCATGCCCACCGGGCTGTAGGTCTGCAGGAAGATGCCCATTGGCCTGCGCCCACGAATCTTCTGGTCAGTGATACTGAGAAACACCTTATGGCTGAACGGGTCAGCCCCAGGGATGGGATAGTAGTCGTACGTCCACAGATCCTGGCTCTCCAGATAGTCAGCGAACAGGTTGGGCCGACACATATTCACCCAGACAATGTGATTGGGATCCAACGAGCGAATCAGGTTGGCTGCCGCCAGGACCTGCTCCGGGCTGAGCTTGTGAACGCCCGGCTCATCCACCAGGTCCCAGCCCAGCAACGCCGGGTGATCTTTGAATTGGACAACGGCTTCGCGGATGTGGTCGAGGTCCAGATTGCCATCATGCAGGAAATAGCCATTATTAAACAGCGCCGCCATTCCCCACATGCCTGCCTCCCGGCAGGCATCCAGCTTGGCGCCGATGCTCCGGCACGGGTCATTATCACCACCCCAGACTGCGACAACGTTAAAGCCCTGATCGCGGATTTTCTCGCTAGCATTGGCATGGGACAGGTACCGCCCCAACAGGGGCTTGCCGTTCAGGAAGACGGCATCCCCTACGGCCTCGGTCTTCTGCACCGGCTCCCACTGCACCAGCGCCCCGAGCTTGAAGATGACAAAGTCCCGGTCATCCTCGAGCATTACCTGGCCGCGGCGCGTGAACCGCGCCTTCACGTTATACCGGCCGACCGGCAGCTCGGTGAGGTCAAAGGCAGTTTGCACAGCCGGGAAGGCAGCGTCGAGCTCCGTCCGGGCACTCCACTCGGTGCTGTCTTCCGGCTTCATCGCCACGCTCAGCGAGATCTCGTCAACTACCTCCAGCGTCCCCGCGAACTCAGCCTTCCAGGTCGCCTGCTCTCGGCCCAACGGGTACGCGTACTCGTCCAGCGCAATCTTTATCGGATTGGGAACCTCCACCAGATAGCTGCCCGCGATGAGCTGCTTGTCGTTCTCGAACACCTTCAGCTTGAGCGGGACCTGTCCGGTTTGGTTGGCATCAACCGTCAGCGGCAGGTGCTGGCTGGTCCCCCCGGCCAGCGAAGCGAGCAGTTCCGCCTGCTCACCGCGGCCCAGTTGCGCAGTAATCCGGAACCGGCGCACCGAGTTGATCAGGCTGTTTAGCACCACGGTCATCTCATTGGCGCCGATGTGCAGGAACTCGACGCGGACGTCCCGCAGCTCGAGAGCGCCGCGCCGGTCAACCTGCTCGCCCGGCTGAGGCGGAATCATCACCGGCCCCGGCTCGGTTTCCAGGTGCATCAGCGGCAGCGGGGTGACAAGCGAAACGAAGTCTTGGTCGGCGTTGCTGGGCACGTAGTTAGCGTCGGTGGTAAGCAGGATGACGTCTATGTACTGGGCGTCTTCGGGTTTGTTATCCTGCTGCCGGACAAGGCGCAGTCGGTGGTCGCCCGGGCCGCTGACCAGGCCCACCGGATTTGACCACATCAGCCGGGTTTGCTGGCGGGGAAAGCTGAGCTGCCCCAGCCTCTGCCCATCCCACAGTACGTCTGTCAGCGACCGATTGTTCCACGCCAGCGCGCGGACGAAGATGTAATAGGGACCGACATTGAGGCCCGTGATCTCGTACTCCACCCAGCCGCCCGGTCCCAGAATCACCCCGACCTTGCTGCCTGAAGGATGGCCCATCCAGGAGGTGAAGCCCTCGTTGCGCGTTGATCCGGCCGCGTGCGCGGCAAAGTCTTCTCCCTCCATATACCGCCACTCGTAATCTGCACTAGCCGCCAGACTCGTGAGGGCCAGAGACAAGCATACAGACAACCAGCACGTAGCGTAGCAGCGAGTCATGTGAGCACCTTTTCCCGATTAATCGACGCGCAGAGCATCCCCCGAGTTCCTGGGTCACTCCACGGCCACTTCCGTAGCCAGGCGGCGGGAATTGGGGTCAACCAGCCTTTGCGCAGTTACCTCAAAGCTACCCTCGAGTCGGATATCCGCCGACGAGCTTCCCACCATCACCTTAAACTCACCCGGCTCTACCACCATCCGCATATCCCGGTCGTAGAAGGCCAGCAGGTCCATTGGCAAGGTGAAGGTTACTGTCTTCTTCTCGCCAGGCTCAAGGCCGACGCGGGCGAAGCCTTTTAGTTCCCTGTTCGGGCGGGTGAGTGAGGCGACGACGTCACGCAGATAGAGTTGCACCACTTCGTCGCCGCTGCGCTTGCCAATATTCGCCACGGTGCAGCTAATGCTTACCTCAGCCTCTTCGCCGACCTGCTGCGGAGCGATCCGCAGATTGCTGTACTTGAAATCGGTGTAGCTCAGCCCGTGCCCGAACGGCAGCAGCGGGTAGGCGGTGTTGAAGATATAGGGCCGGAAAGCAAGCGGCCGGCGGTTGTAGGGGGCGGGGATCTGGCCAGAATTGACCAGGATGGATACAGACAGCTTGCCGCCCGGATTGTAGTCCCCGAACAACACGTCCGCCACGGCATTGCCGCCCTCTTCGCCGGGCATCCACGCCTCGACAATGGCCGGCACGTTCTCAAACATCCACGGACTGCTCAGGGGCCGACCGTTGACCAGAACCACCACCAGCGGAGTGCCGGTCTCGTACAGCGCTTTAAGCAGCTCCTCCTGGGCGCCGGGCAGCGTAATCTCGGTCCGGTCGAGGTTCTCGCCGGTGGTGCCGTCTACGTGCATGCCCGACTCATCCCCCACCACCGCCACCACCACATCCGCGTCCTGCGCGGCCTTGATTGCCTCGGCAAAGCCCTCAGTCGAGTCACTCATCGCCTCGCAGCCCTGGGCAGAGCGAACCTCGGTCTGGGCCGATACCTTGGCCCTTATACCCTCCAGGATGGTGATGATGTCTACACCATCGGGGCTGTCCGCCACGTGTACCGGATAGCTGTAATCCCCCATAAGGTTGGTGGTGCTATCCGCATTCGGCCCGACCACGGCGATAGACTTGACCGCCGAGGAAAGCGGCAGAAGATCCTTTTCATTCTTCAGCAGCACAATCGAGCACCGCGCCACCTCCCGGGACAACGCACGATGCTGAGGCATATCAAAGACCGTCGCCGCGCTGGCTTCGTCAACGAAAGGCTCGTCAAACAGGCCCAACGCAAGCTTGAGCCGCAGGTGGCGACGCACAGAGCGGTCTACCAGCGACTCGTCAATCTCGCCGGCGCGGACCGCATTGATCAGCGGCTCGGCATAGTAGTCCCAGTCAGGCAGCTCGACGTCTAGCCCGGCCTCCAGTGCCTGCTTGGCGGCCTCGGCTTTGGTCCCGGCGATGTAGTGCTCGGTCTGGAGCATGGTGATCGTGCCGTAGTCGGCTACGACCACCCCGTCAAAGCCCCACTGGTTACGCAGGACCTCGGTAAGCAGTTCCGGGGAGGCGCTGCACGGGATGCCGTCAATCTCGTGGTAGGCGCTCATAACCGAGCCGGCCCCGCCCTCGGTTATCGCCACCTGGTAGGGAAACAGGAATACCTCGCGCAGCTCGCGGGACGGAATGCGGGCCGGGGCCAGGTTGCGCCCGCCCTCGGAGAAGCTGTTCCCGACGTAATGCTTGAGGCACGATAGGATCCCCTCACGCAGATTATCCCCCTGGAGGCCCTGGACATAGGCTGTGGTCATCCGGGAGATCAGGTAGGGGTCCTCGCCCATTGTCTCCTCAGTCCGCCCCCAGCGGGGGTCCCAGCCCAAATCCAGCACCGGCGACAGACAATAATTCGTGCCCAGGGCCCGCGCCTGCTGCCGGATTACGTCGGTCATCCGTCTAATAAGCTGCGGGTCCCAGGTCGAGCCAAGCCCGATAGCCTGGGGGAAGACGGTGGCACCCATGGCCATCAGGCCGCTGAGGCACTCCTCGTGGACGATGGCCGGAATACCCAGGCGTGTCTCCGCGCGCAGGAAACGCTGGATTTCGTTGGCAAATCGGGCCGCTTCAGTGGGCGGGATCTCCAGCCAGCCGGCGATTCGCGCGACCTGGCCGATGCCGTACTTCAGACGCTCCTTCATCTTCGCGCGCGACAACTCGCCGTTGTCGCCGAGCAGGTCCTTGACCGTAACCGCACCAATCTGGGCCGCCTTCTCCTCCAACGTCATCTCACGAAGCAACTCTTCCAGCCGGCTTTCTTCTTCAGGGGTCAGTGTAATCACTACGAATACCTCCCAGCATACTTTCCGCCTAGCAATCGCCCAAAACAGAGTAAACGTCGCATCTGCTGCTGTACTTTCGGCCTGGCCGACACATTCCCTCCTCGCACCAACCATCAGTACAGAGCGCGGGCCAATATTGAGGCCCATCATCTCGCACGCCATCCGCCCACAGAGTTCCGCAGAATCACTCCACAGCTACTTCTGTACCAAAGCGGCGCGAATTCGGGTCCACTAGCTTCTGCTCCGTCACTTCGAAGCTGCCCTCGAGGCGGATGTCCTCCGACGAGCTACCCACCATCACCGCAAACTCGCCCGCCTCGACCACCAGCCGCATATCCCGGTCGTAGAAAGCCAGCAGGCCCATTGGCAAGGTGAAGGTTACTGTCTTCTTCTCGCCGGGCTCGAGGGTGATGCGCGCAAAGCCCTTCAATTCCTTGATTGGGCGGACAACCGAAGCGACGGCGTCGTGCAGGTAGAGCTGCACCACCTCGTCGCCGGCTCGCCCGCCTGTGTTCTCCACCGTGCAGCTAATAGCTACCTCCGTCTGCTCGCCAACCTGCTGTGGAGTAATCTGCAGACCACTGTACTCGAACTCAGTGTAGCTCAGGCCGTGTCCGAACGGCAGGGCCGGGTAGGCAGGATGATAGACATAGGTCCGCAGCGAGAAGGGCCGCCGGTTATAGGGCATCGGCGCTTGGCCGGCGCTGGCCAGGATTGAAACGGGCAGCTTCCCGCCCGGATTGTAGTCGCCGAAGAGCACGTCGGCCACGGCGTTGCCTGCCTCTTCGCCCGGCAGCCACGCCTCGACAATGGCCGACACATTCTCGAACATCCACGGGCTGTACAGTGGCCGACCATTGACCAGAACCACCACCAGCGGAGTGCCGGTCTCATACAGCACTTTAAGCAGTTCCTCCTGGACACCGGGCAGCGTAATCTCGGTCCGGTCGCGGTTCTCGGAGGTGGTCAGGCCCGACGACCCTCCCACCACCGCCACTACTACATCCGCCGCGCGCGCGAGGGCCACTGCCTCCGCAAAGCCCTCTGTCGAGTCACTCATCTCCATCGGCCAGCGCGGAACACGCAGCGCTGGTGGACCTACCGCGCAGCCCTGGGCGTAGCTAACCTCAGTCTGCGGGGAAGTCTTCCCCCGTATGCCCTCCAAGATGGTCACAATGCGAATCCCCGCCGACCCCGCCCTATCCCTATAGGAATAGTACCCCAGTACGTTCCGAGTTTCGTGGGCATTTGGCCCGATCACCGCGAGAGATTTGATATCACGGGGAAGTGGGAGTAGGCCGTCGCTGTTCTTCAACAGGACGATGGAGCGGCGGGCCAGTTCCCCGGCGAATTCCCGGTGCTGCGGCATATCGAAGACCTTCGCAGCGCTGGCTTCGTCCGCAAAGGGGTCATCAAACAGGCCCAGCGCGAACTTCGCACGCAGGTGCCGCCGTACCGCCCGGTCCACGTGAGCCTCCGGGATCCTCCCGTCGCGTACCGCCTCGAGGAGGGGCTCACGGTAATAATCCCAACAGTTCGGCTCGACGTCTACCCCGGCCTTCAGCGCCTGCTCCGCAGCCTCGGTCTTGCTTGCGGCGGTGCAATGCACAGTGTGCAACTGGTCAATGGCACCGTAGTCTCCCACGACCACCCCGGTAAACCCCCACTCGTCCCGCAGGATCTTGGTCAAGAGCTCCTCGGACGCACTGCACGGAATCCCGTCAATGTCGTGCATACCGCTCATAACCGCGCCGGCCTGGCCCTCCTTGATAGCCACTTCGAAGGGGAACAGGAAGATTTCGCGAAGCTCGTGAGGCCCAACGTGCACCGACGCCGGATGGCGCCCACCCTCAGAGAAGCCGCCTCCCGCGAAGTGCTTGGGCGCGGCGATGATGCCTGTCTGCAAATCACTCCCCCGGAGCCCCTGGACAAAAGCTGCGGCCATCCGCGAGGCCAGGTAGGGATCTTCGCCCAGTGTCTCTTCGATCCGCCCCCAGCGCGGATCCCAGGCCACGTCTAGCACCGGCGACAGACATTGCCGCACGCCCACGGCCTGGCCCTGCCGCCGAATGATGTCGGTCATCCGCCTCGCCATCTCGGGGTCCCAGGTGGAGGCCAGCCCGATAGGCTGGGGGAAGATCGTGGCTCCCAGCATCATCAGGCCCGCGATACATTCGTCGTGCACTATCGCAGGCACACCCAGCCGTGTCTCTTCGAGCAGGAAGTGCTGGATTTCGTTGACCAGCCGGGCTCTCTTAGCGGGGGCAATCTCCTTCTGACCAGTGATTCGCGCTATCTGCCCGATGCCGTACTTCAGTTCCCGCTGCATCCTATCTCGCGACAGCTCATCGTCATCATCCAGCAACTGCCGTCCTCCGACCCCGCCCATCTGGGCCGCCTTCTCCTCCAGGGTCATTTCAGCCACAAGCTCTTCCAACCGACTCTCTTGTTCCGAGGTGAGTTTCATCAACCGCAATACCTCCCATGGGTGCATTTGCAGCAACCCCTGCACATAATAATGCCCCCGACGTTTACCTCCGTCTGTTCGCCACAGGTCAGGGGTTCCCTTCCCTGGGCCCGGCTGACTGGCCAGGAGGCACCTCCCCTCCCCGCCGATTCTTGACAACGGCGAAAAGTTGCCGTATCATAGCTGTGCAGTGGGTGCCGAAGTGGTGGAATTGGTAGACACGCTGTCCTCAGGAGGCAGTGGGCTTCGGCCCGTGCCGGTTCGAATCCGGCCTTCGGCACCACCACAGTGATACGCTCAGAGACTGCGTAGTTCTGCATCCACTGGCGCGGTGGCCCCATCACCGTTATGAAGGGTGCCATCTGCTTACCGGCGAACAATATGGGTATAAGAATTGCTGCCCAGCGTACCATCGGCCCACACAGCAGGCGGGCCGTATGCCTAATCCGTCACGGGAGGTAATCCAGATGCGCAAGTGCTTAGTGCCAATGCTGTGCGTAATCGTAGTGCTGTTGCCGGCGGCTGCCTCCGCAGACGTTCGGGAAATCACTGTGGACCGAGTCACAGAAAGCGGCCGGCTGCTGGTACCCATTCGCGGGATCTTCGAGTCGTTCGGCGCCACCGTGCAGTGGGACGGGGCCCGCAAGGCGGTCGAAATAGACCGCGGCAGCGACCATATAACCATGTTCGTCAATGACTACGCCGCCTACGTCAACGGGCAAACGGTCTATCTCGACGTGCCGCCCCGGATTATCCGCAGCCGCGTCCATGTGCCCCTGCGCTTCGTGGGCGAAGCGCTCGGCGGAACGGTGGACTACTACGGCAGCCAGGTGGACATCTCGGTGCCCGGTGCCGGTTCGTTGTGCGTGAATCTAAGAACTGCGTCCCGGCGACCCGCCAGCACCGGGCGGCGAACCGGGGGCACCTATCTCGCTACCTGGACCAGCCAGCGGCGGGTGACCGACGCGGACCTGGCCGGATATACCAACTGGCAACTGACCCTGATGCGCAACGAGATCTACGCTCGCCACGGCCGCCCCTTCAAAAACCCCCACATCCGCAGCTACTTCCTGAGCCAGTCGTGGTATTCGCCGAACGCCAATTACCAGGAGAGCTGGCGAGCAGCAGAACGCCGCATACATCCGAGATTATCAGACCGCCGTTTTCATCGTGGATGGTCCGGCCACTCATCCGTAGTTGCTCAAACAGCTTAACGCCAGGGGACAAATCACTTGCTGTCACTCACCGTACGAACGGGGCCAGCGCGGCGGCGCCGCGCTGCACTGCCGTGTTCCATTCTTCTGCTCATAGTTGCCTTGGTATTCGCCTTCAGCGACGCAGCCTGGCCCAATTGCGCCACTGTCTTGGCCACCTCTCAGCCCGATCACGCCAAGGTCTTTGTCAACGGCTACTTCAAGGGCTTCACGCCCTGCACCGTCAGCATCTGTTCGGCACAGGCCAAGCCGCGCCAATACCGCTTCACCATCATTAAGCCCGGCTAC